>CALXPU010000010.1 GCA_944390455.1 uncultured Alphaproteobacteria bacterium | reverse complement strand
TGCATATCTTTATTATATCGCCGACTTTTTATTCATCCACCACTAAAGTGGTGGTTTTCTACAAAGCATTAATAAAATAAAAACCGGTATTTCTACCGGTTTTATTTTTAGCGTTCTAATTTTTTGTATCTAACACGATGAGGATTGCATGCATCTTCACCCAAGCGGCGAATCTTATCTTTTTCATAGTCTTCAAAGTTACCTTCAAACCACTCTACATGCCCTTCATCTTCATAGGCCAAAATATGCGTTGCCAAACGGTCTAAGAACCATCTATCGTGAGAGGTTACTAGAACACATCCCGGATAGTTCATAATTCCTTCTTCAAGAGAACGCAATGTGTCTACATCCAAGTCATTTGTCGGCTCGTCAAGTAAAATTACATTTGCGCCTTTTTTCAACATTTTTGCCAAGTGTACACGGTTTCTTTCACCACCAGATAATTGGCCTATTTTCTTTTGTTGATCTGTTCCTTTGAAATTAAATTGACCAACGTATGCTCTTGATGGCATTTGTTTTTTCCCGAGTTCAATAATATCTAATCCATCAGATATTTCTTCCCATATCGTTTTGTTGGCATCCAATTCATCACGGCTTTGATCCACATAGCCTAAATCTACAGTCTCACCAATAATGATTTCACCAGAATCAGGTTTTTCTTGTCCGGTTATCATTCTAAACAAAGTTGTTTTACCGGCACCATTCGGACCAATAATACCAACAATTGCACCCTTCGGAATCTTAAAGGATAAATTATCTATAAGCACTCTGTCTCCATATGCTTTAGAAATGTTTTTGGCTTCTATTACCATATCACCCAATCTTTCACTCATCGGAATATTGATATAGGCCTGAGTAATTTGTTCTTTTGAAGTTTCTGCCAATAACTCTTCATAAGCATTAATACGGGCTTTTGATTTCGCTTGTCTTGCTTTTGGATTTTTACGAATCCATTCCAATTCGTTTGCTAAAGTCTTTTGGCGAGCACTTTCTTCACGAGCCTCTTGTTCTATACGCTTTTGCTTTTGCTCTAACCAAGAAGTATAGTTTCCTTCATAAGGAATACCTTGTCCCCTATCTAATTCCAAAATCCATCCGGTTACGTTATCCAAGAAATATCTGTCGTGTGTTACCATCACAACGGTTCCTTTGTAATCTCGTAAATGATGTTCCAGCCATGCAACAGACTCTGCATCCAAATGGTTTGTCGGTTCATCCAACAATAGCATATCCGGCTTTGATAGCAATAAACGACACAGCGCTACACGTCTTTTTTCACCACCAGATAATTTTGTTACATCGGCATCTGCCGGAGGACAACGCAAAGCATCCATCGCTATTTGCACTGTTCTTTCTATATCCCATCCGTTTGCTGCATCAATTTTTTCTTGCAATGCGGCTTGCTCCTCTATCAAGGCATTCATCTCATCATCTGACATAGGTTCTGCAAACTTCATTGAAACTTCTTCAAAACGTTTTAATAAAGCAACAGTTTCTCCTAAACCATCCATTACGTTTTCCATAACGTTTTTCGCCGGATCTAATTTCGGTTCCTGCTCTAAATAACCTACTTTTACACCTTCGGCAGCCCAGGCTTCACCATTGAATTCTTTATCAACTCCGGCCATGATTTTTAATAATGTTGATTTACCGGCGCCATTTACACCCAGCACGCCGATTTTTGCTCCGGGGAAAAATGACAAGCTGATATTTTTGAACAGTTCTTTTCCACCTGGAAATACTTTGCTCAAATTTTGCATGACATAAATGTATTGATATGAGGCCATTCGTTTCTTCCTTTACGTTTTTAGATTATAGAGTTTAATACTGACGAAGTTTTATTTCTTCTTGTTTTATTTTTTGATATATTCCTTCCTTGGCAGCGCGTTGACGCTTTTTTGCCATTATTTTATCATAAAATGCGTTTAACTTACCTCGTTCATCTTCTTGCCGATTGTAAACCAATCTTACATCATATTCTTGACGAGGTTTCAAAATTTTGCCATCTGGGAGTTTTATGGTTCCATTTTTATACAAAGTTGACTGGAAAATCTTTTGATTGTTGAATCTCCGATTAACTTCTTCACATCCCCAATAGCCATCTCCTCTTTTTTCCATATATGCGGTTGCTTTGGCTTTGTTATATTCATACATACCATCCGCTTGTTCCTGATCACTTCTGGCTTTACTAACCAAATAAGCACGTGCAATTAACTCATAGGATGGATAGCGTGAAGCACCACAGGCCAATCCTTCTCCGGATACATAGCCCAGATTTCTAACATCTTCTAAGTAGCTTGATGAATATGCCGGAAATGAAAATATGCACATTCCCAGACAGATAATCGTTGTAAATTTCATCTTCTCTCTTTGCCTGTTTTCTTAACTTTGGCTATTATAGAGGCAAATAAATCTAATTCAAGTGAAAAAATTATTTGACAAATTAAAACATTTATCGTATGTTTCGCTCAAACTTTTGTGTAAGGAATAAGAAAAATGAAAATATATAGCTCTTTGAAGTCTAAGAAAGACCGTGTTAGAGGTTGTAAGTTGGTTCGTCGTAAAGGTCGTCTTTATGTTATTAACAAAAGAGAACCTAAGTATAAAGCTCGTCAAGGTTAATTTGGACGTTTTATAAAAAAATTTAAAATCGGGTTATTTGCCCGATTTTTTTTGTGTTCCAGTTATCTCTACATGGATTTATAGGCTTTCTAACACAGCAACCGCATTAACATACTCTCGTTCGTTGGAAATCGTCAAGTGAACTTTCATATTTTGATTTTTAGAAACATAATATGCACGCGCCAGTGCTTTTCCATATAAATTTACTTGCGGACATCCCAGAGAATCGTGCACAATCTCAACATCTTTTAATGTTATTCCACCGCGAAAGCCACTTCCTAATGCTTTTGAAACAGCCTCTTTTGCAGAAAATCTGGTGGCAACAGCTAAAGTCAGACTTTCTGTATCTTGATATATATTCTTTTGCTCCAACTCTTTTATTTCATTGTGGGTAAAATATTTCTTTATGAACTTCAGCAGAAACATTTCACCTTTTGCAAAACGAGATACTTGCACTATATCGCAACCGAGCCCCATTATCATCTTATCTTTTTCCTTTCCGCACGCTTCTTCTTTAAGTACATGTTTTATCATATGATACATAACTTGCCATACTATCACATACAGTGGTATACAGCCAATCAACATTGGGTAGAATACAGGCCAAATATCTATCCAAAACCGACTAAAGTCAAGATTTATCACACAATGGAAAAGTTCCCTAAATAGAAGTCTAAAATCCACTTCTTGTTCGGGAGCATCTTGGCCTAAAATAAAAATTCCGGTGTGAAAGACCAAATACCAAATAAAAGGGAATGTCCATGGATTGCCGGCTAGTGTTCCTAATGCACTGGCTATATTGTTTTGCTTTGTGATTTTACTCACACCTAAACATAGCACCAAATGAAATCCGACAAATGGTGTAAAAGACATGCCCCCCCTGTTGCAAAGCCTTTAGCTACTGCCACAGGGGACCCTTTTATTGAAGTCAGTTTTTGTATTATTTTTATATATATTTTTTGTAGTCCAAGTCCCTCTTTCTTGGTTCGGGACATTGTACCTCCTTATACACGTGAAACAAAGCTAACAACTTTTGATGCTTTTAGTGCCGCAATAATATCGTTTAAATGATCTGTATTTTTAACATCCACATCAATTAGTATTTCAAAATAACTAATCGTTCTGTATACGATATTCAAGTTAGCAATGTTTGCATTTTGTCTTGCTATCAAGTTGGACAATTCTCCCAATGTTCCCGGCTCGTTGCTTATCATCACTTTAATACGCGCTGTGTGATTTTCAGTTTCAGCATCTTCACCCCAAGAAATATCCAACCATCTTTCTGGCTCATCCGCATATTTTTCAAGAGCTTTGCAGGATAATGAGTGCACTGCCACACCTTTACCCGTTGTTACAATACCGACAATTCTATCTCCAGGAATTGGATGGCAACAACCTGCAAAGTGTACCGCCATACCTGTAATCAGTCCTTCTATTTTTAAAGCGTTATTCTTCTTCTTTTTAGCTTTGGAAAGCTTAATTGAATTTACAACTTGCGTAATTTTGGATTGTTTATATGCAGGATATACCGTTCTTAATACATCCCATCCGGTTACCAGCCCTTCGCCAACCTTTGCATACAAATCGTCCATACTTTCGCATTCAAAATGCGACAAGGTCGCGTAAATCGCTTTTTCATTAAATTCCAGATTTTCCTGCTTGAACAATTTCTCCAGAATGTCTTTACCCAGAGATAAAAATTGTTCGCGTTTGCATGCGCGAACATATCTACGAATCGCCGCTTTTGCTTTTCCGGTAACGACAAAGCGTTCCCATTCTGTGGATGGGTGTTGTGCTTTTGATGTTAATACTTCTACTTGGTCACCATTCTGTAACACACTTCTTAAAGGTTTAATTTCACCATTAATTTTAGCGCCAACACATCTATCGCCAACACTTGAGTGAACCGCATATGCAAAATCCACCGGTGTTGAACCATAAGGCAACCCGATTAAATCCCCTTTAGGGGTAAAGCAAAATACTTGGTCATTATACATTTCCAATTTGGTATTTTCGAGGAATTCATCCGGATTTTGTGCTTGTTCCAAAATCTCCAATAACTCTCGCAACCAACGGAAACTTTTTCCTTCTACCTTTTGACCTTGTTTATATGCCCAATGCGCAGCAACTCCTTTTTCATTTATTTCGTGCATAGCATTAGTGCGAATCTGTATTTCAATTCTGGTATTTTCCGGTCCGATGACACCTGTGTGTATTGACTGATAACCATTCGGTTTTGGCGTTGATATATAGTCCTTAAATCGGCGTGGTACCATATGATATTTGCTATGGATAATACCTAAGGCTTGGTAACATGATGCTATATCATCTACGCATATACGAAAAGCCATAATATCTGATAATTGTTCAAACGAAGCATTTTTCAACTGCATCTTACGCCAGATAGAATATGGAGATTTTTCTCTTCCGGTAACGGTTGCTTTTACCCCATTTTCTTCCATATCTTTTTCTAATTGGCTAATAATCTTTGGAACAAGATTGCTTCCTTGTTCACGCAAAAAGTTCAAGCGCGCCACGATAGAATCATGCGCTTCTTTATGTAATTCGGCAAAAGCTATTTCTTCTAACTCTGTTTTTATCTCTTGCATGCCGATACGCTCTGCCAACGGAGCATATATATCCAGAGTTTCTTTTGCTATTCTTTTTCTCTTTTCCTCTGGGCAGAAATGCAATGTTCTAATATTGTGAAGACGGTCTGCCAATTTAATCAGCAAGACTCTGATGTCTTCTGACATTGCCAATAGTAATTTGCGGAAATTTTCAGCTTGTTTGCTGGATCCTGACTTTTGCTCAATAATAGCCAGCTTTGTCACACCATCAACGATAGCTGCCACTTGTGGTCCAAACAATTCTTTGATTTCTTCTACCGTTGTATCTGTATCTTCAACAGTATCGTGCAATAAACCTGCTATAATGGAATTACAATCCAAGCGGAATTTTGTTAATATTCCGGCAACTTCTATAGGGTGTGAGTAATACGGATCTCCTGATGTTCGTAATTGCGCACCATGTTTTTTCATTGCAAAAACGTATGCTCTGTTCAAAGCATCTTCATCTGCATTTGGATCATACGACTTTACTATATCTACTAATTCATACTGTCTTAACATGCGACCTCTTCTTTTACCCCCATTTGTCGTTTATAGCGCATTAATAAAAAAAAAGCAAGATGAGTTTATACCATCTTGCTTTATCTTTTCTTAAAATTTATTAAACTATTTATTCATCCAGATCATCTAAGCTGTCTGAAAAATCATCTCCACCGTCTAATAAATCATCATCCAAATCAGAATCTGCATCATCCAATGACAAATCATCACCGTCTACATCCAATGTTTCACCATCAGAATCTTGGATTTGCATATTATCAGCCAAAGCTGCATCTAAAATTGTATCGCCGTCAAATTGAGAATCCAATCCAGACAATTCTTTTTCTGCTGCCAATATCTCCAACTCTTCTTCTTCCGGCTCTTCAACTTCAACATATTTCTGAAGTCCCATAACTAGTGATTTTTGCAATTCTTCAATATCAGCTTTTCCTTCTGCAATTTCACGAAGAGCAACAACCGAGTTTTTATCGTTATCTCTGTCTACTTTAATCGGTGAACCAGCTTCAATATCTTTTGCGCGTTGTGCTGCCACCAACAACAATTCGTAGCGATTAGGAATTTTTTCTACACAGTCCTCAACTGTTACACGTGCCATTTTAATCCATCCTTAAAATTAAGTTTTGTCATTTTGTGTGATTTATATACAAGATAGTTATGAATTGCAACTATTTTTTTTCAAAAACTTTAGTAAAATATCGGTGCCGTCAACATCATTCCTTTGTTTTTTAAGAATTTTTCATAAAGCTCTTTATGATACGGACGTACAGCATCTACATCTTCTTTAAATACAGAATACATCTTTACAATAGCTGCTTCAGTTGCAAACATTTCTTCTCGCCATTTTCTTGGTAATTGACTGATATATTGGTCATAATACCCTTTTCTGTGATATCTAACAGCGTATGCAATAGATTGGTTTGCCTCCAGCACTCTAAATGCCTTTACTGTTTTATCACACGTATATGCCCACTCTTCCGGGCTAAACCCTTCTTTTACAACAATAGCAGAAAACTCATCGTACAATCCTGCAAATCTTGTTTTCAAGACTAAGCGCTGACAAGGATTTACTAAATCTTTCAGAGAATTTTGCATCAAGGCTATTCCTTGCTCTTGCTCCCATATATCCAGCAAACTTTCTCCTATTATCAACTTTGAAAAATTACGCATATTATCTTTCATCCCAAAATCCATAATAGAATCTATCGTATTTACAAAAGCAGCTACATCTTTGGTCGTAAGCGGCGACGTTAAATTCGGAGATAGAGTTCTTAATTTTCCATCCATAACTGAAGTTGGTTTTTGTTTTTTCACTGCTGTTGCAGGTTTTCTCTCTGCCACTTTAGTTGGAATATCCGCCTTTTCTTTAAGATAATCCGGCAATTCTATGGTTACTTTAGGCTTCTTTACACGTTTCGGTTTTGGCCTGTCTAAAGTTTCTGGTTTCTTCTCTCCCCAAATTTCGGGCATTAGCAAGAAATATAATGCCGGTGACATAAATTCTATATTTTCAATACCTTTCATTCTTTCTGCTACATCTTCCGGAAATTTATTTTTTGTTTCCTTTATTCCGGGCATGTTTAATATTTTTTCTGACATTCCCGGTATCTGGTGGAGCATAGGCCCCACATATTGGTAGCTTTCTTTAGGTAACCAATTTAACAGTTCCATCAAATCATCTTCGTAGCTATTTTTTATGCGCCCCTCACTCATACCATAAGTTCTGATGGTTTGACTAAACTCTTTTTTGAAACTGTTCCCCATCTTAAAGCGCGAATCGTAGCCTTTATCATATAGAGTGTATTTTGAATCTAACTTTTTGATGTACTCATTTATATCAGGTATCTCCATTTTCATGTCTACCCGAAAATATTTATCATAATCTGACACCTTTGCAGATACGCCACTTATACTTGTTATAAGTAATGCAATCCCTAATAGAAGTTTTTTCATATTTTTTTACCTCTCATACATGATAAGCTATTTTAGAAAAAAAGAATTTAAAAAAACGTTATACTTGCATTTTAAATACATTTAGATTATGCTTTCGCGCAAATGGGCAAATAACGTTATGGAGTAAAAAAATGATTTGGACCGATGAAGCCGTTGAAGAATTAAAAAAAATGTGGGACAAAGGTATGACAACCGGACAAATAGCCAAGGCTTTAAATGTTACAAAAAATTCTATTATCGGCAAAGTTCATCGTTTGTGCTTAACAGCCAGACCATCCCCTATTAAAAAAGCATCTGAACCAAAGAGCAACCCCAAAGCTGCTAAGGCTGTAGCTAAATCAACACCTGAGAATAATGAAAAATCTCTCAAAACAAACACTAAAGCTCATGAAGATGCTGTTTTAGTTAAAAATGAAGAAAAGAATTTATTGGGAAAAGAAAATCCATCCGTTGAAGAAACAAATATTCCTCTCGTTAAATTAGACAATCATACTTGCAGATGGCCTTTAGGTGATCCTCGCGATGATGATTTTTGTTTTTGCGGGAAAAGAGTTAAAACCGGACAAACATATTGCGAAGAACATGCGGCTATCGCTTATGTTAAACCCGGCAAAAAAATATAATTTATAAGTCATTTATTTTATTGGCGCGCCATTTTTAGCGCGCTTTATTTTTCAGGCAAGTGTTCAATGTATAGTGAAAAATTTACAAAATTCATAGAAATGTGGCAAAAAGAATTTGCCATAGAACGTACTATTGATGAAAAAGTTTGTATTGATAGAGACGGCAATCCCATTCCGTGGTATACCTATCCAGCTATTGAATATATAGCCCAATTTGATGTTTCCGATAAAGAAGTTTTTGAATTCGGATGCGGTAATTCTTCTCTATTTTGGGCTAAACGAGCCAAACAGGTTACCAGCATTGAAGATAATCCCACTTGGTTTGAAAAGTGGAAACAAGAGTTTGTTTGCGATAATCTGGATGTTCGTTGGCGTGATGAAGGCGAAGGATATTTTAATGCTATTTTTGAAGATAATAAAAAATACGACATTATTATTGTTGATGGGAAACGTCGCGCCGATTGTGCGCGCACCGCAGTTCAAGCTCTCAATACCGGTGGTCTTATTATTCTTGATGACAGCGACCGTATCAATACCAGTAAGGAATATGTTGATGCCGTCCATTATCTAAAACAAGCAAACCTTTTACAAGTTGATTTTTATGGGTTTTGCCCCATGAATAATTACACAAAAACTACATCTTTATTCTTTAGTAGAGATTTCAATTTCCCCTCACAATATACCATTCAACCTATCAATGGTTGGGGAAATCTTTGGAGCATGGGTAGAAAAAATCGCAAAGAGTTTTTTAAGGTCAATAAATAACTCTTTGCTATTTAAGTGATTTTCTGAGCTTTTTTTTATTTTAAATTAAGCTTTTGGGCAATTTTTTCTGCGATTTTTTCGTACGCTTCCGCGTATGGGCTATCTGGCTCACTCTGAACTATCGGTGTTCCCGCATCTGAGTTTACGCGAATATCATAGTGCAAAGGTATCTCTCCCAAAAAATCCACACCGAATCTTTCCGCCGTTTTTTCTGCTCCGGCATGTCCAAATATGTCTGCACGATGACCACATTTTTCGCAAATGTAATAGCTCATATTTTCTACAACACCAAGAATCGGTACGCCGATTTTATTAAACAAACCAATTCCTTTCACAGCATCAATTAAGGCGATATCTTGAGGTGTGGAAACAATTATCGCTCCAGAAAAATCTATTTTTTGAGACATAGTTATTTGTATATCACCGGTTCCCGGCGGCATATCAATAACCATCACATCTATATCACCCCAAGCGGTTTGAATTAATAACTGCTCAATAGCTCCACAGGCTTTTGCCCCTCTCCAGATTAATGCCGTATCATTTGCAATCATGCTGCCGATAGACATAGACTCGATACCGCATTCTTTAAATGGTTGGAAGGTTACACCATCATATGAACTCGGAGGCATTTTATCATACCCCAACATCATTGGGATAGATGGACCGTAAATGTCCGCATCAAACAGTGCTACATTTAACTTTAAATTAGATAGAGCCAATGCTAAATTTACCGATGTTGTTGACTTTCCGACACCACCTTTTCCAGAAGCTACCGCTATTATGTGCTTAACACCTTTGATTTGCCATTTATCATTTTTGATTTCCCCCTCTTTGTGGTCTTGCACAAATATTACGCTTACTTTTTTAGATGGATTTAGCTGTTCCAACTCTTTTTTTAGCGCAGCCGCCGCAGTTGCATTTTCAGGCTCTTTAATTGTGACGATTAAACGATTACCCAGCTCTTTTACAACCACATTTTCCTGATTAAAATATCTTCTTACCAGATACATATTATCAATTTCCATCGGTTTATCTCACTTTCTGTTATATTTCCCCTAATGTGGATATTATTTTTTCAATATTGTTTTTATACGAGCTTTATATTATTTTTCTACTGAAAATATGTTTTTTATACGTTTTTTACGATATTTTTTAGAGGTTTTGATTTATGAGTGAAAAATTAACCGTTTTGGACGTTAATCCTTGGGATAACTCCGACGACAACTCTTCTAAAACAAAGGTTGTTGATTTTACTGCAAAAATTACAAAAATGCAGAACAATAAAGATAATTTTGATGGTGTATATAAACTTATCATCGGAATTATTCTTTTTTTGTGGCTCATTTCTGGATTTTATCAAGTTCAACCCAGTGAACAAGGGTTGATTTTGCGTTTAGGAAAATATGTAGAAACAACAGATGCCGGATTGCATTATCATCTACCCTATCCTTTTGAAAGAGTTTATATTGTTGATGTCAGTAAAGAAAGAAGCATTAATCTTGGTGTTAATGAAAGTTCCTTCCGTGAAGTTTCTTCCAATGAACTAACTGAAAGCCATATGCTCACAGGTGATGAAAATATTGTTGATATTAACCTTACTGTCGTTTGGAATATTAAAGATGCAAAAGATTATTTGTTTAAGACAAGAACACCTGATTCAACCGTAAAAGTTGCCGCTCAATCTGTTTTGAGAGAAATTATCGGACAATCTAAAATGGAAGATGTTATTACAGGCGATCGTAACAAAATTGAAAATGATACAAAAAAAGAATTACAAGCCCTCTTAGATAACTTCAAAACCGGTGTTAATATTGTTCGTGTTAAACTTCAAAAAGCAGACCCACCAAAGCAAGTTGTTGACGCATTCAATGAAGTTCAAAGAGCAAAGACCGATGCAGAACGTTTTAAAAACGAAGCTGAAGCTTATGCTAATGAAGTTTTACCTAAAGCAGAAGGTGAAGCTATCAAGCGCAAACAAGAGGCTGAGGCATATAGAGAAGCTGTTATCAGCAAAGCTGAAGGTGAGGCTCAACGTTTTAGCTCTGTTTATAATGCTTACAAAACCGGTAAATTGGTTACTTCTAAAAGACTGTATTTGGAAACAATGGAAGATGTTTTGAAAAAGTCTAAAAAAGTTATTATGGAACCAGGGCAAAACAGTTCCAACATGATGCCTATTTTACCTCTTAAATAATGGAGTTGAATATGAAAAAGAATTTACACATTATTCTTGTTGGCGCAGTTATTTTATTATTCTTAGCGTCGCAATCTTTGTATATCGTTCAACAGCCGGAACAAGCAATTGTCTTACAATTCGGAGATCCGGTCAGATTAGTTCAAGAACCCGGCTTAAAGATAAAAGTTCCTTTTATTCAAAATGTCGTTTTTTATGATAAGAGACTACTTAACCTAGAACCACCGGCTCAAGAAGTCGTTTTAAAGGATAAAAAACGCTTGGATGTTGATACTTTTTCTCGTTACAGAATTGTTGAACCTTTAACTTTCTATAAAACTGTTCGTAATGAATATCAGGCTCAGAATCGTTTGCAGGAAATCGTCAACTCTTCAGCCAGAAATGTTTTAGCAACTTTCACACTTAAAGAATTGCTTTCAGAAAAGAGAACTGAAATTATGAAACAAATTAGTGATGCCGTAAAAGCAGATGCTGCACAACTCGGTGTTGCTGTGGTTGATGTAAGAATTCGTCGTGCGGATTTACCTATTCAGGTTTCACAAGCTATCAATGACAGAATGAAGACAGAGCGTATCCGCGAGGCTAAAGGTTATAGGGCCGATGGTGAAAAGACAGCTCAAGAAATTCGTGCTACGGCAGATAAAGAAGCTACTATTACTGTTGCAAATGCAGAAAAAGAAGCTCAGCAAATTAAAGGTGAAGGCGACAGAAAAGCTACTGAAATTTGGAATAAAGCAACAAGCGTTGATCCAGATTTTTATGCTTTCTATCGTTCACTTGAAGCTTATCGCAATTCTTTTGACGGCGATACCTCTTTGGTATTAGCTCCTGAAGGAGAATTCTTTAATTATTTTGGAAAATCTTTAAAATAAGAGGTGAATTATGCGCTTTTCTTTCATTCTTATTAGCTGTCTATTACTTTCTTTTCAGGCAAAGGCTCTTGATTCATATGCAGATCTTGTTGAAGAACTAATGCCGTCTGTTGTTAATATATCTACAGAAAAGACTGTGATTGACACTAAAGAGAGTAACATGGACAATGTGATGATTGATCCGATGTTACAAGGAAGAGAAGCGCTCGGTTCCGGTTTTTTTATACGCAGCGACGGTTATATTTTAACAAACTACCACGTTATTGAAGGCGCTAAGAAAATAACTGTTTTAACCAACGATAACAAATCTTTTGAAGCTTCAATCGTTGGAATTGATAAGCCTAGCGATTTAGCCGTTCTTAAAGTTGATAATAAAACAGAAGATAAAGATAATCCGTTAGTTTTTAAATCCGTTATTTTCGGTGATGCGGAGCAGGCACGAATCGGGGATAAAATTTTGGCTTTTGGAAACCCTTACGGACTTGGTGTCAGTGTTTCTTCCGGTATCATTTCCGCTAAATCTCGTAATATCGGTTTAGGTGAACAACAATATCTTCAAACGGATGCATCCATCAATCGCGGTAATTCTGGTGGACCTATGTTTAACCTGAACGGAGAAGTTATTGGCGTTAATGCTGCTATTTTTACTGTACACGGTGCAAGTGGTATAGGTTTTTCGCTTCCATCCAATATTGCCAATTGGATATCATCCCAAATTATTGAAACAGGAAAAGTACGCCGTGGCTGGTTAGGATTTGAAATTGCTTATGGATTTGACAAATATACGGATAAATCTGGCTTTGTAATCACAGCTATTGATGAAGAATCTTCCGCTTATAAAGAAGGTTTACGTGTCGGAGAGATTATTATTGCATACAATGACAAACCAGCAACAGATGTTTCTGACTTTCAGAGATTTACAGAAACGATGGAACCTGGGCAAACATTGCGTTTGAAAACGTTAAGTTACGGAGAAGAAATTCGCAATGTTATTAGAATTCAAGAAATGCCTGAAAAAGAATTAAAGAACATTACTAATAAAGCGCTTAGTGAGAGCCGTAAATATTATCATGAAGGAAATAACGAAGATGTTGTTTATATTTCCGAGCTCAAAATCGCTGTTAAAGAAGCATCACCTCGTGGTTTGGCTATCGTTAAAATAGAATCTCAATCCCCCCTGCAAGAAAAAGGTATTAGTGTCGGGGATATTATTCTAGAGGCGGACCGTTCGGAAATTTATTCTGCTGAAAATTTATTAGAAAGCATTAGATATGCCGTTTTTGACGATTATCGTCCATTAACGCTGTTCATTCAAGGATTAGACAACACTTTTTATTCAACAATAGAACTGGCTAGAGAAAATGATTAGAGTTGATTTTTATCATTTACAAAAAGCGCCTTTGGAACAAGTTTTACCCAAATTGTGTGAAAAGGCTTACGCAACAGGAAAGCGCATCAAGATATTACTTGGTAACGAAGAACGCGTAGAATTTATTAATGCTCTTTTGTGGACTTATGCCGAAGACTCATTCTTACCTCATGGCTCTAAAAAAGATGGGTTTGTTGAAAGCCAACCCATCTTTATTTCAGCAAACGAAGACAATGAAAACAACGCTCAATTATTAATTTTAGCAGATGGGGCAACACCTAGCTTAGAAATACTTTCTCAATATGAGCGAATCTTAAATATATTTGATGGTAATGATGAAAATGCTCTCAATAATGCCCGTAATTATTGGAAACAGATTAAAACATTAGATGGAGAACTGCATTATTGGCAGCAAAATGAACGTGGTAACTTTGAACAAAAAGTATAAGATTTCTTTACTTTTATCTGTTATCATCGGATATAGTCTTAAATAAGACTTGCACAATTGGATTTTTTGTGACACTATTCGCCCAACGTTATCTTTTTTAGGGGATTTAATATGACTAATTTACAAACGGCTGACAATAGTCTTCAATATGATGATTTGAAACATGCTGTTGAAACCATTGATCGTGAAATTGAAACTCTCCAAATATTGAAAAATAATCTGGATAGCAATCTTTCTGTTGCACTTGATTTATTACAAAACACTAAAGGACGCGTTATTGTAACCGGTATGGGGAAGTCTGGGCATATCGCTCGTAAAATGGCAGCAACATTTGCGTCTACCGGTACTGTTTCGTTTTTTGTACATCCAGCAGAAGCCAGCCATGGTGACTTGGGTATGATTTCTGATGATGATGTTATCATTGCAATTTCATATAGTGGTGAATCTAAAGAATTGTCTGATATTCTTATCTATGCTAAACGTCATAATATTCCGTTGATTGCTATCACAAAGAATCCTCAAAGTGCATTAGGTAAAAATTCAACACTCGTTTTGAAATTACCAGATAATGGTGAAGCTTGCCCGTTGGGTTTAGCTCCAACTTCTTCTACAACTGCAACGATTGTTTTAGGTGATGTGTTAGCTGTTGATTTGATGGAGCGCAGAGGTTTTTCTGCTACCGATTTCCGTCAAAGACATCCTGGTGGTAAATTAGGTGCTATTCTATGCAAAGTGGCTGATGTTATGCATACAGGTTCTGAAATACCTTTGCTTAACGAAGACGCTGATATGCAAGAAGCTCTGCTTGTTATGAGTGAAAAAATGTTGGGTTGCGTTGGTATTACAGATAAGGACGGTAACTTAACTGGTATTATTACCGATGGTGACTTGAGACGTTGGATGTCGCCAAACCTGATTACAGAAAAGGTTTCTAAAGTTATGACAAAGAACCCAACCACAATTAATCCTGACGCATTAATTGTAGATGCTGTTAATGTTATGAACAATACAGGCCGTGGCATTACAAACTTGTTTGTTGTACAAGATAAGAAGCCTATTGGCGTTATCCATATTCATGATTGTTTGAAAGCCGGAGTTGCTTAAGAGTGTTTGAGACTCAAAAAATTGATAGCTTTTTTAGCGGTGAAAAGAATCTTCTAGATGAGGAAGAAGAGGTTTATATTAGTAAACGCACCAAAGTTGTTCGTTTCTTAAAACTTTTTCTTCCTTGTCTTACCGCTCTTTTATTAGGTGTTGGAGTTGCACTGTTTGATTTTGATACAAATAGCGATACTACTCTTGCTTTGGCAGATGAAGAAAAAGTTTATTTTGAAAAATTCCGTATGAAAAACACGGTGTTTGAGATTACGGAAAAAGATAATCAACTCAGTACGCTTCGCGCAGATGTCGTGGAAGAAATTGAGCCTGGAAAAAAATTATACAATTTAACAAATCCTTCTGCTAAAACACTTGATAAAGGGAAGACCATCACCTTAACGGCTCAGTTTGGTACATATAATCAAAAGCAGCAGATATTAAAATTAAACAAGGATGTTGTTACGAACTATAATAAAGAAATGGAAGCGCACACCAATAGTGCAACTTATGATTTTGCCAAGGAATATGGTTTTGGTAATGAAAAAATTATTGGCGATGGTGAACGAGGACATTTTGAAGCTGATAAATTTACTTTTGATAAGAAAAAAGGTATAGGAACTCTTATTAAAAATGTTGTTATTAGGAGTAAAGATTTTGAATTAAAATCTCCAGATAAAGCAACTCTCTTTCTTAATGATAATAAATTTATTTCTACAAATGCAACTGTAAAAAAAGGGAAAGATACTTTAAAAGGTAATACTGTTACCGCCTTCTTTAAAGATACTAAAAGTTTTGATATAGATAAAGCCTATAGTAAAGGACACACTGAAATCTATTCTGATGGAAAGAAAGCTTTTGCCGATAGAGGTGAATATCAGGCATCTACCGGTTTGGTTAAACTTTTTGATAATGTCAAAATTGTTGACAGTAACGGTTATACTGCAACCGCTGACTTTGGAATTTATAACAGTAAAAAGAAAATTTTCACTTTAGAGAAGAACGTGAAAGTTAAAGATAAAAACGGCTACACTGCTGTTGCTGAAAGTGGAATTTACGATTTGAATAAAAAGACATTTACTTTAGAAAAAAATGTTAAAATAGATAAAGGGACAAATGTTATAACCGCTCCTAAAGCTATTTATTTTCAATCAAAAGATGAATTCAGATTTTATGATGATGTTAAAGTCACACAAGCTGATAATACAGCAACAGCTAATAGCGGTGTTTACTTTGTTAAAAAGAATGTTGCTGAACTTGAAGGTAATGTGGTTATTACTAAAAACGGCAATATGGTTAAAGGTGATAAAGCTATATCTGATTTCACTACTTCTAAAAGTAGACTTATTGCTAAAAACGGCGGAAGAATTTCCGGCAAGTTAATTGAAAGCACTCTAAAAGAGAAAAAGGATAAGTAATATGAATAAATATTCTGATGCACAAAATTCTATTCTGGAAGTTTTTAATATCGGTAAGAGATATAAGAATAGAAGTGTTTTGCGTAATGTTTCCTTGAACGTAAAAAGAGGCGAAGCTGTCGGATTATTAGGACCGAACGGTGCGGGCAAAACCACTTGTTTCTATTGTGTTACAGGTCTTATTACTCCAGACTACGGCGATGTGCATATTGACGGGCAAGATATTACTTATTTACCGATGTATAAACGCGCCAGAATGGGCATTGGTTACCTTCCGCAAGAAGCATCTATTTTCCGTAATTTAAGCGTTGAAGATAATATTAAGGCGGTTTTAGAAATTGTTGTTGATGATGAAGAAAAAAGAAATGTAATGCTTGAAGACCTCTTAAATGAATTTTCTATTGCGCATTTGAGAAAATCTCCATCCATAGCATTATCCGGTGGTGAACGTCGCCGTCTTGAGATTGCTCGAGCTT
Organism: uncultured Alphaproteobacteria bacterium; assembly: GCA_944390455.1. GTDB lineage: Bacteria > Pseudomonadota > Alphaproteobacteria > RF32 > CAG-239 > CAG-267. Next base: position 39,771 of record CALXPU010000010.1, on the reverse strand, counting down.
TAGCCGGACAACCTAACTATATTCTTTTAGATGAACCTTTGGCTGGTATTGACCCTATTGCTGTTGGGGAAATTCGTGAACTCGTTTCTCAATTAAAGAATCGTGGTCTGGGAGTGCTTATTACCGATCACAATGTTCGTGAAACCTTGGATATTATTGATAGAGCTTATATATTACATGGAGGCTCTGTTTTAATGGAAGGTACTCCTAGTGAAATTGTTGCCAGTGAGGAAGTTAGAAAAGTTTATCTCGGCGATAATTTTTCAATATAAAATTAGGCCTTTTTTATTGACTTTTTGTTGTAAATCGGGATATGATTTGTTTAGAAAAATAATAAATGATTGAAGGGAAATGTTATGAAAGTTACATTGTCAGGAAAACAAGTTGATATTAGCGATAAATTGCGTAAACACGTTGAAGAAGGTGTTGAAGCTTCTGTTTCTAAGTATTTCAGCGCTCCTATCAGCTGCTCTGTTGCTTTTTCTAAAGAAGGCGAAGATTTTGGTGCAGAAATTACCGTACATCCTGCAAAAAATATTGTATTGAAAGGTTCAGGTTCTGCTGCGGATCCTTATTCTGCTTTTGATAATGCTAATGAACACATTGCGACTCGTTTGCGCCGCCATAAAACAAAATTGAGCGGTCATAAGAGCAAAATCGGTTTGGCAGAATTAGCTTACTCTGCTGTTCTCCCGTTGGTTGAGCAAGATGAAGAAGTTGATGTTAATGAAAATGCTCCATTAACTATTGCTGAAACTGATGCAAATATTCCTGTATGTACCGTTAGTGAAGCTGTTATGTTGATGGATTTGAGCAATGAATGTGCTCAAATGTTCAGAAACAGCGCTAATAACCATATTAGTATGGTATATCGTCGTAAAGACGGTAATATCGGTTGGGTTGAACCGAAAGCTGATAACTAATTTTTGAGGAATAAGCTAATGAATATTGCAGACATAATTTCTAAAGACGCTGTTCTTGATAATCTTCAAGCAGCTAATAAGCGTGAGCTTGTTCAGGTTCTCTCTGAACGCGTTGCCGCACTTTCTGGTTTAGATGAACGTGCTGTTTTTGACGCTGTTTGGGAACGTGAGAATCTTGGTTCCACAGGTTATGGTGAAGGTGTTGCTTTTCCGCATGCCAGAATTGAAGGCTTAGATAAAGTTTGCGGTATGTTTGCAAGACTGGAAGAACCTGTTGATTTTGATTCTTTGGACGGAAAGCCTGTTGATTTGGTTTTCTTGCTCATTAGTCCAGAAAACAGCGGTGCTGATCACTTGACAGCCTTAGCAGCGCTTTCTCGTATTTTGAAAACAGAGGGAAGTTGCGAAAAGTTGAGAAAAGCTCGTTCAATTGACGAAATTTATGCAATATTAAATGCTTAATTATTCCATTCAAGAGATCCCCTATCTTCAGATAGGGGATTTTTTTATGTTTTCATTAAACTCTAATTTCGCATAGAATAACACGGTAAAATCTTTAAACAACATCACGCCTTACTAATTAACAAGAGTAGACCGAAAGTTTTTTTGCTGATTTATTTTCTAATAAATTAGGAGATTTCTATACATTTTTTCTAAAAAATAGCGTTTTAATTTTCATTTTTTAGAAAAAAATATTGACAAAAAAAAATACGTGCTAATTTTATCTTACAAATTAATTATTTATATATTTATTGTTTAACTAAATTTTTTTACATTATGAAAAAATTTTTATCTTCTTTGCAAGAACCGCTATTATGCGTTCTGACTCTTGGCTTTTTTCTTACTGTCATGGCGTACATTTTCAGATGGGGTGTAGAACAGGTCAACGATAGAACTGTTGTTTATAAGGACTTCGTTGAGTTAACCATAGACACTAAGGGGAGATTAGATCTTAATTTATTTGAGACTGAATCCACCTATGTAATGACACTAAAAGCATTGACCCAAGAAGTCATTGACGAACTACCTTTCGACGAGGTCATTAATAATCCCTCGAAAATAACGCAAGAAGTTAGAAAGCGTTATGAGATGACGGGAGAAAAATTAAAATCCCTTTATATCATGGTTACTCCGCCGAAAGATTTTTCTTTTGCTGGTCAGCGTCTTAAATCCATGCCGATGACGATAGCTGTTGATAGTATGATATCTGCAGCAGCTAAGCGAGATGCTCAAGGATATACGCCTGAGGCTGAACGTCTGGAAGAAAGACGTGATGCTCGCTATAATGAGCTGAAACGGATTGAAAGTAATGAGCGGATTAAAATTCGTCAGGCCGAAGCCATTGAAAATGCCGCAGACAATATGGGATTTCTCAGTGGAGATTTAAGTGTTAGCCTTGGTGAGTGATTACCTATTTTTAAAGTGCTTTGATATATTGTCAAAGCACTTTTTTTATATCGCTTTCTTATCGTGAAAAGTTATTCTTTATCTTACTCATCATCTTTTGTATCGGAGATAGTGGCTTAGCTCCGTAGTATATCTTAGGTTTTATGTTTTGCTCTTCAATTTTTAATTCTATATTTTTATCTTGTGGCAAAATTAATTCATATAACGGAGCATTTCTGCCTGTTTCTCCACTTAGTGCTACGCGTTTTAAGCCTTCTATATTCAGTTGCAATTGCTCCGGCATGGTTTTACAATCTTTAAAATTGATTTCTTGGACATTTTGAGGAAATTTTATCGTTTCCAACCTACTCAACCATGAGTTCTGAAATTCTATTTTTTCACACTTTTTTATACTGCTTAAATCTAGCACTTTTTGTTGCGCATGATAGTTGCGAACGCTTAACGTCTGAACCTTTTCCGGAAATGTTTTTATCTTTTCTATATTATCCTGATTTAATTCTAACAAGACTATATTAGCAAACGGTGATAAATCAAAATTCTGCGGTAATTGTGTTTTTCCATCTATATAAAACAATCCTATTTCTGCACCTTGCGGGAAAAATACATTTTCCGTATCACTCAAATCGGATTGCTCTATCAATACACGCCATAATTTCTGCAAGTTACTGAAATCTATATCTTTAGAAAAATGAGTTACATCTTTGAAAGAAATATCTGTTATACTCTCTGGTAATCTTAGCACCAAACCGTCTAGGTCTGTTTGCTCTATATTTAGCAACTCCAGTTTTGAGCTATCTATATTATTCGCTTGAGGGATATTTTGGCAATTGTCTATGGTTAGAATTTTTATATCATCAATTTCCAGCTTTGAATAATCTTCTAAATTTTGATGACCTAAATATCCTCTTTCAGTATTATTTGTTTGCTTTAGATTAAAAATTTTACCTTCTGTGGCTTTCTTTTGAGCCTCTTGCAGTATTTTCGTTTGTTCTTGATAAACTTTTTGCTCCAGCAGATAGCTCTCTATGTTTTTAATATCCCTTTTATCTATATCCTGATTTTGTAGATACGTTGGTAAAGAGATTTTTAATCCAGCGTACACCAGACTTGTCAACAAATAATCTTCTGTGTTTAACCTACTGTTTTTTTCGTTGACGACGTCTATTAAATCTCGCATTTTTTCTAAAACAGATTTCTGTTCTTTGCGGTTTAAGATACTGCCAATCAAAAGTGGACGATATTTAGCATATTCCACTAAATTTTTATCCGTTTTTTGTTTGATTAATTCAATAATTTCTCGTGTTACTTTGGAATTATCTGTTGCAGACAGTATATCTTTACAAAATTCCGGCGTTATCTCTTTTGCGCCTATTTTATATTCATGTAGGCGATTATAACAGGATAAAGGGCTCTTTTCCTCGTTTATGGTAATCTCATAATCTTTTATTTTAATCATTTGCCCTCATCAAAGAAATTCTTTCCCATGCGCAAAATTTTTTGAGCTTCATCTGTATAAGAACCATCTTGATTATGCACATAAAAAGGAGGCAAAATTTTTGTTACTCCTCTCGCTCCCCTCTTGGCAATTATCACTACTCTTTTGGCGTCTTGGCCATATTTCGAATAGAGCGGCAGAATTCTTATATCACCTGCACGATTATGCAATGCCGACAATATTTCATTAATTGCCTCGGCTCTGTTTATCAGATACAACTCTCCTTTTGATTTTAACATTTTTATGCAAAAAATCAACCATCCTGTTAAATCAAAGTTTTGATGATTATGCGCCAATTTTTTACTTTCATTCGGCGAGGGCATATCATGATCGCTATAGGGCGGATTTGTGATTACAATATCATAGCTATTTAGCTCTTCTTTTCTATCTTCTCTAATGTCAAAATTTTCGTATGACAAAATGTCTTGAAAATTATTTGCCTTAGCACTTTGATTTGATAATTCTACCAATTCTTTTTGAATGTCCAGCCCCTTAATTTTTACATTTTTGTCTTTCATTCTTGATGCTAAACATAGCGAAATTGCACCGGTTCCTGAGCCAACGTCTAAAATTTTAGTCCCGTTCTTCAATTTTCTTTCATCCACCAAAGACGATAAAAACACAGCATCCGTTGAGGCGCGATAGCCATCTGTCGGTTGATAAATTTTTACTTGTTTGTCCAGCAAATAATCATTGGTAAAATTAGACATTTTCTTCTTCCTAAAATAAAAGGCTTAAAAAGGTTTCCCTCTTAAGCCCTTCTTTTGTATCCTATCTGTTTAGTAGATTAAGCGCTTGGGCAGCTCTTTGCTTGTTCAGCATTTACTTTTACCCATTTTTCTTCTGCTTCATCATCAGATGTGATTGCACTTTGCGGGCATTCAGAAATGCAAACACCGCAATCAATGCAAGTATCTGGATCTACGACATATTGTTCATCACAAACATGAAATGCTTCTACAGGACATACACCTGCGCATGTTCCGCATTTGATGCACAAATCGCCATTTACAACTGAAGGCATTTTGTTTCTCCTAAAAATTAATATTCATCATCGCTTTATTTATATTCAATCCGCACTAATTGCAAGTAAAAAATTATTTTTCATATACGCTTTCTTGATTTTAAGATTGAAATTATAAAATTTCGAAGTATTATTTGCCTAATTGATTTTTTATTGGGGAATAACAAATGTCAAATATTAAAGTCAGATTTGCACCAAGCCCTACCGGCTGGATGCATATCGGTAATACCAGAACCGCCTTGTTTAACTATCTTTGGACAAAGAAGATGGGCGGTAAGTTGTTGTTGAGAATTGATGATACAGATAAACTTCGCTCTAAAAAAGAATATGAAGACGGTATCAGAGATGCGTTGACTTGGTTGGGTATCTCTTGGGATGAAGAAGCAAGACAATCCGCTCGTTTTGCTCGCTATGATGAAGTTGTTGAAAAATTAAAGCAAGAAGGGCGAATTTATGCTTGTTATGACACACCTGAGGAGTTGGAATTTAAGCGCAAGAGATTACTCTCCAGAGGATTACCACCGATTTATGACAGACAGGCTTTGTCTTATACAGAAGCTGATATTGCTCGCTTTCAGGCTGAAGGACGTAAGCCGCACTATCGCTTTAAATTGATTGATGAAGAAATCGCTTGGGATGATGTTGTCAGAGGAACTTGCCGCTATGAAGCAAGTAAACTTTCTGACCCGATTATCATTCGTGAAGACGGTAGCTATTTGTATCACTTGCCTTCTGTTATTGATGATGTGGATTTCAAAATTACACACATTGTGAGAGGTGAAGATCACGTTACCAATACAGCTGCACAAATTCAGATGTTTAAGGCTATTGGCGGAACTGTTCCGACATTTGCACACTTGCCGCTTTTGACCGGTAAAGAGGGAAAACTCTCTAAACGACTCGGCAGTCTTGGTGTGCGTGAATTGCGTGAAGACGGCATTGAAGCTATGGCGATTTGCTCATTCTTGGCAAAGCTCGGTACTTCGGAAGCGATTGAACCGTTTTATTCTTTAGATGATTTGGCTCAAACTCTTGATTTTAGCAAAATCGGACACGCTCAGCCGAAATTTGATGAAGAAGAGTTGAAGAAATTTAATACTAAACTTGTTCACAATATGCCTTATAGCGCGCTTAAAGATAATTTTGGCGTGAGCGAAAATTTCTGGAACGATGTTAGAGGAAATCTTGAAGTTGCCAAAGATGTTTTGTTGTGGGATAATATTTGCAACAAAGAGATTGAACCGATTATGGAAGATGCTGACTTTACGGCTCAAGCTGCGCAAATGCTTCCGGATGGCGATTTTGATGATGCCACTTTCAATAATTGGATGAATAAACTTAAAGAAGCAACCGGCAGAAAAGGTAAGGATTTATTCCACCCTATTCGTATGGCTCTCACCGCTCAGGCAAATGGACCGGAATTAAAAACTTTGTTGCCGCTTATCGGCAGAGAAAAGGCTTATTTGCGCCTTAACGGAAAGAAAGCATAATCTCTCTTTATGGCAGATATATAAAAAAGCCTCTTCATTGAGGCTTTTTTTTGTTTTAGAGCTTGATTAAATAATCAAAAACAGAATTCCTATTCCCTTAACTTTATCCTTATTCGCGGGATTGAGAGATTTTGTTCAAACATATTTCACATGTTTTATCTTTGGTTATTTTCGGATTGAGGGATTCAAATATTTTTTTGGCTTCTGCCAGATATTTTTTCCGCTCTTCCGGTGTTTTTGCCTGAGTGGCTTGTTCTTGCGCCTCATGCAATTTATCATATGGCGTGGTTACCTCATAACCTTGCTCTTGCAGATATTGTTTGAAAGCATTTTGTTTTTCTTTGCTTATCGCATATGCTTGATGTTGTCCTGATTGAACATAGGTAAATAATTTCAGCTCTGTCTGAGTAATTTGTTCCCATAAGTTGCTTTTTTCTTTGCCACTTAAAGATTTACCATTTTTTTTCAAACTCCATTGATTTCGAAATACAGTATTTATTAAATCGGTATCTAACTTGTCACGTTCAACTCTTTGATATTTTTCATCAGGAGGGATTACATCATAGCCTTGCTCTTGCAGATATTGTTTGAAAGCATTTTGTTTTTCTTTGCTTATCACATATGCTTGTCGTGTTTTTCCTGCTTGAACATAGGTAAATAATTTCAGCTCTGTCTGGATAATTTGCTTCCATAAGTTGCTTTTTTCATCCTTACTTAAAGATTTACCATTTTGTTGCAAAATCCATTGATTTTGAAATTCGTAATTCACTAAATCGGTATCTAACTTATCACGTTCAATGCTTTGATATTTTTCATCAGGCGTGGTTACGTCGTAGCCTTGCTCTTGCAAATATTGTTTGAATGCTTGTTGTTGTTCTTGACTTATCACATACGCTTGATTGGCACCTGCTTGAATCTGGGTAAATAATTCTGGCTTTGCTTGGTAAATTTGTTTCCATAAGTTGCTTTTTTCTTTGATGCTTAAAGATTTACCATTTTTTTTCAAAAGCCATTGACTTTGAAATACACTACTTATTAAATCGGTGTCTAACTTTTTGCGTTGGATGACGATTTTTACTTTTTCATCAGGTGTGGTTACATCATAACCTTGCTCTTGCAAATATTGTTTGAAAGCACTTTGTTGCTCTTGACTTATCACATATGCTTGTTGTGTTCCTGCTTGAACATAGGTAAATAATTTCAGCTTCGTTTGAATTTGTTTCCATAAATTGTTTTTTTCATCCCTGCTTAAAGATTTACCGTTTTGTTTCAAACTCCATTGGTCTCGAAATACAGTATTACCTAAATCAGTATCCAACTTATTACGTTCAACGCTTTGATATTTTTCATCCGGCGAGGTTACGTCATAACCCTGCTCTTGCAAGTATTGTTTGAAAGCACTTTGTTGCTCTTGGCTTATCACATATGCTTGTCGTGTTTTTCCTGCTTGGACATAGGTAAATAATTCCAGCTTTGCTTGAATAATTTGTTTCCATAAGTTGCTTTTTTCATCATCGCTTAATGATTTACCGTTTTGTTTCAAAAGCCATTGGTGTTGGAATACACTACTTATTAAATCGGTATCCAACTTATTGCGCTGTGGCATGTTTTCTTCTTCATGAATAAGTTTGGTGAAGTTCATGTCATATAAATCTTCCATATCCACCACAACATCAAACAGATGTGTTGTGTCAACCTCATCCTTATCTTGGTTCGTATTTTTGTGACGGCTTTTGTTTATCTCTGCTATTTTTGGACGCATATTGGAAGATATAATGGCGACGTCTTCGGCTATATCCATAAACAGAACTTGCCCGTTTTCACGAATTTCTTCCAACGTGCTTTTGTTGTTGTTTCTCTTAAACGCTATATCCATTATCAACGCTACTTTATCCGGATTTTCCTTATCTTGACGAAGAGCTCTACCCCCTCTTTGCGCAGCTTTGACCTTGCTCGCTGTCGGGTAGTTGATGCAGACTTCTACTTTTTTGTTTGAATATCCTTCGGTGACACGATTGACTTGTATCAAGACCGGAAACTTGCCGGAATTAAATTCTTGCAACGGACTTTCTCCGCTGTTGGTATGATAGGCTTGCGCTATATTATAACCCGCTTTTTGATTAAACACTGTTGCCAGTTCATCTGCTTCATGTTGGTTTGGAACGTTGATTATTGTGGGTTTGCCCTTGATTTGCCCGATAATCGGGTCTGATGAGGTTAAGTAATAATCCGCCAATTCTTCTCTTATGCCATGCAAGTGTGACTGTTTAAGGATTTCTGCAAGTTTTTCTCCGTCATAATCACCACTGTTATTTATTGCATCCGTTAAATCTACCGGAATTTTTGAAACGAACAGACCATTTTTGAAACTGCAAAGCAAACCTTTTTCCACACCTTCTCGTAAGGTTACCGAATCGATTACTTTGCCAAACACATCCGCGCAATCTTTATCTTTGTCATATTCCGGAGTGGCGGTAAAGCCATAAAGGCAGGAACTGTTAAACACTTGCGCTACGCGACGGCGGTTTTCTGATAAAATATGATGCGCTTCATCGCATAATACCAACCCGATATTTTCTTTGCCGACCGCATTTATCATTTTTTCCATAGAGGCATAAGTACCCACAACTATCGGCGTGTCGGCTGTTTTTTCTTTGCCGTAAAAAGCCCCAATCTCCGAAACAGAAAAGCCGGTCTTATCTATAAAATCTTGCTTAACTTGCTCTAAGACTTTGGTATTTTCTTCTAAGATGATAATCTTTTTATGAGGAGCTTCCGCACGATAGCCCTCTGCCATTGCCATCATCAAGTAGGTTTTGCCAAACGCTGTACACGCATGGAAATAGCCATGGCTTAAAGAAGCATCTTCCGCGCTATTTTTATCTACCAGCTTTAGTATGCTTTGCTCTTGGCGGTCTTCCAAATCCAGCTCGTTGGCGACAAACTTTTTGATGATACCTTCTTTAAGTGCTCGAAAACTTTCTTGACGCTCTGCTGTTTCAATGTCTTTTTCTTGCGCTATACCTTCGCGCCATTGTCTTTTGTTGGCTTCTATTTTGGCTAATGTTTCTGTATCTATCGGCATTTCTCGTCCTCTTTTGTTTAAAAACTTCCTGATAATACCATAGAATCGAGACTCTGGCAAGCATTATTTTGGCTATTTTTTTGTTTATTGATACCTTAACGCATCTATCGGGTTTAAGCGCATCGCTTTTAAGGCTGGCATTAGTCCCGAAACAATACCTACTACCACCGCAACCGTTACCGATACGATAACAGACCAAATGGAAATCGGTACTTCATAGCCGAACAAATGTCCGCCTAATTGCGAAAAGGCTATTCCAAACACCATGCCGACAAAGCTGCCAATAAACGAAATTAACACCGATTCAGCCAAAAATTGCATCATTATCCAACTGTTTGGCGCGCCCAGTGCCTTTCTGGTACCTATTTCTCTCGTGCGCTCGGTTACAGATACAAGCATCATGTTCATAATGCCGATACTACCGACAATCAAAGAAATGGAAGCAATCGCTGCCAATAATGCCGACAGAACAAAGCCCACACTGCGAACTTTTTCAACCATTTCCGTCATCAATCTTACGGTGAAATCGTTTTTGACACCATCTTTCAAACGGTGTCTGGTTCGTAGCATATATTCCACACGCTTGGCAACCAACTCCATCTTATCTTCCGACGTTGCTTTAACAAACGCCATTCCGGTATATTGCGGGCGCGGAGAACCCGCTAATCTTTGGCGTACCGTTGTTGATGGCATCAAGATAATATTGTCTTGGTCATCTCCCATTAGGCCATCGCCTTTTTCACGCAAAGTTCCTATCACAGTAAATGGTTTGCCCTTCAAACGTATTGTTTTGCCTATCGGGTTTTGTAAACCAAACAACTCATCAACAACTGTTTGCCCAATAACAGCATAAGGCTTAGCCGCACGGACATCTTTTTCGGTAAACATAATACCATCTTCTATTTCCCAGTTGTTCACCGCTAAATAATCAGGATTAGTACCTTTTACGCTTACACCATAGTTTCTGGAGCCATAGACGGCTTGAACCGCTGCATTCATCAGATATGAAGTTGTTTCTACGTCCTTTAGAGTTTTTAATGCAGCAACGTCTGCAACTGTTACGCTTGGTAAACCTCTTCCCCCTCTTACACCGCCGGTTACTAATTCTGCCGGACCAATCAAAATCAAATTACTTCCCATCGAGGCAAAAGTATCCGTAATGCGATTTTGTACGGCTTGTCCTGCCGATACCATCATCACTACTGCTGCTACACCTATCATGATACCAAGCATGGTTAAAAATGTTCTCAGCTTGTATGATGCTATTGATATCCATGCTTCTTTTATTATCGCTGTCAGCATTTTATTTCCTTTTCCTTGCTGTATTCTTTGCGCAGACCATCATACACTTTATGTCCATCGCTTATCTTTATCATACGCGTTGCATAGTCTGCCACATCATCTTCGTGGGTTACTAATACTATCGTGATGCCTTGCTTGTTCAAAAATGTAAATAGTTCCATAATTTCATCAGATGTTTTACTATCTAGGTTTCCAGTCGGCTCATCGGCAAAAATTATCGCCGGATTATTTATCAAGGCTCTGGCTATGGCCACTCTTTGCTGCATACCTCCGGAAATTTGTGACGGCGGACGATCTTGATAGCCAATCAAATTGACTTTTTTCAACATTTCCACCGCTCGATTATATCTTTCTGTTTCCCCTACTTTTTGATATATCAGTGGCAGCGATACATTATCCGCAATTGTTCTCTTCATCATCAGATTAAAATTTTGGAAAACGAAACCTATCGTCTTTCCTCTGATGACGGCCAACTCTTTATCATCTTTTGAAGCAATATCATATCCTTCAAGAATGTACTTGCCACTAGTGGGCTTATCTAAGCACCCTAATATGTTCATCAAAGTTGATTTTCCTGAGCCGGATGGTCCCATAATAGCCACGAACTCTCCTGATTTAATTTGAAAGTTAATATCTTTCAATACAGATTGACTCGTGCCACCTTCCATAAAATATGTTTTACATACGTGTTGAACGTCTATTACTGTTTTTTCTGCCATTATTTCCGCCTTTGCTCAAATAATGCCTCTACAATTACTTGATCGCCCTCTTTTAGACCGTCTTTTATCTCTATATTCGTCATATCTGACAGCCCTTTGGTGACAACTTTCGGAATAATTTTTCCATTTTCAAACAAGAATACAACATCTTGATTTTCACCGATATCGTCTATTTTTTTGATTTCTATTTTTTCTTTTATGGCTGCAGAAGGCTTATACTGTAACGCCATTGCAGATATCATTAAAACATCTTTTGCTTCGTCTGCCTTTACTGTTACGGATGCGGTCATGCCCGGTAAGAGTTTACGACCTGAGTTGTCTATCTCAATAATTACTGTATACATCACAACATTTTCATCTTCCGTCGGTGATAATCTGACTTGGCGGATTGTTCCCTTAAATGTATCATTTGGATAAGCATCTACTGTAAAAGTGACCGGCATATCTTTTTTTATGTACCCGATATCAGCTTCTGAAACACTGGCTTCTATTTGCATTTTGGATAAATCTTCCGCAACTTCAAACAATGTTGGTGTTTCAAAACTTGCTGCAACAGTTTGTCCTTGTTCAATTTCTTTGGAAATTACAGTACCAGATACAGGAGAAGTGATTGTTGCATATTCAAAATTCTTTTTCGCAATATTGTAATCTGCCTTTGCACTCAAGACATTTGCTGATGCTTCTTTATATTCTATTTCGGCGTCTTCTAATGATGCTGATGAGGTTAACTTGTCTTGAAACAGTTTCTTAATACGGTCATAATTTAACTTGGCTTTTCGCTCTTTTGCTTGAGCCAATTCATAACTTGCAAGAGATTTATCCATTGTTTCTTTTAATGTTGATGAATCTAGCAAAGCCAAAACTTGTCCTTTTTTCACATCGTCATTGTAATCTGCCAATACAGTTTCTACAATTCCTGAAACTTGCGTACCGACGGTGACTGTATTAATTGGGTTTATTGTTCCGGTTGCAGTTACCTCATATGTCAAGGTGCCTCTTTTTACTTGGCTAATTTCAAAATTTTCTACCTTTAGTTCTTCTTTTTTAGTTCCGGAATAAAAATAATATCCTCCGGCTAATACTAAAACGATAGCTACTCCTAACTTTTTGTTTATCATTAAAATCTCCCTATTGCTCTGTATAAAGTCGCTTTATTTATCAAAACTGTATAAAAAGCATTTACCAAAGAATCTCTGGCATCTGCTAATTGAGACTCTGCCGTTAATAAATTGATGATGTCTGTTTTCCCTATTTCATACGAAGTAAAGGCTACCCTTTCATTTTCTTCCGCACTTTTGAGTACTTCTTTACTAACTTCGTATGATTTAATTGAGGTTTGGTAATCGTGATATGCTCCCCAGACTTCATTTTTTATATCGTTTTTTATTTTATCTAAAGTATATCTCTCTTGCTCTCGTTTGTATTTCGCTGCCGATATTTTATAGCTTGTTTCAAAACCGCTAAATAATGGCACGCTATAATTAAGACTAATTGAATTATCTCTTTCGTAACTTCTCTCTGGTTTCCAATTACTATTGTATCCGCTTTGAGCCGACAAATTAAACGAACCATAGCGAGAGGCACGTAATTCTTGCAAAGATGAATTTGCCGCGTTAACCAACATTTCTTGGGCTTTTACTTCATCTCTTTCACGAGCGGCTATTTCTATCATCTTATCTAATGTATCTTTTTTGCCTAATGCCGTTAAATCTCTATCTGTCGGTGGTAATTTTAATTTAAATGTTGTCTGTGGCGGTAAATTCAAAATAGTTGCTAAATCTCCTTCATACTGCTTTACCGCATTTTCCATTTCTATTACTTTTAATTTTGATTGTTCATAGCTTGTTTGTGTCTGCAATTTATCATTTAGTGCAGCCATACCAACATCATATTTGCGACTGGCTTCATCATATGATTTTTTGTACATTGCTTCATTGGCTTTGGCACTTTTTAAATCCTCTTTTGCTCCTAATAGCTTGAAATATGCCGTATTTATGGACAATATTAAATCTTGCAAAGAACTGTTATAGTTAAACCCGGCTTCTGCCAAATATGACTTAAAACTATCTACGCGTGCCGTTCTTCCTCCAAAATCATACAATAACAATGAAAGGCCGATATTTACATCATATGGGCTATTTTCAGAACTATGGTTTCCTTGAAACTTTTGGCTATTTTTACCGATATTGCCATTTAAATCTATACTTGGAAAATACTCGGACTTAGCTGCACCTAAATTAGCTTCAGAACCTTTTAAGCTCATATAATCTACTCTTAGTTCTGGATTATTGCATATTCCGATTTTAATTAAATCTATCAATGATACTTCTTTATTTATGCTTAAATCTTTTTCTAAACAGCCTTCCGGTGCTGTATGTGTATATACATTAAAAACATCAATGGCTTGTACTTGTGTTGCGCATAAAGCAGTCCCCAACATTAACGATACTAAAAATCGTCGACTTTTCATTTTCTTTTATCCTTTACTTCTATGAAAATATGCATTAAATTTATGGCAATATTTTTTAATAAAAGTTTAATGCTCTTGCATAATGTTTTATATTTAAAGGATTTTTTTATGAAAAACGAACGAGCAGAATATGTCGAAATTTTGCAAAAGATTTTAACTTCAAATGTTCCTTTAAGTTTTTTTAAAGATACCATTCCTGATGGGCAAAAAAGCTTTTTTAATATGCTTTTTTTAACCACTTTCCGGCAAATGACTTTTATTAAACAAACGGTTTTACCGCGTTTTATTCAAAAGAAAATTCCCTCTAAACAGAAAATATTAAATTATATTTTTTATTTGAGTATAACTGAACTCTTGTTTTTAGATACTCCCGATTATGCGGTTATCAATTCTTATGTTGATATTGCAAAAAAATTTACAGATAAATTTGGAGCAAATTTTGTTAATGCGGTTTTGAGAAATATTCTTCGGCAAAAAAGTGATTTATTAGCCGCACACCAGAACTCTTATTTTAGCGCAGAATTCTTAAAAATTTTGAAGCAAGATTATTCCAAAGATGAAATTAGGCAAATGGAACATTTTGTTTCTGTTGAACCTGCTTTGGATATTACCCTCAAAAAATCAGCGAAGAATCCTTTTTCTCAGGGGATAATTTTACCGACAGGCTCTGTCCGCTTAGAGCCTAATACAAAAGTTTCAGCGCTTCCTGCTTATAATGACGGAATTTGGTGGGTGCAAGATGCCGCTGCGGCCCTTGCCGTTCGTTCTTTGGATAATCTTCTCGGAAAATCTGTTTTAGATTTGTGTGCCGCTCCAGGAGGAAAAACGGCTCAACTTTTAGATGAAGGAGCTAAGGTCACTGCCGTTGATATTTCTGCAGACCGCCTAAACACCCTTGAAACCAATATAAACAGATTAAATTTATCAGCGAATCTTACTGTTGTTTGTTCGGATGCCTTAAATTTTAATTCCTCTCAAAAATTTGACGTTATTTTAATTGATGCTCCGTGTTCTGCTACCGGCACATTCAGAAGACATCCTGAAATTATTCATACTAAATCTCTTCAAGATGTTATACAACAGGCTGAACTACAAAAGAAAATTCTAAATCATGCAGTATCGTTATTGGCGCCTAAAGGGGAAATCCTTTATGTTACTTGCTCTTTAGCTAAATTGGAAGGAGAAAAGCAAATTAATGATTTTCTTAAATCTCACCCAGATTTTGAAATTAAACCCATTTCCGTTTCCGGTACAGAAAAAATGCGCACTAAAGAAGGATATCTTCGTATTTTACCTCAAACTTTAGTTGTTGAAGAGCAAACTAATTTATCTGGTGCCGATGGATTTTTTATTGCGCACTTGCAAAGGAAAATTTAATAATCTGATGTTATAATTATTAAAACTTAATTTTGCTAAAGGTGACATTATGAGCGAAAGTTTTATTTTAGGTTTTGGTTTTTTATTGGTTTGCTTTGTTTTATCGACTTTTGTCTTAACACGAATCCAAACAGATATTTTTCCTGAAGAATATGAATTCAAATTAGATCCGTTTTGGTATTTATTTGGGCTTTTTCTTTTGACTTCCGTATGTGTTTATTACCTTCAACCTGTTGGTGTTGATACAATAAAAACTTATAGTTTACTAAACTTTACTTTACCGGTCATCTTCTCTGCTCTAATTTACTTTTGTTATTTACTTGACGTACCTTGGTTAACGAATCTGATTACTTACGCTCTTGCTCTTTGCATCGCTTTTATGCAACCGGATGATTTTGTTTTATTTCCAGAGTATTTTACTCCTTTACAAGATAAATTCATTGTTGCTTTATTGATACTTTTGGTATCAAAAGGTTTGGGGTATCTTAACGGCTCCGGCGGAATTGCGTCTGCTCAATTTGTTGTTGTGATGTTAACCGCTTTTCTTCTGACTTATTTCGGTATTTTACCACAGATTTTAGGTTCTTTTGCTCTAGCTTATCTTGGAATTATGTTGGCTTTTACATTTTTGAGCTGGCCACCTGAAAAAGTTATGATTAGTGAAGGCGGTTTTTCGTCGTTTGGTTTTATTATGGCTTGCTTTATGGTTGATGCCTCTGTGGAATTTTCTGAAGCATCAATGTTTATTGCTTCAGCTTATTTATTTACTGAATTAGGTTGTGTTTTCTATAATCGTTTCATCTTACGCCAAAAAACTGAATATTGGTTTATGAATACATCGTATTACCGCTTGCTTGAGTTAGGCGCTTCTGAAAAAGCTCTGGCTTTTAGTATTGCTAAAATTTTATTTGTTAATGTACTTTTGGCTTTATTTCAAATAGCCGCTTATGAAAGATTAGCTTTACCGTTTTTTGCTGTTGCTTTTAACTTATGGCTACTTTCTATCTTATCTGGGGATACTAAACCAGAAGAGTTGTTATCTGTGTCTAAATGGGGTAGAAATGTTGTAAAACGAGTTTGGAATAATAAAAATCATCAGCAAACGGAACAAACTAGTGCCAATGACGAGGCTAAAACAAAGACTACCAAGAAACGCAAACCTCGTCAAAAGAAAACTGTAAGTAAATAGATTAGGTGAAGCCTATGGTTAATTTAATCAAAGTCCTATTTGGAAAACATACTGATAATAAGCGTCTCCTTCCTAAAGTTGAAACGCTTAAGGTTGTTGTGGTGGATTTTGTTGAATATGGAAATTATGGTTTTGCACAATCTATGACCAGACTTTTGCAAAAGAATCCTAATTTTAATGTCCGTCTTTTTGATGAGCCTTTTGATAAAAGCTTCTTAAATCTACAAGGACGTAATTTTTTTGATTTAATTGATGCCGGAAACACCATTTTGCAAAAACTTAATGCAGATGTTGTGGTTTGGGGATATCAGGAAAATGAAAATATTCGTTTGAACTTTCAAACGGCTAATGCTTATTCAGATTGGGATAATGCATCGTGTTCTGTTTTGGATAGTCTATTTGTTCCTGCGGAGTATTTTGAGCATATTAATTTTTTCCCAGAAATATTAACCAATTTAATTACCGGTATTATTGCCGCATCTATTAGTGAGCAGCGTATTGATCTCAGACACTTAAAACAAAAATTATTGAAAAATGTTATTAACAACTTGTCTTCAGAAGGTCCTACGGACAGTCGGAATCTTATGTTTTCTCCGTATGTAATGAATACAGTTGGGTTAATATACCTTAGCTTTTCGCAAAAAGAACTCTCGCAGAAAACCTTTAATATGGCTAAAGAACTTTTCCTTAATGCTTTGGCGAATCAAAAGCAGATTATGCAAAATGTTCATATAGGTTGTATTTATAAAAATCTGGCTCAACTCTATGAGATTGCCTTGAAACAAGATTTGGGCGGCTATTGGCTTTTATTCAAAGAGGCTATTACCAACTATCGTACTGCACAAAAATATCTGGACCACTATAACTATCCTTATGATTTCTCTCAGATATCTTTTAAATTGTCCCAGTTATATTTTCAATATTGGAAATTTACCAATGATGTTCAAGCTTTACGCGATGCTGTTTATTTCTTAAGAGAAGCGGAAAAAACTTATACTCAAATCACATTTCCGGAATTGTGGTCTAAAATTGAAGGATATTTGGGCTTTTATTTATCCTTATTGGGATTATTCTCCAAAAGCGATGATATTTCTATGCTTGCCATTCGGAGCTATAAAAATAAGCAGCAAGTTTACCGGAAAGAACTATATCCGGTTATGTGGGCAAAAATTCAGGAAAATATCGCTAATGTTTACTACAATATTGGTAAGAACGGACGAAATAAAAATGCTTTTGCGGAAGCTATTGATTATTATCAATCCGCTCTAAAGATTTATGAAAATAAAAGGTTACAACAAGAAATTACTATCGTTAATAACAGTATTGATAAAGTTATGAAAGCGTGGCGTGCTTAAACTTTATCTCTTATTATAAAAAAGCAGTCATTTGTTGACTGCTTTTTTGTTGTGTCTATCGTTAAATTACTTCTCGACGCCCTACGTGGTCCGCCGGTGATACAACACCTTCTGCCTCCATTCGTTCAATGATTGAGGCCGCTTTATTGTATCCTATTCCTAAACGCCGTTGAATATAACTCGTTGAGGCTTTTTTATCATTACGAACTATGGCGACTGCTTGTTCATATAAATCGTCTTTGCTGTTACCAGATGCGCCCATCGCGGTTCTATCAAATAGAGCTCCGGCGTCTTTGCCTTTCATATCTAACTCGCCTTCGGTAATTCCTTCCACATACTCTGGCTTACTTTGTGATTTCAAAAATTCCACCACAGCCTCGACCTCTGCATCCTCAACAAATCCCGCATGGATACGTTGTGGGCGAAGACCTGCCGGCATATATAGCATATCACCTTTACCTAAAAGTTGCTCTGCGCCTTGTTCCCCTAAAATTGTACGGCTATCAATTTTAGAAGTCACTTGGAAGCTGATACGCGTTGGGAAGTTTGACTTAATTGTACCGGTAATCACATCTACTGACGGACGTTGTGTCGACATAATTAAGTGAATACCTGCAGCACGTGCCATTTGCGCCAAACGTTGAATAGCAGCCTCCACTTCTTTACCTGCTACAAGCATTAAATCAGCCATTTCATCTACTACAATAACAATGTATGGCAAAGGTTTCGTATCTAGCATTTGTTGTTCGTATTTCGGTTTGCCAGTTTCCGGATCAAAGCCAACTTGAATGGTTCGCATCGGCTGTTCTCCTTTTTCACGCAATTCTTTTAACTTTAAATTATATCCGTTAATATTGCGTACAGACAAACATGCCATCGCTCTATATCTTTCTTCCATCTCACGAACGGCCCACTTTAATCCTATTACAGCTTTTGCCGGATCTGTGATAACCGGTGTTAATAGATGCGGAATTCCGTTATACATGGAGAATTCCAACATTTTCGGATCGATTAAGATAAATTTGCATTCTTCCGGTGTCATTCTATACAGCAACGATAAAATCATTGAGTTTACACCTACTGACTTACCTGAACCGGTAGTTCCCGCTACAAGCAAGTGAGGCATTTTCGCTAAATCGGCATAGACGTTTTTGCCACCGATATCTTTTCCTAAAACAACATTTAGCGCATTTTTACTATCAATGAAATTCGTGTCTTCCAACAAATCTCGCAACCATACAATTTCTCGTTTTGCATTTGGAATTTCAATACCAATTGTATTTGAACCGGGGACCACCGCAATACGTACTGAAACTGCAGACATCGAACGAGCAATATCATCCGCAAGGCTTATAACTCGTGAAGTTTTTGTACCCGGAGCCGGTTCCAATTCAAATAAAGTTACAACTGGACCGGGGCGAATTTTTACAATTTCTCCGTGTACACCAAACTCTTCTAATACTCCTTCAAGTGCTCGCGCCGTTTCATTAAGTTCTTTTTCACTGATACTCAAACCTAATTTTTCTTTTGGTTTCTTCAACAAATTTATATCAGGATATTGGTAACCACTGTTCTTTTCAGCCTTTTTGTTTGTAAAAGATATAACTTCTGCAGATTTGACTTTTTCTTTTTCTGCTTTTTTCTCTACCTTTCTTTCTTCTTTAACTTCTTTGGATTCAGGTTCCGGAGTTGCTGTTAAAGTGGGTTCTTTTCTTACTTTTTCTTTTACATTATTTACAACTTCAACCGTTTCGGTTACGCTTTTTTCAAAAAGCGCTTGCGGATGTATTAATCTATTTACAAAAGCATATATCCCCTTGCTCAAGGTGTAAATCAAATGAGATACTCTTTTAATACCATTTGCCCAATGCTTGAAATTTATGCCAGCAGCTAAATTAAATGACATCAATGCGATAATGGATAGCAAACTCAGTGCCAAAACTTCTTCATACCCATTAAGTTTCCAAGATGAAAACATTCTTATTAATGCTTCCGGCAATAAATGGCTAAACTTTCCTAAAAGATTTATCTTTTCAAGTGGAGCTGAAATCGTTTGGTAAAATACGCCTGACAACGAAATAATACCCAGCAATACGGCAAAGATTCTAATTTTAACTTCAAGAATTTTTTGGTGTTTTATCAGTAAATATCCCCAAACTAATACGGGTATTAGAAAAATGTATATTGCCATACCATAGCTGTTTACGATGAAATCAGCACTATATGAACCAAATTTTCCCATAAAATTACTTATTTTTTCAGAATTGGATACATTAAATGATTCGTCTGACGGATTATATCCCACCATACTTAGCACTAAACTTATGCAGAATGCTATCAACAGTATTCCTGATAATATCCCGATGATTTTTTTGCATATACTTTTCGCATCTGTTTTATTTTCTTTGCTTTTTGTTCTTTTGGCCATTTTTTCCTCATTCTTCAGATAACATCTTCTTTATTTTAGCTTACTGTCTATTTTTAAATAAAATCTTAATATTTGCCCTCTTTCCTCAGATATTCTTATCTTACAGAGCAAGCTATGCACACGTTATGGATTTAAACTTGACTTTCAGGAGTAGTCCTTTAGCTTATTGGCAGAAAAATAAATTTGGAGATAAGCTTATATGAAATACGCTTTTGTTTTTCCCGGACAAGGTTCTCAATTTGTCGGCATGGGAAAAGAATTGGCGGAAAATTTTTCTTCTGCCAAAGATGTTTTTGAAGAAGTTAATCAGGCTCTCGGGCAAGATTTATACAAAGTTATGGTTGAAGGTCCAGATTCTGAACTGACTTTAACAACTAATACACAACCGGCTTTAATGGCTGTTTCCATGGCGGTTGTTAGAGTTTTAGAAAAAGAATTTGGTATAAATCTTAAAGATAAAGCTGCTTATGTTGCTGGACACTCTTTAGGTGAGTACTCTGCGGCTTGCGCTGCCGGTGTTTTCTCACTTTCTGATACAGCAAAGTTATTACGTATTCGCGGTGATGCTATGCAACAAGCTGTTCCTGTTGGCGTTGGTGGTATGGCTGCTGTTTTAGGACTTTCTTACAAAGATGTCGGTGCATTGGTTGAAGCATGTAATGATGAAAATCATTTCTGTGTTGCTGCAAACGATAACTCAGATGGTCAGGTTGTTTTATCCGGTCACATTCAAGCCATTGAAAAAGCTGTTGAAATTGCTTCTGAATTTGGTGCAAAACGTTGTTTAAAATTGCCTGTATCCGCACCATTCCATAGCCCTCTCATGCAACCTGCTGCCGAGACTATGGCCAGAGCATTTATGGAAGTACAGGCTGAGAATGCTCAAATTCCAATTGTTGCCAATGTTTTGGCTGCGCCTGAAACTGAGAAAAAAGAAATTATCAAAAACTTGATTGAGCAAGTTACCGGTACTGTTAGATGGAGAGAGACTATGTCTTTCTTTGATGCTGACGGCGTTACTGACCTTGTTGAGATTGGAGCAGGAAAAGTTCTTTCCGGCCTTGCTAAGCGCAGTTTGAAAAACATTAACTCTATTTCTGTTTGTTCTGTTCAAGAAATTGAAGAACTTGCAAAAAATTTATAACTCTCTGCAGAAAGGATATTTGCTATGTTTAATTTAGATGGTAAAATTGCTTTAATCACTGGCGCTGCTGGTGGTCTTGGCGACAAAATTGCTCGCACATTACACGCTCAAGGCGCTACTCTTGCTTTGACAGATATGCGCGCTGAACCAATGGAAAAATTGAAGGCTGAATTAGGCTCTCGTGTTGAATGCTTTGTTGCAAATTTAACAAACTCTGACGATGTTCACAATTTGGTTAAAAACGTTGAAGAAAAAATGGGCCGTATTGACATTTTGGTTAACAACGCAGGTCTTACACGTGATAACCTCTTTATGCGCATGAGCGACGAAGATTGGCAATTAGTTTTAGATGTTAACCTTTCTGCCGGCTTCAAATTAGCTAAGGCTGCTATTCGCGGCATGATGAAGAGAAGATACGGTCGTATCATCGGTATCGCTTCTGTTGTTGGCGTTATGGGTAATGCCGGACAAGCTAACTATTCCGCTTCTAAAGCTGGTATGATTGCTATGAACAAATGTTTAGCTCAAGAAGTTGGCTCTCGTGGTATTACTGTTAACTCTATTGCTCCTGGCTTTATCAGAACTCCGATGACAGACGTTTTGCCTGATGACGTTAAAGCTCAATTATTGAACAAAATCCCAGAAGGAAAACTAGGTGAAGCTCAAGATATTGCTAATGCAGTTGCTTTCTTAGCTTCTGACGAAGCTCAATACATCACTGGTCAAACATTGCATGTTAATGGCGGTATGGCTATGATTTAATTCCTTTCCTAAAAGGATTGAAAACACCGATTCATTCGAGTCGGTGTTTTTTTTGTGCGCTTTTTCCTGATTCTGCCGATACAAATCTCTCGTTTTAAAATTTATCAACAAGGTTATCCACATTTAAATGCTTGAAAAGATTCATTTCCGGCTGAAAACCACAAAAAAGTTAATTTTTTGATAAAAATCTAAAAATTTCCATTGATTCCCATAAAATACCATGTTATACCATAGGTAATGTGTACACGAAAGATTTTAACCATGCGCAAAAGTTTTTTATTCTTAGATACAGTTGCCAATAAAGTAGACGCGAAAGGGCGCGTTTCCTTGCCGGCAGATTATCGCGCAATCGTTAAAGAACTCTCAACAGAAATCGTTTGTTATAGAAGTTTAACAGCTCCTTGTATTGAGGGATGTACCGAAGATTTATTAGAAAAACTTGCAACCGACATTGAAAACAGCACTGATTTCTTTTCTGAAACACAAGACGATTTAACCAATCTTATTTTCGGTGACGCAAAACGTTTTTCTTTTGACAGCACCGGTCGCATTATGCTCACAGAAAAACTTTTGAAACACGCCGAAATTACCGACACTGCTGTTTTTGTTGGAAAAGGACGCAAGTTCCAAATCTGGAGTGAAGCTAATTGGGAAGCTGAAGAAGCCAGATTAAGAGAAAAAATTAAGCTTAACCGTCCATCACTTAAAGAGGAGAATAAATAATGGTATCCTCAAAGCACATTCCGGTTATGCTCAATGAAGTTTTACAGTCCTTAGCTCCTCGTGACGGAGAAACATATGTTGACGCAACATTTGGAAATGGCGGCTACACCGAAGCAATATTAAAAAGCGCAAATTGCCATGTTATTTCCATTGACAGAGATCCTTTCGTGTTGAAAAGAGCTGAAGAATTAAAATCCATTTATGGCGACCGTTTTACGTTTATTAGCGGCACATTTAGCCAGATTGATACACTCATCTCTTCTCCGGTTAATGGGGTTGTTTTTGATATTGGCGTTTCATCTATGCAATTGGATAATCCAGAAAGAGGTTTCTCTTTTTCCAAAGAAGCTCCTCTTGATATGAGAATGTCTCAGGCTGGATTATCTGCCAAGGACATAGTCAACTCTATGAATGAGCAAGATTTGGCTGATTTAATTTACAAATATGGTGAGGAAAGAAAATCTCGTCAAATTGCTCATGCGATTGTTTTGTATCGCAATCAGAAGCCTATTGAAACAACAACTGAATTAGCTCAGATTATTTATTCTGTTTTACCGAAAAAAAGAGAACAGATTGATCCTGCTACCAGAACTTTTCAGGCTATTCGTATTGCTGTTAATGATGAATTACAACAATTAGAAGACGGCTTGCTGGGAGCTCTTAATATCACTCTTCCTGAAGGTCGGGTTGTAGTTGTTGATTTCCACTCTCTTGAAGATAGAATCGTAAAATCTTTCTTCGCTGAAAACTCTGATAAAAAAGTTCATGTATCTCGCTACAAAAATACAGCTAATGCTGACGAGAACACATCATCTAAACCATTTAGTTTCGCTTCTAAAGTAGTTCTACCTACAGAAGAAGAATGCTCTGTAAACCCGCGCGCACGCTCCGCTAAACTTAGATACGCCATAAAAAGAAAGGAACAAATCAATGAGTAACGTAAAAACAGCTATTTCTATCTTGTGGTTTTTATTTACTATTGTTATCGGATCTTATTACTTTGTTTTGACCAATGATGTGCAAAATTTGGAAAAAGAATTGGCGCAAATCAATCGTGATATTGAGAGTGATATTAGAGATATTCACATTTTAGAGGCAGATTGGAGCGAATTAAACAATCCGGAACGTCTTAAAGTTTTGGCCGGAAAATATATTTCTTTAGATTTTATCAGACCTGAACAAATTATTAACTATTCTGCTTTACCATTAGAAGGCGAGTTGTTTGAGAATCCGACAATGTTTGCTAAAAACAGCAGAGGATTACGCCAACTGGCTAATTCTGAACGTTAATAATGGTAAGAAAGTGTTGAAAGTTAGTTTATCAAAAAAGAAAGACAATTATCTTTTTGCTCCGGGACAAGAAATTTACTTTTCCTCAGGTTCTTTTGGCTGGGAAACAGAAGACGAGACGGTTAATGTTTGTCGTAACCGTATTTTTGTTATTATCGGACTTTTTTTATTTATCTATCTTGTCATTATTATACGGTTATTTAACGTCTGCCTTGTTGATGGGATTCAACTTGATCGTGAAGCCTTTTCCTATTATCGCCCCAAATCCGGCTTAGTCTTTCCAGTACATAGAGCTAATATTACCGATAGAAACGGCGTCATCATCGCAACCAACCTTCCTACCGTTAATTTATTTACCAACCCTAAAAAAGTTAGTAACGCTAAATTAATTGCAAAGAAACTTACAGAGATTTTTCCTGATATTTCTTATGAAGATTTTTTAATTAAGCTAACTAGACGCTCAAGCTTTGTTTATTTAAAACGTAATATTTCTCCTCAACAACAAGCCCGAGTTAATGCCCTAGGTTTTCCTGAATTAGAGTTTCAGCCGAGTGAAATTCGGGTTTACCCACAAAAAGAGCTTTTAGCGCACGTATTGGGCAATACTGACATTGACAACAATGGTATTGCCGGTTTGGAAAAATCACTCAATGAGCGCCTCAGCACTTCTACCAAAGATTTACGTCTTACTATTGATTTAGGTGTTCAATACGTTATCAGAGAAGAATTAATTAAAGCAAGGAAAAAATTTAATGCTGAACGTGCAACAGCTGTTTTGATGGATATTAACACATCAGAAATTATCGCTCTTTCTTCTGTTCCTGACTATGATTTAAATAAGCGTGGCTTTAAAGATAAAGATATCAAATTTAATTTTGCCACACTTGGTGTTTATGAGCCGGGTTCTGTATTTAAGGTATTTAATACAGCTTTAGGGTTAGATAGCGGAAAGATTAAAATTACAGATAGTTTTGACGCAACCAAACCCTTAAAAATGGGGCGTCATTTAATTACGGACTATCGCGTTCCTGCAAAATGGCTAACTGTCGGTGAAACACTTATTCACTCTTCTAATATTGCATCTGCATTGATGGCGCTTAAAGTTGGAAAGACTTTACAAATCAAGTTCTTAAAAAATCTGGGCTTGTTTGATAAAATTGAGAATCTGGAAATTTATGAAAAAGGCCGCCCGCTACATAGAAGTGAGAATTACTGGCAAGATGATACCGTTGCCACCACCGCTTACGGCTATGGTATTTCTGTTACACCTATTCACATTATTACGGCATTTTCTTCTATTCTAAATGGAGGAATTTATACTCCACCGACATTGACTTTTGAATCTAATCGCAAAAGTAAAAGAGTTATTTCTACTCAAACGTCTAAAGATATGCGTAAACTTTTACGAGACGTAGTTATTTATGGTTCTGCAAAAAATGCAAACATTGATGGGTATGAAGTTGCGGGTAAAACCGGAACAGCCAATAAACTTGAAAATGGCAAATATGTTAGAGGTAAAAATATTACATCCTTTGTTGCGGCCTTCCCTGTTTCTGACCCTAAATATGCTTTGATTGTCGTTTTGGATACACCAAAAGGTTCTAAAGAAACTTGGGGATTTACAACTTCTGGTTGGAATGCAGTACCTACGGGAGGAAACATTATTTCTAAAGTTGCCCCTCTTCTTAATGTTCAACCTAACTACGATTTGGACACTCAACGCTCAAACGTCTACAAAAGTTATACGGAAAAAGACTGAAGTTTGCCTTTTTATCTTAAATAAAACATAAGTTTATACACAAATAGTATAGTTTGTTATTGAAATATTTACTTTTGTTACTTAAGTTATGTATGTCTAGTTGATTATGGGGTCACTCAATAAACAACCAAGTTTTTTTAACCATATGGAGAAAATAAATGAAAAAACTTTTAAGCTTGCTTTGCGCAGTTGTTTTATTATCAGGCTGTTCTACAACAAGTAGTTGGTTTGGTGGTAGCGATTGCCAATCTAAACTTGCTCGTGAATTTGCAGAAAATGCAGACACAACAGTTTATTTTGCTTTTGATAGCTCTGCTTTGTCATCTGAAGCTGTTGCAGCTTTGGATTCTCAAATCGCATGGTTGAAGAAGAATCCTAAAGTAAATGTTGTTATTCAAGGTTACTGCGATAAAAGAGGTACTGCAGAATACAACCTCGCTTTGGGTGAACGCCGTGCAGACGCTGTAAAACAGTACTTAGTATCTCAAGGCATTTGCGCTAAGAGAATCGCTACTGTTTCTTACGGTAAAGAATATGCTTTCCCTGGTGATACAGAAGAAGCTTATGCAAAGAGCCGTCGTGGCGTAACTGTTGTTGAATTAAGCAAATAATTTAATTTGACTTCCTATGAAAAAACGTATTCGCAAGAATACGTTTTTTTTGTTGAGTTATAAAATATTTAGCCTATATTCTAGTTAGCTTTGTTTTTTAGATGAGGGTAGAATGAAAAAGTTTTATTTATTAGGTGCTTTATGTTTTTGTTGTTCTCTTAATGCTCATGCAGCTGAACAATATATTCAAGATCAAATTGACCAAATCAAAGATGATATTGTGGTTATTCAACGTCAACTATATCGTGATAAAAATGATTCCACAGCACCAAAAGAATCTGTTTCCAACTTTCAAGTAAGATTAGGTGAGTACGACCAAATGATCCGTGATATGAATGGTAAAGTTGAGAATATTGAATTCAGATTGAAAAATCTTGAAAAGAAAATGGAAACATTTGATAAAGATATAGATTTGAGATTTGAACAGTTTAAAAAACAAGTTTCCGTAGCTCCGGCGCCTAAAGCAGCTTCTAAAAATAATAAGCCGAAGGCTACAAATAACACAGCAAAAAAGTCTCAAACACCTAAAGCATCCGCTACAATTCCAGCAAAGGAATTGTATGAAAATGCTTTGACCGATTTGAAAAACAACAAACTTACAGATGCTGAAAATAAACTCTCTCAATTTTTAACCTCCTACTCTAGCGATGCACTTGCCGGAAATGCACAATATTGGTTAGGGGAGGTTTATTATAAACAACAAAATTTTGCTAAAGCTGCTGTTGCATTCAAAGATGGTTACAGCAAATATCCGCAAGGAACTAAAGGGCCGGATTGTTTGTTAAAACTTGGTATGTCCATGAAAGCTTTAGGCAAAAAAGATGAAGCATGTACTGCGTTTGTAAATTTACCGGTTGTTTTTGAAAATATCTCTACTGATATTTCTTCTAAAGCAAAAAAAGAAGCTGAGGCCTTAGGGTGCAAGTAGTCAGAGATTTTGTTCAAAAATATAACTTAGAAAAAACTCCTTTAGCATTTGGAGTTTCCGGTGGGGCTGATTCATTAGCTTCCGTTTTGATTTTTCATGAATTATTTCCATCACTTCCAATTGTGGCGCTAACCGTTGATCATGGTTTGCGCCCATCTTCTAATCAAGAAGCCCAATATGTTGCTACGATAATGAAACAATACGGAATTGAGCATCATATTCTATATTGGGAGGGGGAAAAACCTATTTCTGGCATTGAAGAAAAAGCGCGAGAAGCTCGATATTCCCTTTTGCTTAATTGGTGTCGTGAGAATTCCATATTTCATCTTGTTTTAGCGCATCATTTATTTGACCAAGCGGAAACCTTTTTAATGCGTTTGCAACGAGGTTCCGGTCTCTATGGTCTGGCAGCAATGGGAGAGGTTTCTATTCGTGATGGCATTACGCTTTTACGCCCTTTTTTGACTGTTCATCCTCAATTATTTAAAGATTTTCTATTGAAACATCATCTACAATGGGTTGAAGATGAATCAAATCAATGTACGGATTTTCTGCGTGTTAAAATGAGAAAGTTTTTACCTATTTTAGAACAGGAAATCGGTATTTCTCCTGAAAAAATTGTATATGCCGTACAAAATTTGCAAAATACAAAGTCATTTGTTGAAGATACGGCTCAACAGATTATCCGTACAAAAATTCATCAATGGGGAAAGGTTGGATTTTCTGTTGATTTTACGGAATTCTTAAGTTGGCATCGTGAGATTAAATTTTATATTTTGGGCTCGCTTATTAAAAATGTCAGTGCATCTCCATATTTTCCAGAAGCCGAATCTTTATTGACACTTATTCATCAATTTGAGCGGGAAAACTGCGATAAAATGACTTTAGGAGGCTGTATTATTCTTAAAACTAATCTCAAATTGTGGATTATTAAAGAATATCGGCAAAATAATTCAAATTCTATGCTTTCGTGTTGGGGTGAATATATTAAGCAAAATCCAACATTTAGAGGTGTTTACATTCCTGCTCCGCTTAAAGAAGCTTTGTTAAAAGAAAAATAATCAAAAAAATTAAAAAAAACACTTGCATTTATCTTTTTTGTTAGATATAAGTGTTTTTGTTCTGATGGGGGCGTAGTTCAGTTGGTTAGAATACATGCCTGTCACGCATGGGGTCGCGGGTTCGAGCCCCGTCGCTCCCGCCATTAGTTCAAAAGACCACTTCGGTGGTCTTTTTCTTTTGCTTATTTTCCTTCCCTTTTTGTTGTTTATTTTACATTGACTCCCTGATGCATTTTCTCTACAATGGTTGAGATTTTTGTATTATTTTAATTTTATACATTATGAAAAAAAGAATTATTTATTTTTTGTTTGCTCTTATGAGCGGGGTATTGTTTTCTTGTGGTGGTCATTCTGTAGCAAACTCTGAAGAAGAACTTATTACAGCGACTGTTTCGGGGAAGGAACATGTGGTAGATTATGACGAAGGTGATCCAGAAACAGGTGAAGAACCCAATAAACATTCTTATTACTTAATTTACACGGATAAAGAAGTTTTTAAAATTGAGGACTCTTTGATATTCGGGCAATTTAATAGTTCTGATGTTTATGGGATGATAGCTGAAGGTGAAACCTATAAATTTAAGGTTTTCGGTTTGCGTATTCCTTTTTTATCAACTTACCGAAATATTGTTGGAGTTTATACCACAGATAATACGGCTCTCAAAGCTCCCAAAACCAGCAATAGTAAGAATACTTTTATCATCAAAGTTACCGGTAAAGAACGGGTTGACGGGCAGTATCTTATTTATACTAACGAGGGAACTTTTAAAATCGAAGACTCTCTTATTTTTGGCCGGTTTAACAGCTCTGATGTTTATGGGATGATGAAAAAAGGCAAATATTACCGTATTAAGACTTTTGGAATTCGTAGTGGTCTTTTATCAACTTACCAAAATATCATTGAGGTAGAAGCTCTTGAATAAGTTAAGTTTCTTTGTAATAAAAAAGCAGTCCTTTGACTGCTTTTTTTCATATTCCCTTTACCTCTATTCCCACAACACCATATTTCTCTTGTTTTTCTTTGGAATAAAATTTTTCCATTGTTCTCATCACGGCTTTTGTAGTTCCTGATAATCCAGCTTTCTTTATATCAATTATCCCGCAAAGTGCTTTAAAATCTTCTGCCTTATAAAGAGCAGTCACTTCCACCAAAAGTTTATCCACCATATTTTCTGCACAACAGAATTCTATTTTATCGCCAATTTTGATTTTTTGCCTTTTTTCATCATATAGCCTTAACTCAATCAATTTTGTTCCAGCCTTCATCATATTAAAATAAGGTTGGCGAACATTCATTTTATGCATCTTAATTCTCTTTTATTTTTCAAAAAATGTTATCGGTACTTGGTGTATTTTTTCCCAAACTTCTCCAAGCTTTCCTTGTCTTACGCCCAAATATATTAGGGTATCTTGATTTAGGTTAAAAAGTTTTTTCATATCTGCAAAATTTTCTGCAACTGCTTTGTAATTTTCGACTTTTAATTCCCAGTACTCCCCTTCCTTAATATCACCACCTTGGTACAGTACTAAAGTGTTATCCATAAAATATCCGCGAGGATTATTTTTTATAGCCTCATTCACTTTTTCTTGCGGCATACCCAATGATTGCAAAATTTCTTCATGAGACATTATACTTCCCTTTTGTGCCACAATTATGCCCACTTGTGGAATAATAACAAAAGCTCTTCTTCTTTGGTGATATTGTTTAACTTCATCTTCCATTATGCTTTCCTCTTGCTTTTAAACTACTTTTTTATATACTGCTTTCTATTGAAAAAGGGTTAATTGTTATGCACGATATTTGGAACCCATGGCATGGGTGTATTAAAAAAAGCGAAGGTTGTCAACACTGCTATATGTATTTTCTTGATAAACAACGTGGTGGAAATGGGCAAAATATTTATAAAGTAAAAAATAACTTTTATTACCCTTTAAGCAAAAATAAAGATGGCTCTTACAAAATTAAAAGTGGTGAACATATCCGTGTTTGTATGACTTCTGATTTCTTTTTAGAAGAAGCAGATGAGTGGCGTAAAGAAGCATGGAAAATTATAAAACAGAGACCTGATGTTGTTTTTATTCTTATAACAAAACGTCCTGAAAGAATTGCTCAAGTTTTGCCTCCTGATTGGGGTGATGGTTGGGAAAATGTTTTTCTTAATGTAACTTGCGAAAATCAAATACGGGCGGATGAGCGTATCCCTATTCTATTGCAACTTCCTTTTAAGCATAAAGGAATTGTTGCCGCGCCATTTATTGCTCCTGTCAGTATCAAAAAATATTTATCTTCTCATCAAATTGAGCAAGTTATTGCCGGTGGCGAAAACTATGACGGCACGCGCCCTCTTGATTATCTATGGGTGAAAAATTTATATGATGAATGCGTGGAAGCTAATATTACTTTTTGTTTTATGGAAACAGGAACTAATTTTATTAAGGATGGCAAAACTTATCGCTTACCGAGTAAACAGTTACAAAGTGTCATGGCATATAAATCCGGATTGCAATTTTTAGGCAGACCTTCTGATTTTAAATTACAACCTGTGGAGCAAGCTGATTTATTTAATCACAATAATTTGTATGTGAAATTTTTTGCTGAGCGCTGTCAAACCTGTGGTTATAAAATTTTATGCAACGGTTGCGCCAAGTGCGGTAACTGCTCCTGATAGTTCTATTTCTCGGATATGTTCATATAAATCGTACGAGGAGTAACAACGACGAATATTTTCCCCTTCGCACTCTGTGTTATAGTGAGAATCGAAGCATATACAATTCATATATTGAGACAACTCTTTAATATGCTTTGGAGAATCCTCTATCATAACATCTATCTTATTATCTAAGCAGGCTTGTAATTTGCTACCGTGATTAAATACTATTTTATCATATGGAATTTTTTCTTTTTCAAGCCAGCCTTTTACCCATGATATCATTGTATCCATAGGAACCATTGCTGCAGAACGATTGGTTATGATGATAATGCTATGCTTTTTTCTTAGTTCTGTCATCACTTCCGCAAGTCCCAAACGAGCCGAATATTCCGTGCAATAGACTTTAATATATTCGTTCCAAAACTTTTCTTCTGTATCTAAATCACAGTTGAACATTTCGGCAATGTCGTCATCGTTAATCTGGGATATCTTTATATTTTTTATCGTTGTCTTTAAGAATTTACACCCATACGTTGCCACAAATTTTTCAAAATCCGTTAGAACACCATCTATATCAAAACCTATATTCATATTTTTTCTCCTTTATTTTTTCTTATTTTAATTTTTTTATACTCGCAACAAAAAAACACGCTTTATTACAAAAGCGTGTTTTCTTAGATTTACATTGTTGCTATACGGCAAATGCGTTCTTCTGAATTTTTTTGTAATCATGCACCGGTTTCGTCTTATCGCTTCCTATAAAGCATTTTTTTACACGAAACTTTGCGACAACATTTTCCAACTTTTTTCTGATATCTTGAAGATTAACTTCAAATTTCAGATTTTTCTGCTGTTGTTGCAAAATCAGGAAAAAAATCTCTGTCGGATGACAATAAATTATATTCCGTTCATGCGCTTGATTAAACATTAGTCTGAGCTGGTTTTCATTTGATGGTAAACGTCTGATTATTGCATCTAGCACCTGTTGTACCTGTTTATACATATATTCATTGTACTCATGATTTTTGTTTAACTCATGCCATGGATGAATATAAATTTCCGGTTTGACTGACGTTATATCCATCGCCAAACAAACCGGGAGCATGATATTTATATATTCAGGATACCAGTGTAACAGCGTTTCAAAAGCATTTAACGGTTTATCGGGCTTGGTAATTGCGGCGCAATCCCAATCTATGTACATTTCTATCAAATGTTCTGCTTTTGATGTTTTTGCACATCCCATATGGTGAGGACTAAAATTTCGGTGCATTTCTTGTATCTTCTTTTCATCCTTTATCCAAGGTGTTATATACAAAAAAGGCTTTTCCCAATCGTGGAAAATTCCTCTTAATGAATAATGACCGGTCAGATAATGTTCTCTTTCCAAAAAGGCTAATTTGTGCTCTAACGTATAGCAGACTGATGGAAATCTCCATGGACCTTTTTCGTTCCATTTATTACTTTCTTTAGCGAAAAAATGGCGCATTTTGCTGTCTAGCAAATTTAATGCAAATGATTTTGGTAGTTTCATAAAAATAAAATTTAATAATGGGTTATAATGATAATTTTGTATTGGTCTTATAAAAATATCTCTAGTATTTGTCAAGATATATAAAGCCCCTTTTACTTATTGTAAAAGAGGCTTGACTTTAGTGTTTTAATTATTTTCTTCAAGTAGCTTGATTGCCACCAAATCATCTCCGCGGTTTTCAAACATTACCGTTTCATTTTCGAGTGTTTGACCTTTTTCTTGTACATAGAGATAAGCCGATGCAGTAGAACCATCTTGTAAGCATGCATAGTAGCTTTGCATACTCCCTTGATAGGCAATTTCAACAATCACTCCATTTCCTACTTCTTGAGTTACGGATAAAACAATACCTGTTTTCATAATTCTTAAAATTTAGTGTGAAACAATAATAAAGTATCTTGTTTTTTTATAGTTTCTCTTCCCCTCTTTGTCAATTTTTATTTTTACGAAAAATAAACCCTTTATCTCTATATTAGAGACGTATTTTTATTGTGAGATTTATCATGCAAACATTTCCTAAAAAATTTATGCCGTTTGCCTTTATTTATGCTAAAATTTTTAAATGGCAAATTTGTAGTGTTTTTATTTTGCTTCTTCTTAGCGCCGGATTTACTAACTTAAGTATTCGCTTTTTTGCGGAAATTACCGGTGCTATTAAAATAAATGATGCTCAGAGTTATAATGAAGCGTTGAAATATGTTTGGCTTTTAACGATTTTCGGAACGTTGGGGATTATTGTTTCTCAGTATCAACGATATTATTACGACGCAAAATTTATTATCCCTTGTCAGACGCGTATGGAAAAAGATTTGTTTTCCTATCTGCTCGGACATAGTTACGAATATATCACGACAAAACAGAGCGGTATGCTTATCCGCCAAAAAGAACAAGTTAAACAACTCCCGGCAATGCTTGACCGTATTAATTGGGATTTGCGATTATTTTTTGATATTATGGTCAAAATTATCATGCTCTTATGTATTTCTCCGCTTATCGGATTGGGATATTTGATTTGTTGCATCGTGGTTGTTTTTCCTAGACGGCGCTCTGCGAAACGTTTGTCCCGTATTTCTAAAGCCAGCGCTAAAATGTCTGCCATTGTGGATGGAAGAATTTTAGATGTTATTAATAATCTTCTTGTTGTTAAACAATTTGACAATATTGAAGAAGAAAAAAAACGCCTTCATCCTCTGTTGGCTCAAGAGTTTGCCTTAAATAAGAAAAACATGTTTATTTGGTGGGGACAATATAACTTTATTGGAGCAATTACCAGTTTAATGTCTTTTTCTCTATTGCTCCTTTCAGTTTATCTGTGGAGTAAAGGAACCATTACGACAGCAGATATTGTTTTTATTTTAATGACGCTGATTTATGGACTTAATGGGTTGTCTGAATTGCAGGATTGTCTGCAGCGTATTCGTCAGGATATTGCCACCGTAGAGCAAGGCTTGGATCCTTTTTGTATTCCTCATGGCATTGTTGATGCGCCTCATGCAAAACCTCTTAAGGTTAAAGGTGGAGCGATTGATTTTCAAAATATTTGTTTCAAATATAAAAATGCAAAAAAGCATGTCTTTAAGAATTTCAATTTGCATATTAAATCCGGTGAAAAAATAGGTATTGTCGGCGCTTCAGGCTGTGGCAAAAGTACGCTAGTTCATCTTTTGCAACGCTCATACGAACTTGATGACGGAAATATTTTAATTGATAATCAGAATATTACTCAAGTTACACAAGAAAGTTTGCATGATAATATCAGCCTAATTCCGCAAGATACCGTTATGTTTAATCGAAGTATCGCCGATAATATTGCTTTTGGTACAGATACGAAATCTGATAAAAAGATAAAAGCCGCCGCCGTAAAAGCTTATGCGCATGATTTTATTTCTGACAAAGATGACGGTTATAACTCTTTTGCCGGTGACAGAGGATGTTTACTTTCCGGCGGGGAACGTCAGCGTATTGCCATTGCAAGAGCTATTCTTAAAAATGCGCCAATATTAATTTTAGATGAAGCTACTTCAGCGTTAGACAGCGAATCTGAACAAATTATTCAAAAAGCTATTGATAACCTTATTCAAAAGCAAACAGTTATTGCTATTGCACACCGTTTATCCACGCTTAAAAATATGGATAGAATCATTGTCTTAAACAAAGGGAAAATTGTTGAAGAAGGAACTTTCAACGACTTACTGAAGCAAGGTGGTCAATTTGCCAAACTTTACGCAGCTCAGCAAAAAAAAGGAGGAAAAAATGTTTAATATTCCTTATAAACCTCTTACCTCCGCTCCAAAAACACCGCTTAAATTTATTTTTGCTGCCTGCAAAGGTTATTATCACTTTTTTATTTTTGAAATTGTATATGGCTTTTGTAACAGCTTATTTAAAGTTTCTGTTGCAGTTGTCTTTTCGGCCATGATTGGCTATTTTTCTTCTATTGCTATTGCCGATTTCTCTTGGAAAAAAGCTCTAGCTTATCTTGGCGGTATTTTAGCTTTGTTTCTTGGAACAAATCTTATCCGTTTTGTCAGAGATTATATTAACGAAAATGTTCGCAATACTATTTCTTGGCGGGTGCGTGAGTATGGGATTACATATGCTGCCGGGCACTCTGCCGCTTATCTTAAAGAACAAAAATCAGGGCAACTTGCACAACGAATTATTTCTTTAAGCCATGCGACATGGAGACAGCTTTTTGCTTTTACAAGGCTTAATTCTTGCACCTGGCTTATTCTTATTACTCTTTTTTATATTGGTAAAGTTAGCATATGGTTTTTAATCCCTATTATTATCTTTGGGATTTGCTCTATACTCGTTTCTATCGCAATATCTAAAAAAACAACTAACCTTAACCAACAAGGAGCTGCTGCAAACGCAAAATTTAATGGGGAAGTCATCGACTCTCTCAGCAATATCCTTTTAATCAAATTATTTGGGCAGGAGCGAAGGGAGATTGATAAATTACAAAATGATCTCAGTTGTGCCAATAATATCAATATTCAAGCGGTAAAATCAGAATCTTCTCTTTATGCCATCCAAGAAATTTTATTGATGACTTTTCGTATTTGTGGAATTTTTATGGCTATTTATTTATGGCAACTTAATAAAATTGATGTTGCCGGAGTTGTTTTAGTACTCTTGTTATTAGATGACATTTTAACTTATTTTTCGCGCTTTTTCTGGGAAATAACCAATATCAGAACATCTCTCGGAAAACTTGCTGATGCGCTGACATTTTTACAGGTACCTCATGACATTGTTGATGTTCCTCAAGCACCTGCTCTTGTGGTTAAAAAAGGAAAAATTGAATTTAAAAATCTTGTTTTTGGCTATACACCGCATAAAAAAGTTTTCAATGGATTTAATTTGACTATTCAGCCAGGTGAAAAAATCGGTGTTGTCGGGAAATCCGGCAGTGGCAAAAGTACGCTTATTAATCTTCTGCAGAGAAGTTATGATTTACAAAAAGGTGAAATTTTAATTGACGGACAAGATATCTCCCAAGTTTCCACCCATAGCTTAAAACAAGCTCTGTCTATTATTGCACAAGATAGCCTGCTATTCCACCGTACTATCAAAAAAAATATTGCCTTTGGTTCTCCTGATGCCTCTGACCGACAAATCTATTATGCTGCTCGAAAAGCTCTCGCTGATGACTTCATCAAACAAACCCCTCACGGGTATTTGACTATTACTGGTGAACGAGGGGTGAAACTTTCTGGAGGACAGCGGCAGCGTATTGCCATTGCAAGAGCTTTGCTTAAAAAATCTCCTATCCTTATTTTAGATGAAGCTACTTCTGCTCTTGATAATGAAACAGAAAATGAAGTTATTGAAGCTATCAATGAATTAATGTGCAATAAAACCGTTATTGCTATTGCACATCGTTTATCTACGCTTAAAGAAATGGATCGAATTATTGTGCTTGATAAAGGAAAAATTATTGAGGAAGGAACTCCAGCTTCTCTTCTTGATAAACAAGGAAAATTTGCGAAACTATGGAATTTACAACAGGAGTAATTATGGATACAGCAAAACATTGGTCTAAAGTTGAATATTTGCATGAAACCGTTAAAAATCCTAATATCGTTATTAAAGGAACTAAAAGCTATTATAGCAATGCGTATACGCCTAATTTTGAAGACTATGTTGTGCGTTATTTGTATGGCGATGAATACTCTCTTTCACATTTTCATCCCCTTTGGAATTATGACAAACTTTATATTGGAAATTACGTTTGCATTGGCGCCGAAGCAATTATTTTAATGGGAGGAAATAATACTCATCGTATGGATTGGTTCTCATGCTATCCTTTTATGGAGAAAATTAAAGATGCTTATATAAGTAAAGGTGATACGATTATTCACGATGGCGTTTGGATTGGTATGCGTGCTATCATTATGCCCGGCGTTCAGATTGGGGAAGGTGCTGTTATTGCTGCAAATTCCGTGGTTACAAAAGATGTTGCTCCTTATAGTATTGTTGGAGGAAATCCCGCGGTTTTTATAAAAAATAGATTTGATGAAAATACTATTGAAGAATTATTGCAACTCCATATCTACAATCGTCCAGAAAATGAAATAGATAGCCTTATTCCTTATCTTTGCAGTAATAATTTACATGAACTTAAAGAGCATCTGTCAACTAATTAATTTATTCAGCTTGCAAAGTGAACTTTTTTGTTTCATACTATAGTTTAATCACGTCTATTGATATTTTAAAAGGAAAATTTAATGAACAAGTGTATTGATTCAAAAGCTCTTCATAATAGACTTAATCGCGTTATTGGGCAAATTAATGCCATTAGCCGTATGATTGATGATGGTACACCTTGCGAAGATATCCTTATTCAAATTAATGCTGCAAAATCGGCTCTTCATAAAGCCGGACAAATTGTTCTTGAAAGTCATATGCGTTGCTGCGTGCGTGATGGTATTCAAAATGGCGATGCAGAAGAGACTATTAAAAAATTTGCTAAAGCCATTGAGCGTTTTTCAAATATCTAATATTTCTTCAACTTCTTGCGTACATTCTTGATGGTAATATTTTTCTTGACAATATACCATATAGGGTATATAGTATACATATATTATTTCAGAAAGGTGTTATCATGTTTACGCAATTTATTGAATTTTTAGCCGGTATCAAAATGACTATCATTTCCGCTTTGTGCTTATTGTTTAGCCTTATTTGTTTAATTTTAGATGTGACACCTTTTTTTAATCCTGTTTGGCTAACTATTTTTATTTCAGGCATTCCTATTGTATTCCGTGCATTCTATGCCTTAATTGTGCGACGGAAAATGACATCTCCTTTACTTATTACAACTGCGATGATTGCTGCTATTTCTATTGATGAAATTTTTGCCGCAGGTGAAGTTGCGCTGATTATGGCGGTTGGAGAAATTTTAGAAGATATTACCGTTGATAAAGCAAAAAAAGGAATAGAAAATTTGTTGAAACTTTCCCCTACTCAAGGACGAAAAATTACAAATGATGGTGATTTTATTGTTGATATTCATCAAATTAAAAAAGGAGATATACTTCGTATTCTTCCTGGAGAAATTATTCCTGCCGATGGAACCATTATCATGGGTTCTACTTCAGTAAATCAAGCTAATTTAACTGGAGAATCCCTTCCTGTTGATAAAACTGTTAATGATGCAGTTATGGCTGGAACATTAAACTGTTTTGGCTCTATTGATATAATGGTTACGGCTATTACCGATACGTTTTTGCAAAAAATGATTACGTTGATTGAACAAGCACAGCAAAATAAATCACCTACCGAATTACTTATTGATAAACTTGCTTCGGTTTTAGTGCCAACTTCTTTATTAATTGCTTTAGCAACTTATTTTCTAACAGGTGAAATCATACGAGCAGTGACGATTTTAGTTGTATTTTGCCCTTGCGCTTTGGTTTTGGCTACACCAATTTCTGTTATTTCAGCAATGACTGCGGCTTCTAAAAATGGTATCTTAGTAAAGTCTGGAGCTGCTCTTGAAATGATGGGAAAAGTTGATACTTTTATTTTTGATAAAACTGGTACATTAACAGAAGGTAACATAACTGTTACTGATGTTATATCTATTGACGCTAGGTATTCATCTGATGACATTTTATCCCTCACAGCAAGTATAGAAAAATTTTCCGAGCATCCTCTGGCTAAAGCTGTCATAACTTCTGCATCAGAGGCAAATCTTACTTTTTCTTCTGTTGATGATTTTAAAATGATCTCAGGCAAAGGTGTGTTAGGAATTATTCAAGGAAAAATTTTAATATCTGGTAATCTTGCTTTTCTTCAAAGTAATCATGTTTCTATCAGTGATGAGCAACTTCGTCAAATTTCTCAAATTCAAAATCAAGGTAAAACATTAATCCTTACCGCATTAGAAAATAATTTAATTGGTTATATTGCTCTATCTGATACAGTACGACCTGAAGCTAAAAATGTTATTCATGCTCTTCAGACTTTATCTAAAAATATCGTTATTCTATCTGGCGATAATCTCGCTGCGGCGCAGTACCTAGGAAATCAAGTGGGAATTAGGCAGGTATATGCAAATTTATTACCTACCGATAAAGTTTTGGCTATTCAATCGTTACAAAAAAATGGAGCTTATACGTGTATGGTTGGTGATGGTATTAATGACGCTCCTTCATTAAAAATTGCGGATGTTGGTATTGCAATGGGTAAACTTGGAAATGATATTACAGTTGATGCAGCAGATATAGCGTTGATAGATAACAATTTAACCGCTCTACCTAGACTTAAAGAACTGTCCACTGCAACGTTGAAGACCATTAAACAAAATCTTACCTTTTCTTTATTTTTTAATCTATTTTGTGTAGGTATGTCAGTTGTTGGCTTAATAGGACCTTTAGCCGGTGCCATTTTGCATAACGTTAGTTCTTTAGTTGTAATTTTCAACGCCAGCAAACTGAGACACAAATAATTTCCTCAAATCAGAACCATCAAATTAGCATTTATTTTCATAATTTCATTAAGAATATTTTTGTAAATTTCCTCAGGAGTAGCTAC
>CALXPU010000009.1 GCA_944390455.1 uncultured Alphaproteobacteria bacterium | reverse complement strand
CTCCGTTTGGAGTTGTAAAGAAAGGCACCATTAAGGTGCCTTTCCAAGAACCCCGGGTTTACCCGGGGATATCTATTTGTGTTGTTCTGTTGTTAGTGGGAATTTTTAGCCTGTTCAAGAAGCTAAAACCAGAAACAATGGAACAAATGAAAAGTCGTGTAGCCTCTTATCATGCGGAAATACAAAAACGTCTAGATTTATATAATAATAGAAGACAGTTTAAGCGATGTCCGGTGGTTTCATATGACTTTTTGGAGCTTGGTGAAACGCGGAATATTTTGTTTCGTGAAAATGCTATTCGTTTTTTTGAAAAGTTACTGGGTGAGATAATTGACGATAGGGATCTTAAGACTTGTTCTCTGGAAAGGTTTATTGATGGAACGGAAATTTATGATTATGGCGATGGTAAGGTTTGGTTTTATCATGGTTATTTTGTGAGAATTGGATATGGCAATGCAAGTTGTGTATATGGCTATGTTCATCCGTCAATCATAGAGGAAGAACCTTTGGGAGGTATCTGTTCTTGTAAGGTTAATTGCTGTTTGAGACTACTTTTTCATATGGTAAATGATAGAGATTTATATGCTTATCAGTTGTGCGACAGTAATTTTCATACTCTTGAAACCTATAATCGAAAAATTTCATTTGAAGAGTTAGATAAAGACATTGCTTTTTATTCTTAATTCTTTTCGAAAAAATTATCAGAAGTGGCAAGTATTAGACTTGCCACTTTTTTTGTAGTGTTGTGAGGGGGGGAATTTCTTGTGAAATTTCTTGACGCGAGGTGATTTTTTATTACCATATTTTGTATGAAAGGATTAATGCAGAGGTGTTGAAATGAAAATTGCAGTTATAGGTTCCGGTGCGTTGGGCTGTTTGTTTGGTGCAAAGTTTAGCAAAAAACATGATGTTGTTTTATTGACGTATGCTCAGAAAGAGGCAGATATTATTAATAAAAATGGTTTGAGTGTTAAAGAAGAAGATGGTTCGGTTGAGCGTTTTAATGAACATGTGAGCGCGTGTGTTACCGGTACTTATGAACAACATGTTGATATGGTGGTTATACTTGTTAAAACTCTGCAAACAGAAAATGCTTTACGGCAAAACTTAAAGCTTATCGGCAAGGATACTCTTGTTTTGACACTTCAAAATGGATTGGGGAACTTTGAGGCTATTTCTAAATATGTGGATGAAAAACAGCTTGTTTTGGGAACAACAAACCATAATTCTGTATGGTTAAGCGAAGGAAATGTTTTTCATAGTGGCAGTGGTGTAACAATGATTGGAGGGGCTGATGGGGCTTTTGATAATTTTCAAAAGGTTAAGAAACTCTTTGAGGAATCCGGTTTTGAAGCTGTTATTTCCGATAATATCGGATATTTACTGTGGAGAAAGTTGTTTGTGAATTTAACGCTTAACTCTTTTACGTATATTACGTTGACTCCTTTGGGGTTTGTTTCTCAAAATCAATATGCGATGAATTATGTTAAAAATGTTTTGACGGAAGCTGTGTCGGTGGCTCAAGCGGAAGGGCATAATTTTGAGGTGGATGAAGTGGTTGAGTTTGTTAAAAATGTATCGGCAACGCATTTAAATGGCTATTCGTCAATGTCACAAGACCGCAAAAGGGGAATAAAAACTGAAATAGATTGGATTAATGGTGCGGTGGTTAAATTAGCCCGTAAACATAATATTTCAGTTCCGTACAATGAGTGTATTGTTAATATGGTTCATGCAATTGAAGATGCTGATGCTTATAATGCGGCTATGAAGTAGCTTATAGATTTGTTGTGTTAATAATAAATCATTGGATGGGGGTTATAAGATTGCAAGAGCAGTTTTTATAGCCTTTTCCATGTACGGAGTTTGTTTTTTTCTTCTTTGTCTCTAAAGGCTTGTTCTAGGTCTATATTGTGCATATTGGCGAGAGAGCATATGTAGATAAAAACGTCGGCAAGTTCTTCGGCAATGTTACCGGCTGTTGATCCACTTCCGATAGAGCCAGTTTTGCTGTTTTTTCGTATGGCGGAAATTAGTTCGCCGCATTCCTCGGCAAGTAAACAGCATTCATAAAATTTATTGGTGGTGTTGAAGCCCCGTTCTTGTTTCATTTGTAAAACGTAGTTTTGAAAATCTTGTAAAGTCGGTTTTTCTTTTAATTCTAATGTCATGTTTTCCCCCTTGTTCAGTGATATTGTATCTCAAAAGATGTAAAAGGCTATATTTTTTTGCTTGTAAACTGGGCGGGGTGTATTATTATTGCCTTTCATGGAATGTAATTTTTTTAGGGTGATATGGAATTATGGCTGATACAGAAGATGTTGATGTTCCTTTTTCTCCGATTTTGATTATGGAATTTATTCGTCAATCTACGGTAGCGAGATGTTTGGCTAATGAAACGACGCAGCTAGTGGTTCGGTTTAAGTTGCCTAAGGCTTATTATGACGAAATTATGGGGTATTAT
Organism: uncultured Alphaproteobacteria bacterium; assembly: GCA_944390455.1. Lineage (GTDB taxonomy): Bacteria > Pseudomonadota > Alphaproteobacteria > RF32 > CAG-239 > CAG-267. The sequence goes on along the minus strand of CALXPU010000009.1, from coordinate 57,552 downwards.
CTTCATGCTCAGCTTATTCGTTTGTATCTTGATTATGACGAGGCTACGGAAGTTCTTTCTGTTAAAACAGATGATATTTTGATTAATCGTTTTAAGGAACAAAAATCTTTGGTTGAAATTGCCGGTAAATATGAAAATAAATTTGCGGAAAGATATAAGAAATTTATAGAAGTTTTGGGTGAGGAGAAAATCGCATGATTACAAAATACGAATTTGATTCTGGCGTATCTGGACTTAATTTGTTGATATTGGCTGCTGTGCATGGAAACGAAACAGCAGGAACAAATGCTTGCCACAAATTAATTGAAGAATTAAATAGTGGTGTAATTAAATTGGCGAAGGGTAAATTGACGCTGGTTCCGATTTGTAATCCTGAGGCATATCGTAGAGATGTGCGCAGTATTGATGAAAATTTGAATCGAGTTATGGTTATGCATGACAATCCTCAAACATATGAACAAAAATTAGCTAATGAGATTTGTCCGCTTATTCAAAGCCATCGTGTTACTTTGGATTTACACTCAACACATTGTGTTGGAGATGTGCCATTTGCTTTTTGCGATTATCCTGATGCGTATAATCAGAAGTTAATAGATGCTTTGTCTGTTGATTTTGTATTGGAAGGATGGCCGGATATTTATAGTAAGCAAGATGCAATTCAAGATTTTTCTACGGAACACTGTGCTCATGTCTATGGTAATACGGCAACGACGCTTGAATGTGGGTATCATAAAGCTCCGGAAGCTATTGAGCTAGCTTATCAGGCGATTATTAATACTTTGGCGACGTTTGAAATGATTGATATGCTCCGTCCGTCTGTTCATCCTAAAAAGCATATTCAGATGGATAGTTATATTCTGAAAGTAAAAGAGGGACAACTTTGCCGTGATTATAAACACCTTGATCCTATATCTGAGGGAGAAGAAATTGCTCGTTATGATGATGGTGAAAGTTTGTATGCTCCTTATGACGGATATATTCTTTTGCCGAATCTTCAAGCACCTGTTAATACGGAATGGTATTATTTGGGAAGAGCAAAAAAATAGCTCTTTTATAAAGAGCTAACTTTTTTGTTGTGCCAGAATAAATTGAAATCCAAAATATTGCTTCTGATGTCTCCTTGTTTTTCCCAGATTAAACTTTTGGTTTCTTTGTTCAAACTTGTTCCATGGTACCCTTTTTGAATTAGATATTGCATTTTTTTGAATAATGTTGGAATTTTTTTATGAATATTGTCTCCGAGATATAGACTGTAACTGTTTGCTACGGGAGAAGGTTGAACTTCACTATCTGGTTTGTGAGTGATCTTCTTTTCTAAATAAATTACTTGAACGCCGTCATTAGGGTCCGTATCTACTTTAGTAATTGCCATACCATGGTGTAAAGCATTTATCCAGCTCGCAGGATTGTCTACGGCAATTTGAATAATGGAGTGTGTTCTGCCATTATCTATGGCATGATTTTCAATGTATTCCAACATTTTTTTCATTAAGCTGGAACCTCTATAGGCTGGATCTACCAAAATTGCTTCGTATAATACAAGGTCTTTGTTTTCTATTTCCGGCTTAAATTCAGGCATATCTCTTTTTTCGTCATTTTGAGGCATGCAATATACTGTTTGAGCAATTAGAGTATCTTCGTCAAAAACTCCTAACATGTTAGAACTTTTGCCGTTTAGAGATTTCATATAATCTTCTTCAGTTCTGTGCAGAATAAAATGTTGTTCATCCGGATGCAGGCCTTGAATGATTTTTTCTTGAAGTTTCATTACATCCGGTAAATTGTTAATATCAAGTTTTTTGACGACTAAATGTTTTTTACTCATGGTTTTTCTCTGCGTTTATTTGTAAAATCTGCTATAAAAAAAGATTTGAGAGAGCTCAAATCTTGCGACTAACTTATCTGTGCGTTGATAAGTCATCGTCGCAATGTCAATCTGCGCAGACGCAGGGATATGTTTACTAAACTAATCATATTTCTCTGAGTTTTAATTTAATTTCTGCGTTACTATGGCACAAAACTTTATTTTTGTCAATATTTTTTTAAAGAGTGTGTTATTTTCTTTTTTACACACAAAAAAATAAAGTTACCTCAAAAGGTAACTTTATTTTTTAGAGTGCTTAGAGTAAGGATTTTAGCTTTTCTATTTCTGTATTGAGATTTTTTCGAGCTTGTTGTTCAAGCAAGTTTCGGAAAAAATCAGTTTGAAATATTTGAGGTCGATTTATGAAATTTTCTAAAATTTTGATTCTTTCTTTTAGATAAATTTCATCAGGAATATGGCAGTATTCTTTGCGGATATTTGCTGTATACTGTTTCCATACATCTTCTTCAAAAGTGCCTAAAATGCTTAAGTCTAAGTCTGCTATGAGAGCCTCTTCTTCATCTTGTGCAGTATGATCGTGCTTTGTGGCTAAAACTAGATTTTTGACCTTGTCAGCTTGAATAGTACGTTTATAGGTTTCTTCTTGCAGTATTTTCTTTACGGATTGCTCTTCATTGTCGGTGGCTAACGGATTGTAAATATAGTCGTGCGCAAATATAGCAAGGACTAAATTGGGATGATTGTTTATGTCCTGGTTTTCTTGTGTGCAGTTTAGATATATTTGCAACATATTTAGCATGTAACCGATGTGAGAGAGTGTGTGATATGCTCTTGAGTTATAATTTTTGATAAGTTGTTTATATGTCTTTTTTATGTGCGTTAAGTTTTGATATTTAGCAAGATTTGCAAAATAGGGTTCAAGATATTTATTCATTAACTGTTTGTGCACATAAGGAGAAACACATTTTCCTACGGCAATATATTGCTGTAGTTGGCATAAGTTTTTTACGCGGGTTGAAGATATTGTGCGTAAAAAAGCATCTTCTTCTGTAAAGAATTGGGTTTGTAGGTCAATTCCACGAATTTTTCCTAGGTATTGATTCAAAGTTGCCAGATTTTGTTCCACTTCTGGATCGTTAGTTCCTAATCGTATTCCTCGGACTAAGACTTTTGTGTTTTCTTTTAAGGCTAAGTCTGCAGTAAGACAGCTATCTTTTAATAGTTTGATATGCTGTTCTATACCATATTCACAGAGAGTCTGCCGAATCATCTCCAGTCTTGTGTCTGTGTCAAAGAGAGACTTCTTATCAGGATTGTTGCCAACGTTGATAATTAGTTGATCAAATTCTTGTAATGCTTTTTGAACAATACTTAGATGTCCAAGAGTAAAGGGATCAAAAGATCCACTGAAAATTGCTCTTTTCATAATAATTGATTTTTTATAGGTGAATAATAATTTTTTTGCAAGGATTGCATATCATTTGATTTTCGCCTTGGCAAGTTAAAAGGGAGGTTTTTCATCTGTTTATATGGACAAGGAGAGATAAGTTTGATAGAGCACTTTTCTTTTTATTTTAGATTTGGTATAATTTGTTTGAAAATAAATTTTCTACAATATTTAAATTTCAGTTGCAGAAAAAATATACATATTTAGTCTAGAGAAAAACGTTATGAGGGACAATAATGGCTAGATGGTTTGATTTTATTTTGGGTTTGTTGAAGTGGCCGGTAGCTTTTTTGATGGTAATTTCTTTGCCTGCTCTAATACAAGCCTTGGATTATTTACAGGTTGGAAATTTACGCTTTTTTGCCTTTTTAGGTGGTGCTTTTTTATATTTGGCGCTTAAAGTGGTGGCTTCTGCACGTTCTAATGTTTCTATGCAGATTTTGGCTCATGAATTAACGCATACTTTTTTTGCATTGTTGACCTTTCATAAAGTGGTGCATATTCATTTGAATATGGATGAATCTGGCGGTGCTATGGGGTTTAAAGGAAAAGGAAATTGGCTTATTACTATTTCTCCTTATTTCTTTCCGCTATTTTTGTTTTTTATGATGTTGGGGATTACGTTCTTTTCTGAAAAAATTCCCGAAGGTTATATGATTAATGGTATTTTAGGGTACTTTTTTGCTTATCATGTTGAAAGTATTTTGGTACAAATTCATGGTGAACAACCAGACTTTCATGAAGTAGGATTTCCGTTTTGCTGGTTGTTTTTACCTGGAGCAAATCTGTTTATGTGTTCGGCTGTTTTAGCCTTTAATAATGGTGGATGGCTAAATGTACAAAGATATTTCTGGGCTGTTTATAAGCTGAGTTCTCGATATGTGGCGGAATGTTTGGCTTATTTTACCATGTAAGGGTACATTCTTGTGATGTTGCTTTTATTTTTGCCGGTAAACCGAGTGGTATGATGTGACTGTTTTGTATGTGTCCATACTTGAAGTTTTTAATTACCGGTATTTTAAGCTCTTTTACAAAATCGTTTATGCAGTCATCTATAGTCCCGTCAAAGTCGTCAACAAGAGGACAGTTTGTAAATTGACCTAATACGATACCTTTTAATTTATCAAAGTTTTTTAGTTGTTTAATTTGACTAAACATTAAATCAACATTGAAGGTTTTTTCGCCTTTATCTTCCAAGAGAAGTATCTTGTCTTTAAAATCCGGAAGAAATTTGGTTCCGGCTAAAAATAAAAAGGAGCTTAAACAACCTCCGATAATTTTTCCTTCTGCTTCACCTTTAATGACTGTTTCTCCGGATTGCAGATGATGTGTATCTGAGAATAAAACGGTATCAAGGTGTTGTGCCATTTCTTCATTTATACCTTCTTGATTGATATTGTAGAGTGGTAAAAAGCCAGTGTAGCATGTATTATTTGTTTGGGACAATATAGCGTTTTGAACACTGCTGACGTCACTTAAACCAAAAAGGGGTTTAGGATTATTCTTTACGCTGTTGTAGTCTAACAATGAGAGCATACGGAGAGAACCACCGGCGCCACGGATGGTGAAAATTGCTTTAATTTCTTTGTTATTATACATATCCGTGAGAGCTTGCGCACGCTCTTCATCTGTGCCGGCCATATAGCGATATGCTTTGTTTAGATTTGGGGCTAGTTTTACTTTTAGCTTTAATACTTTTTCAAAGTAATTTATGGCAGGCTCGGGATTGCGACCTTCTAGCCCGGATGATGTGGCGGCGAAACCAATGGTGTCTCCTTTTTGCAATAGGCTCATTATAACTTCTCCAAAAGTTCATAGCCCATTGTGGTAATAGAATTATCTCTGGCTCCCATTAAGATAATTCTGTCGTTGGGCTGAGCAATTTTTAGAATATGCTCTTTTAATTCATCTCTGGTAGCGAAAAATGTTGCATTAACGCCTTGTGATTTAGCGTGTTCTACTAAATCGTTTGAAGATATATCGCGTTTTACTGTGCCACCGGCAAAGAAAATTTCCGGTATTAATAGTATATCTTCTTTATCCATATGTTTGGCAAAACTATCCATAATTTCTCTTCCCATTAATCGCATAGGAGAAAAACCATGAGGTTGAAACATAACAATTAAACGTCCTTGATAACTTTTGAGTGCGGACATTGATGCATTGACTTTGTCTGGGTTGTGGGCGAAATCGTCAATAACAGTGATTTGATGCGTTTGTCCAAGAACTTCTAAACGGCGTTTGGTGCCTAAAAATGTTTGTAAAATTTCACAAGACGTTTTTCCGTCGATTCCGAGCAGAGAGCAACATGCGGCTGCGCACATGGCATTGGCAACGTTAAAGGCTCCAATAAGGTTTAATTTATATGTATGATTGTTGTAGGTATAAGTTGTTCCGTCTGCAATTGGGGTAATGTCTGATGCATAGAAATCGGCAGAGGAATCTTTTATGCTAAAGGTTAAAACTTTAGGATTTGCGTTAATGAGTATTTGGCTGTTGACACAGTCTTTGTTGATAACGGCTCCTAATTCGGCTTTTGTGGCAAAGTTTTTGAAAATAGCTTGTAGTTCATCAATGGATTTGTGATCTAGGGTTATGTTATTGATAACAGACACGCTTGGAGTATATTTTTCTATTGAGCCATCGCTTTCGTCTGCTTCAATCACGCAGTAGTCGCCATTGTTTAATATAACATTAGGTATGCCTTTTTGATTTTCATAGTTTTTCAAAAGAGCGCCATTTATAACTAATGGTTTTAGTCCGGCTTTATCCAAGATATAGCCAATCATGGCTGTTACAGTTGATTTTCCGCTGGTTCCACCAACTGCGATACGTTTACTGTATGAGGCGAAAATTTCTGCTAATAAATCTGAGCGACGTTTTATCGGAATATTTAATTCGTGTGCTCTTTTTATATCGGGAATCGTGTCTTCTACGGCGGTTGATGCGTATAGAACAGAAAAGTCTTTATCTAGCATGGAGCCATCTTGGGGGTATATTTTTATACCAAGCTCTTCTAATGCTGCTTTGTTCTTTTGGTCTTTGCCTTGGTCAAAACTACGGTCTGAACCATAAACATCGTTGCCTTGATATTTAGAAATTTGAGCTAAAGCGCTCATGCCACTGCCGGAGATTGCACAGAATCCTATTTTTGCCATTTTCGTTTCCTTTATATTGTTGTTTTGTGTGAGGTATTTTAATTCTTAAAGGTTAACTTTTTTATAAAAAATACTTGAACAGTGTTATAAAATATTTTATTCTTGATTTAAATAAACAGAATTCATCCGGATAGAAAATATGACTAAAACAAAAGAAGAAATTAGAGCAGATTTAATCTTGAAAGCTAGAGAGCTTTTGGTTGATAAAGGTATTGAATTCTTAACAGCCAGAAAGTTAGCCGATTATTCCGGATATTCGGTTGGAACAATTTATAATCAATTTAAAAGTATGGATAACCTATTTTTAGAAGAGAATGCTCAAACTTTGGATGAGTTATATAAAGTTTTGACTTCTGCGGAAATGGGGTCTGATGTCTATCTTAATTTGAACAAGTTGTTAGATAAATTTGTGCAGTTTGTGTTGGAAAATAAAAATCTTTGGTTCGCACTTTATAATACTCATTTTCAAAATGCGGCAAATGGGTATGATGTTTTTTATTTGCGCCGGATTGTAAAAATTGTTCGCTTATTAGAGAGAAATTTGAAAAAATTGTTTCTTAAAGTGCCGCATCGGGAGAGGGAAGTTTCTTCTCAAGTGTTGTTTATTACGATATTTGCTTTGAGCTCGCTGTTGACGTCTGAAAAAGAATTTGTTTCTTTAGAGAAAAAATATGTGGTTCGAATTTTGTTTAATACATATTTAGCCGGAATGTCTTATTTGGCTGTAGAAAAATAATTTGAGTCTTGTGGCTAGTGACATCATTGTTTTTTTGTGTTTAAGTAGATGGTTTTTAAGGATTTGTAGACTTAAAGAATCTATAATCATAAAAAAGCCTTTATTTTAAGATTTTTTTTTGTATTATCTGTTTAGTGTATAAAAATATGAATAGAAGAATGTCTATGGCGGAACTTGGGAAAATTTTTGTTTCTTTTTTCAAAATAGGATTGTTTACGTTTGGTGGCGGCTATGCTATGATGCCATTATTTCGTCAGGAATTGATTGAGAAAAGAAAATATATTACGGAAGATGAACTCATTGATTATTATTCTATCGGACAATGTACTCCGGGGGTGATAGCGGTTAATGTGGCTACTTTTACCGGATATAAAATTCAAAAGGTATTGGGCGCAACGGTGGCAACATTGGCGATTGTTTTGCCATCACTTTTGATTATTATGGTGCTAGCCGGTATTTTAAATACACTATCTGATAATCAAATGGTGGCGCATGCTTTTGCTGGAATTCGCATTGGTGTGATTGCGCTTATTTTAAAGGAAGTTATTGTTCTTTTTAAAAAGGCTGTGGCGACAAAATTTCAGTTAGCATTGTTTATTTGTGTCTTGTTTTTGTTGTTTTGTGTTCATCTTTCTGCAATTACGGTAGTATTGTTGGCTGCTTTTGCCGGTTTTGTTAAACGTCTTAAGGATAGATAGACGATGATTTATGGTTTGTTGTTTTGGGAATTTTTTAAGATTGGCTTGTTTGCTATCGGCGGAGGTATGGTTACCATCCCATTTTTGTTTGATTTGACTAAAAAATATAGTTGGTTTACGGCAGAGGAATTGACGAATATGATTGCTGTATCGCAATCAACTCCCGGACCTGTGGGAGTTAATATGGCAACGTATGCCGGTTTTCAGACTGCAGGGATATGGGGTGGAATTATAGCGACATTTGGGGTGGTGCTTCCGTCGGTTATTATTGTTATTTGGGTGTCTAAATTACTTAGTCACTATAAAAATAATCCTTGGGTTATGGAAATTATGGCTTCTATTAGACCAGCGGTGGTTGCTTTAATTTTATTGGCTGGTTTTGAACTTTTGAAGCTAAGTGTAACAGATTGGATTTCTGCTGTATTTGGAGTGGCTTTTTTCTTAATGGTTTACTTTTTTAAAAAGAGCCCTATCTTTTATATTATTCTTTCGGCGGTTTTAGGTATAATCCTTAAACTTTAATGATTTGATTTAGAGGTTTTCAAAATGAATAAAGAAGAGATTATTTATGACGTGTTAGGTATCGGTAATGCTATTGTTGACGTTTTAGCAAAGGTTGGCGATGGTTTTTTGACTGAGCGTAATCTTTGTAAAGGTAGTATGACTTTGCTTGGTGCTCGTGAAGCGGGGGAAATTTATAATGATATTATTCCCGAAGGTGAAGTTTCCGGTGGTTCAGCCGCCAATACAGTGGCTGGTTTGGCTTCATTGGGGGCTGATTGTGCTTTTATCGGAAAAGTTCATGATGATGAATTGGGACAGGTTTTTAAAAGACAAGTGGCTGGCGCAGGTATTGATTATTTTACAGAACCTCTTTGGGAGGGACCTGCTACAGGTAGAAGTATTGTTTTGGTGACGCCTGACGCTACTCGTTCTATGTTTACGTATCTTGGGGCTTCAAGTCGCTTAACAGAAGATGATATTGATGAAAATTTGATTAAAGTGTCTAATGTTATTTTTCTTGAGGGATATTTGTGGGATGATGTACAATCTAAAAAGGCTGTTAAAAAAGCGGCTGATTTAGCTCATCATCATAATCGTCAAGTTGCTTTTACACTTTCTGATTCAGCTTGTGTTGAGCGGCATCGTGAAGAAATTGTTGAGTTTGTTAAAAATCATGTAGATATTCTTTTTGCAAACGAAGCAGAGCTGTTGGCGTTATTTAACGAAACAGATTTTATGAAAGCTTTAGATTTGTTAAAGAATATTGTGGAGCTTTCTGCAATTACAAGAGATGCCAGAGGGTCTGTAGTGGTTAAGAATCGGATTAAAATTTTTGTAGAAGCTGAAAAAGTTGATGAAGTGGTGGATTCAACCGGTGCGGGAGATTTATATGCTGCAGGATTTTTATATGGTATGTCTAAAGGGCGTAGTTTGGGAACTTGCGCTATGATTGGTAGTATTGCTGCTTCTGAAATTGTAGGACATTATGGGGCTCGTCCAGAGGTTTCTTTGCGTGGTTTTGTGCGCAATAAATTGGTACAATACGGAAAAAGAGCATAGCTTTTTTTATTGTAAGGTCTTGCTATTTAAATTTTTTTTGCTATAAAGAGGGCAATTATATCGGATTTTCCCTTTATATTTGTTGACGTTTTTTTAGGAATTTTAAGAGCATGGATATTAGAAATATTGCAATTATTGCACACGTTGACCATGGTAAAACAACATTGGTTGATGGATTGTTGCGCCAGAGTGGTACTTTCAGAGATAATCAGAAAGTGGCTGATTGTGTGATGGATAGTAATGATTTGGAACGTGAAAGAGGTATTACTATTCTTTCTAAATGTACGGCTGTTGATTGGAACGGTACTCATATTAATATTGTAGATACGCCGGGACACGCTGACTTTGGTGGTGAAGTTGAACGTATTCTTTCTATGGTAGATGGTGTGGTTTTGTTGGTGGATTCCTCTGAAGGACCTATGCCTCAAACCAAATTTGTGCTTGGTAAAGCCTTGAAAATCGGACTTAAACCGATTGTGGTTATTAATAAGGCAGATAAACCAGATGCCAGACCAGATGAGGTTTTAAATGAAATCTTTGATTTGTTTGTTAGCCTTGATGCTACTGATGAACAGCTTGATTTTCCGGTTTTGTATGCTTCCGGTCGTAATGGATGGGCTGTAAAAGAATTAACCGATGAAAAGAAAGATTTGAAACCTTTGTTTGAACTTATTCTTTCTTATGTTCCAGAACCTGTTTGTGAAAAAGATAAGCCGTTTTCTATGTTGGCAACAACGTTGGAGGCTGATAAATTCGTTGGACGTATTTTGACCGGTAAAATTCACAGTGGTACATTAAAAGTTAATGATGCGGTTAAAGTTATTAATGATAATGGTGAAGTTGAACGTACTCGTATTACCAAGATTATGGCATATAAAGGCTTGGAAAGAGTTGCTCTCAATGAAGCTCATGCAGGTGATATTGTTGCTGTTGCCGGTGTTGTTAAAGGTACGGTTGCTGATACAATTTGCGCACCGGAAGTTACTGAGGCTATTGAAGCTCAGCCTATTGATCCGCCAACATTAGCTATGACTTTCTCGGTTAATGATTCTCCTCTTGCTGGTCGTGAAGGAGATAAAGTTACTTCTCGTATGATTTGGGATAGATTGCAAAAAGAAGCAGAGTGCAATATTGCTTTAAAAATCTCTCGTACAGATACAACAGATTCATTTGAAGTTGCTGGACGTGGTGAACTTCAATTGGGCGTTTTGATTGAAACAATGCGTCGTGAAGGTTTTGAACTTTCTATTTCTCGTCCGAAAGTGTTGTTTCATAAAGACGAAAATGGTAATTTGCTTGAACCGGTAGAAGAAGTGGTTATTGACGTTGATGATGAATTTTCCGGTACAGTTGTTGAAAAGTTAAGTCAACGTAAAGCAGAACTTTTAGAGATGATTCCGTCTCAGGTTGGCAACAAAACTCGTTTGATTTTCCATGCGCCTTCCAGAGGTCTTATCGGTTATCACTCTGAATTTTTAACAGATACTCGCGGAACAGGTGTTATGAACCGTATCTTCTACGCATATGAACCTTATAAAGGAGAAATTGAAAGTCATCGTAATGGTGTGCTTATTTCTAGTGAAGATGGTACGGCTGTGGCTTATTCTTTATGGAAGTTGCAAGACAGAGGTCCGATGTTTATTGAACACAATAGTCCTGTTTATGTTGGTATGATTATCGGTGAACATACAAAGTCTAACGATTTGGAAGTTAACCCGACCAAGTCTAAACAATTGACAAACATTCGTGCTGCAGGTAAGGATGAAGCTATTGATTTGATTCCGCCGCGTAAAATGTCTTTGGAACAGGCATTGTCTTATATTCAACAAGATGAATTATTGGAAGTTACACCGAAATCTTTGCGTTTGCGTAAGAAAATTTTGGATCCGATTTTGCGTAAACGCTCAAGAAACGATGCTACTGCATAAATTTTCTTGATGTTGTTTGTGAAAGGCTCGCTTTGGCGAGCCTTTTTGCTCTTTAAATCTGATTTTTAAGATATATATCAACGATGTTTTAAGGAGAAGAAAATGTTTACACGTCGTGAGAAAAAAAAGGAAAAACGCTTTTTTAGAAGTTTATTTAGTAGTATTTGGAATTTTTGGACTAGTCCGACAGGGGCTTTTATTTTAGCAGTATCGGCCATTGCTCTCGGATATTATCAATTTTATATCAGTAGACCGATTTTGCGGTATCAAACTAATACAATAAAATTGATTTCTTCTAATAATACCAATGAGTATGCGGTTGATGTTAAAGGGAAAAAATATCAAGATCTTTATCTTACTAAAGTGTATCTTTATAATCAGGGGGAACAGGCACTTTCCGGTACGGATGTTTCTCATATTGGGCATGATCCTATTCGGATTGAAATACCTAAAGAAGCAATGATGCAACATTATAATTTGGATAATGATGAAACAACAAATGCGATTACAGCGGAAGTGACACCATATGGAGACGATTTAATTTTGAATTTTGATTTTCTTAATCCAGATTATCAGTACGTGGTCAATATTTTGCACGAGAAACCAACAGATGGAATTAAGGTTGCCGGTAGTGCACTTAATGTGAATGAGATAACGAGGGCTATTAGCGACAGAGAATTGAAAAGTTGGTTAGTTTGGGGTTTAGGGGCGCTTTATTTGCTGCTTATTATTCGTTACGTTTTGAAAAAGTTGGCTAAACATTAATAGTATTTTAAGCTCTGAAAGCTATAAATTATATGTGTTAGCAATTTTATTGAGGGGTTAATTTAATGAAAAAAACGCTTATTTGCAGTATGTTAGCTGTTTCTATGTTAACTGCTTGCGCAACAGATCCATATACAGGACAGAGTAAAGTTTCTAATACTGCTTGGGGAACTGGTATTGGGGCTCTTGCAGGTGCGGGTATTGGTGCTTTAGCCGGTGGTGAGAAAGGTGCGTTAATCGGTGCTGGTGTTGGTGCTGCAGCAGGTGCTGGTACAGGTGCTTATATGGATGTTCAGGCACGTAAATTGCGTCAAGAATTGTTGAATACTGGTGTTCAAGTGCAAGAAGTTAACGGACAAATTTATTTGATTATGCCGGGTAATATTACATTTGATTCAAATGATGCTAATATTAAACCAGGTTTCCAACCGGTTTTGAATTCTATTGCTAAAGTTATTAACGAGTATAGCAAGACAATGGTTCAAGTTAACGGCTATACAGACAGTACAGGCAGTGCCGCTACCAATAACTCTCTTTCTTTGATGAGAGCTAACTCAATCTCTAATTACTTGAGATTGAAAGGTGTTGATGCTAATCGTATTGTTTCTAATGGTTATGGTTCTTCTAATCCGATTGCATCTAATGCTACGGCCGCAGGAAGAGAACAGAATCGTCGTGTTGAAATTGTGCTGATTAATCGTTAAGCCATTTTTTATTATTACAGACAGGGGGAGCATAGCCGCTCCCCTTTTTTGTTGACAGAAAATGAGTTAATGTCTAGTATTTGCGTAAAATCAAATTATTGTAAAACTTAAAATTTTTATGTGATGAAAAATACTATTTTAAAACAAATTAATGATATCGGAACTAAAATCGGGTATCCTTTCTATTTCTACGCTGATGGCTCGTTTGGTAAATCTATTGTATCAGGTAAAATGAATGCTATAGTGGTTGTAAAAGGAAAATTTACAGCTTCTGACCTAAAAAATGAATGTTTGGCTGTTTGGGATGATGAAAATTTATCTTTTGGCGAAGCTGTTATATGTCTCAAAGAGAAAATGAATTTTCCGATTTATATTTATTCTGACGGAACATGCGAGAAAACACCTTGCTTTGGTGGTTGTTCTTCTGTTATGGTTGTGAAGAAATCGTTTATTGTTCGGGAAATGACAGAGAAGGAGTGTCAGTCGGTAAATTCTAAAATTGACCACATTGCACCCAAAGTTCCCCGTGCAAAATGGGTTATGCCAAAGCCTGTAGTGAACAATCCGACACCTCTTCAATTGGCTCGTCTGGAAGTGGCGCGCCAAGCATTGTTAGAAGGTGTAGATTTAACCTATGAAGAAGAGGAAGCTCTTGTTTATTTTGGAACAGATGAGGAAGTTAGAGCGTATTTTCCTTATTTAGAATGTGACGAACTATTGATTTGGAAAGGTAATCAAAATCTTTTGGAAGAATATATTGAGGACAATTGCTTTTATTCTGAAGAATGTAAAGATGTTTTGGCGGAACGCTGTTCTGATGAAGTTATTCTGAAATATTTTGATAATTGGTTGGTGGATGTCAAATTTATGGAAAAATTGCTTGAATTGGGGAGATTTGAACTGATTGAGAAAATTCAAAAAGTTTCTTCTCTTAATCATCCTTCGGCTTTGGGTGAGGTCGCTCGATATGTGAAAGCTATTCTTAAAGCTGGGTATCCGCAACTTTTGAAAATTCAAATTCAAAAGTATGACGATTGGTTCGAGGATGATGTTGTATTGCTTGTGCAATCCGGTAATTTGGAAATGATTAAATATTATTTGGATTATCATCGTCTTTGTTCTGCGGCACAGAAAGAGTTAGTGAAACTTGCTAATTCTCAATTGATTGAGATGTACCAAGAACGATATGGGTTTGATGCCGATATTGCAGAAATGGCTAAATGGCGTGGATTGCTTAGTGTTTAATGTGATTTGGCTATAAAAAAAGGCTTTCTTCTTATGAAGAGAGCCTTTTTGTTTGGGTATAGATAAATTTTGTTTATGCGCCAAATACAATTTGCATTGTGTCTTTAGCAATCATGTACTCTTCATCGGTTGGGATAACGAATACGCGAACTTTTGAGTCTTTAGTGGAAATTTCTGTAATATCACCACGTTTGCTGTTAGCTTCTTCATCTAAAGTAATGCCTAAGTAAGCTAAACGTTCTACAACTAATTTTCTTACTAAAGAACCATTTTCACCAATACCAGCTGTGAATACGATAGCGTCAACACCGCCTAAAACTGCAATGTATGCACCTATGAAACGGATGATGCTGTGAACGTATGTATTTAACGCATCTGTTGCGGCTTCTTCTACACCGTAAAGTGTTTCAATATCGCGGTTGTCGGAGTATCCACACAGACCATACATACCACTTTTCTTATTCAAAATTTCATTAACTTCATCTGGTGTTTTGTTTTGTGTTTTGCAGATGTATAATGGAATATATGGGTCAATATCACCGCAACGTGTTCCCATAACGAGACCAGCAAGAGGAGTGAAGCCCATTGATGTATCTTGACAAAGACCGTTGTCAACTGCAGAGATAGATGCACCGTTTCCTAAATGGCAAGTGATGATTTTGCCTTTTTTGCCGATTAATTCAGCTGCTTTTTGAGAAACGTATGCGTGTGATGTACCATGGAAACCATAGCGGCGAATCTTGTATTTTGTATATTGTTCAATCGGAAGAGCATACAAGAATGCTTCTTTCGGCATGGTTTGGTGGAATGCAGTATCAAAAACAACTGTTTGCGGAACATTTGGCAAAAGTTTTTTTACGGCTCTGATACCCAATACGTGAGCATGGTTGTGTAATGGAGCTAATTCGGATAATTCTTCAATTTGGTCAATTACAGTATCTGTTACCAAAACAGAGTTTTTGAAAATGTCGCCGCCTTGCACGATACGGTGTCCAACAGCGTCGATCTCGTCCATTGATTTCAATGCGCCGTTTAGCAATTCTTTAGTTACTTCTGCAATGGCTTCGTTATGCGTTGGCAAAGCTACTTCTCTGGTTCTTTTTTCACCACCGGTGATTTTGATTTCTACGAAAGAACCATGAATACCGATACGGTCTGCTTTTCCTTTAGCGATAACATCATATTTGTCGCCATCAACATTAAATAACTGGTATTTTAATGAAGATGAACCTGAGTTTAATACAAGAATCTTTTTCATTTTATTTTCCTTATTGGGGTTAGATTATTTGGTTGCTTGAATTGCGGTAATTGCAATCATTCCAACGATGTCTTCTGCTAATGCACCACGTGATAAATCGTTTACAGGTGCATTTAAACCTTGCAACATCGGTCCGTATGCTTCGCATCCGCATAAACGTTGCAATAATTTGTAGCTGATGTTTCCTACTTCAAGACATGGGAAAATTAAAACATTTGCTTGTCCGGCAACTCTGGAATCTGGTGCCTTTTTCTTTGCAACAACAGCATCTAATGCGGCGTCAGCTTGCATTTCTCCGTCAATCATGATTGGGAGACTCTTATATTCGTCAAGCAATAACATGTCTTGAGCAAGTTTGGTGGCATTGCGTACTTTATCTACCATACCGCCAGAGCCAGAACCTCTGGTTGAATATGAAAGCATGGCAACTTTGGGAGATAAACCAAATTTCAAAGCGGTTTCAGAACTTGCTAAAGCCATATCTGCTAATTCTTGTTCGCTTGGGTTGATGATGATAGCGCAGTCTGAGAAAATATAAGGTTTGTCATTGGCTACCAAAATTAAAGCGGAAGATACGCTGCGATCTTTGTGTGCAGATTTGATGATTTGAAGAGCAGGTCTTACAGTATCTGCAGTAGAGTGATTTGCTCCTGATACCATACCGTCTGCGTCGCCGGCTTTAATCATTAATGTTCCGAAATAGTTGTAATTTAAAGCCATCTTTTTAGCGTCATTTGGTGTCATACCTTTAGCTTTGCGCAATTCATAAAGAAGGTCGGCATATTTTTCTAATTTGTCTGAAGTTTCCGGTTGTAATAATTCAATTCCGTCCATACTCCAGTTATTTTTATCAAAGTAGGCTTTGATTTCTTCCGGATTACCCAAGATAATTAATTTAGCTGCTTTTCTTTCTGCAATAGTGTGAGCGGCTTGTAAAATGCGCTCATCTTCGCCTTCCGGCAATACAATCGTTTTCAGCTCTTTAGAGGCTCTCTCTAAAAGGCTATCAAGAAATTTGGTTATTTTCATCTCTATTGTCCTTTTATGATGTGTATTTGAAAAGTTTTCTTCAGTAAATATCATAACCATTTAAAAGGCAATAAAAAAGTTTGATTTTTATGCTTTTACGTTATAAATCTAGTAAAGGTTAATTATGGAGATTTTATCGTGTTGAGATTTTTCTTTGTTATGACGTTATTTTTTATCTTGTCAGGTAATGTAACGGCTAAACCTCTTTTTGAGGCTGATGTTAATGTTGATATAACGGCTGAAAATGTTGTGGAAGCTAAAAAGCAAGCTATGGCTAAGGCTAGAAGAGATGCACTAAATGATGTTTTGCTTAGTGTTAGTACTGCTCAAAGTGTTGAAGAATTAGCTAAATTGAATGATAATCAAATTCAGCATTTTATTTCTGGGGTTATGGTTTTAATGGAGAAATCTTCAAATGTTCGTTATATTGCAGATTTGCGTGTTACCATTAATGAAGATGTGTTAAAGGCTTATATGGCAGAGAATAATTTGCCAATGGTGGTGGGTGAGGAGCAAACTGTTTTAGTGGTTCCGTTGCTTGAACAAAATGATGGGGCACTTGATTTATGGAGTGATGCTAATTTTTGGCGTCAGGCTTTTATTGATAGAAAAGATATTCGCAAAGGAAACCTTATTCTTCATGACATAGATAAAAATTTGGGAAATATTACAGCGGTTGAGGCTAATCGTATTTATGATATGACAGAAGCTGAATTTGCTGATTTGTCCGGATTTAATAATGTGGAAGAGGTTTATGTCTTAAAATATTCGCTTAAAGATGGCAAAGTTTATGTTAAATCATTTCCAACGCGTGAAGTGAATGAAGTGGTTATTGGGGATGCAACACCTCAAGATATGATTGAAGCTGTTTTGCCGTTTTTTAAAGATGTAAAAAAAGCTGCTAAACTTGAAAATTTAGATGATAATGCAGAATTTGTTAATCAAAAGATAGAAGCAGTGTATTCTTATACTAAACTTAGTGAATGGTTGTCTTTGAAACGCTTTTTGGAGGCAAATGCACAAGTTAAAGATGTTAAGGTGATTTCTATGGCAAATGGCAAGGTGCACTTTAGCTTTATTTATAATGGAGTTTGGGAGAAATTACAGGCAAATTTGGCTTTGAGTGGCTATAAGATGAGAAATGAAGGAGGTTATTATGCCATCAACTAAGGTACAAAGTCGTTTTTATGTTAACCCGTATATGTGGTTTGTTATCTTTTTTGTGTTCTTCTTCTTTCTTTATATGTTACGTTCTGTTTTAATGCCATTTGTCGCAGGTATTTTATTGGCGTACTTGTTAAATCCTCTGACAATTAAATTGCAGAAATGTAAAATGTCTAGAACGTGGGCGACGGTGATTGTTTGTATTTTGATGATTTTGTTGGTCATACCGGCTATTTTCTTATTTTTGGGAATGGTTGAAAGCCAACTGACATTGCTCATTCAAGCAACGCCAAAATATTTGGCTTTGTTGTTGGATAAAATTCGTCCGACGTTAAAACATCTTGCAGAGCGCTTTCCTGATTTGTTTGCAGGTAATTTAGAAGATATGATTAAGGGGAATATCGGTAATGGTGTGAAATTGGCAAGTAAGCTGTTTCAGGGATTAATTGCTAATGGATTTGCTTTTATTAATCTGATTTCACTTATATTAATTACACCTATCGTTGCCTTCTATATGCTGAGAGATTGGGATACTTTTGTTAAAAAATTTGAAGGACTTTTGCCTAAGAAATCCAAAAAAGGTATTATGCAAAGTATGCAAGAAATTAACACAATTATAGCAGGTTTTATTCGCGGTCAGCTTAGTGTATGCGTTATTTTGGGCTTATATTATTCTATAGGTTTAAAATTGGTGGGATTGGAATTAGGCTTACTCGTCGGTTTTATTGCCGGAGTTATTTCCTTTATTCCATATGTTGGCTCTATTACTGGTTTTGTGTTAGCTATCATTTTAGCATTTGCGCAATTTAATGATATTACACATGTGATGTATGTGGTTGCTGTGTTCTTAAGTGGACAATTCTTAGAAGGTAACTTCTTAACACCTAAATTGGTAGGGGAAAATGTGGGGTTACATCCGGTATGGGTGATGTTTGCATTATTAGCCGGTGGTGTATTGTTGGGCTTTCTTGGATTGATGCTGGCTGTTCCGGTGGCCGCAATTATCGGTGTTTTATTGCGTCATCTAGTAAAACGTTATAAAATGAGTTCGCTTTATCTTGAGTAGTAAAAAAAGCCGCTATTTGCGGCTTTTTTTATATTAATGGGAATTCGTTATTAAAGCTTTTTTACCATGCGTATAAAGTTGATGCCTTTTTCTTCAAATAAGTCACCGTCTTGTTTAAAGCCTAATTTTTCATAAAAACCTACAACGGAAAGCATTGCATGCATAACCATTGTGCTGTATCCGATTTCTTTTGCGGTCTTTTCGGCATATTCAATTAACTTTTTACCTATACCTTCGCCTTGATGAACTACGTCTACGGCAACTTGCATTACTCTTATTTCTTCATTATCAAGCGGTACCATTATTAAACCGCCAATTAGTTTGTCACTAACGGAATCTATACAGCCAATGTGTAGGAAACTTGCTTCTTCTTCTCTGAAAGAATCGAGGAATTTTAATCCTAATGGTTGCAATAAAATGCGATAACGTAAATCTAGCAGTTCCTGATAGCGACTGGAACCGAATTCAATGTCTATAAATTTAATCATTGCAACCTCCATATTATTTCAGAATAATTTTATTGTTTCTTATTTAAGCACAGTTTTGTCTGACTTGCAACAGTAAAGTGTTTAAAATCTGTTGCGTTCCGATAAAATTTACTTTATGACAGATATAAGTTTATAAAATTGTTTTTTTAAGGATAACTCTATGCAGGATTTGACGAAGATCAGAAATTTTGCAATTATTGCTCATATTGACCATGGTAAATCTACAATAGCAGATAGAATTATTGAACGTTGCGGTGGTTTGGAACATCGTGAAATGACCGAGCAGGTTTTAGACTCCATGGATATTGAACGTGAACGTGGAATTACTATTAAAGCGCAGACAGTTCGTTTGAAATATGTAGCGAAAGATGGGCAAGAATATATGCTTAATCTGATTGATACTCCGGGACACGTTGACTTTTCTTATGAGGTTTCTCGCTCGTTAGCTGCTTGTGAAGGTTCTGTGTTGGTGGTTGATGCGACACAAGGTGTTGAGGCGCAAACATTGGCTAATGTTTATTTGGCAATCGATAATAATCATGAAATTGTACCGGCTCTTAATAAAGTTGATTTGCCTTCTGCAGATGTTGAAAAAGTTAAAACTCAAATTGAAGATGTTATAGGGATTGACGCGAGTGATGCGGTTGAAACTTCCGGAAAAACAGGGTTTGGTATTGATAATCTTTTAGAAGCTATTGTACATCATTTGCCGGCACCTCAGGGAGATGTTGAAGCTCCGCTTAAGGCGCTTTTGATTGATAGTTGGTATGATTCTTATTTGGGCGTTGTTATTTTAGTACGTATTAAAGATGGTGTGCTTCGTAAAAAACAAGTCATCCGTATGATGAGCAATAATGCGACTTATACTGTTGATAGATTGGGTGTTTTTACACCAAAAATGCAAGAAGCTGATGAATTGTCTGCCGGAGAAGTTGGGTATATTACAGCAAGTATCAAAAGTGTTGGCGACTGTAGTGTCGGTGATACGATTACAGATAATAAGAGACCTTGTGAGCAGGCTCTGCCTGGATTTAAACCTTCTATACCGGTGGTGTTCTGTTCTATCTTTCCGGTTGATAGCAGCCAATATGAGGCTTTAAAAGATGCGTTGGCAAAATTGAAGCTTAATGATGCCAGTATTGATTATCAAAATGAAAATTCAGCGGCTTTGGGACTCGGTTTTAGATGTGGGTTCTTAGGGCTGTTGCATATGGAGATTATTCAAGAGCGAATTGGTCGTGAATTTGATTTGGATATTATTACAACAGCTCCATCTGTGGCCTATAAAATTAATTTGACCAAGGGGGAAACTATTATGTTGCACAATCCTGCTGATATGCCGGATTTGTCGACAGTGGCTTCTATTGAAGAGCCAATGGTTAGAGCGACAATTCTTGTGCCTGATATTTATTTAGGAGCAGTTTTGAAGCTTTGTACGGAGCGTCGTGGTTTGCAGCAAGAGTTAACTTATGTTGGTTCCAGAGCGATGGTGGTTTATCGAATCCCTCTTAATGAAATTGTGTTTGATTTCTATGATCGCTTAAAATCCATTACAAGCGGATATGCTAGTTTTGACTATGAATTGGTTGGTTATGAACAATCAGATTTGGTTAAAGTGCAGATTTTAATTAATGAGGAACCTGTTGATGCATTGGCGTTTTTATGTCATAGAAGCGAAGCCGAATCTAGAGGGCGTCAAATTTGTGAGAGATTGAAAGATTTAATTCCGAGACATTTGTTTAAAATTCCGATTCAAGCTGCAATTGGCGGTCGTGTTGTAGCACGAGAAACTATTTCAGCTATGCGTAAAGATGTGACAGCTAAATGTTATGGCGGTGATGTTACTCGTAAACGTAAACTTTTAGATAAGCAGAAAAAAGGTAAACAAAGAATGCGACAATTTGGTAAAGTAGAAGTGCCTCAATCTGCGTTTATTGAAGCGTTACGTATTGGAGATGATTAATTTGATAGAAACATAAGCGGCTTTAACTCAGCCGCTTATTTCTTGTTATTGTACTTCAAAACGTTTTATAGAGTTAGCTTTAGCTAATGTATCTTCTTGTTCACGATTACTTGGAAATTTGCCGCGACGTTGATAAACACGTAATTCCATGCCGTAGTATGGATATAATTGTTTGAATTTTGGTTGCGAAGAATCCGGATAAGGAATGTCAGATAGTAGCGCAGATAGACTCTTTTGTTTGAGTTCTTCCAGATAAGAAATTTGCGGTTGCGGCAAGGCTGGTTCTTCTTTTTGTGTGGTGGTAATTTTTGTGTTATCATCAAGTTGGTATTGTTCTAATTTTTGATTTACTTCTGCAGAAACCGGAGCTGGAGGAGTTTCTTCTTGAAAAATAATATTGGTTGAATCCGAGGTGATAGAAATGTCAGAATCCGTAGCAGATGTCGTAATTGGTTGTACGGAAGCTATATTGTCTTGAACAATCGGAAATGTTGATTTTTTTCTATTCTTTAAAGTGTTTTGAGCACGTGAAGTTGAGGAAATTGATGTTTCTGAAGCCGAAATGGTTCTGTTTTGCGGGGTGGAAACATAGTTTGAAGAACGAGGTGTTTCTTCTTGTGATGATGTGGTGTCTTGCTTCTCTTCTTCAGGTTTTGCGTAACGGGGGCGCATTAAGCGGATATCTTGTACTTTTTGATTTTGTTGGAAAGCTCCTCCAGGAATGAAAAAAGCATATTGTTGGGACGTAATGTTAGCAGCTACGGACTTATATGTAAAAAAACTGGACAAGATTATGCTTATAATGTATGTGTGTTTCATAGGATAACTCCGCGTTATAAAAGAACTTTGAGAGGGATTATAGATGAGAAAAGTTTTTTTTGCCTTAATTTTTATGATTTCTGTTACAGATGCGGTGCATGCGGCAAATGATGATACGCAGAAATATGTTGAAGAATGCTTGAGTGTTATTTATGATCCGGTTGTTGATGTAACTTCTGCTTATGGAAAATTAAAATACAATTATACTAAAGGAAAAGAGTTTCTTAGACGTGAAACGGAGGAAAAATATAAGGCAAGCGGACTCGAAATGCCTAAAGATTTTATTCCGATTGGTTTAACAAAGGTACGCGATGGTTTTGATTTTTCTTTAACAGTGGGACAGATTGAAATTAGTCATGGATATAAGTGCGTATATCCGGAAAAAATTGAAACACATTTGGGCTATTATGTGCCTACAATTTATATTTCAAAAGATTTAGAAAAAGACTCCTGTTTGTATGATGTGGCGTTAAAACATGAGAAAACACATATGCAAATTTATATTGAGGCGTTGGATTATTTTCTGCCACAATTTAAGAAAACAGCTGATGGACTCTTTAAAACTGTTGGGGTGAAAATTGTTGAACCTGGGCAGCAAGCCGATATTGTGGCTAAGGAATTAAATGCTGAATATTTGCAGAAACTGCAGCAGAAAGTTGAAAATTGGCGTAAAGAAGTTGAAATAGAGCAGATGAAATTAGACTCTGCAGAAAATTATGTTTTAGAGAATAAATTATGTGAGAAGTTTGATAAAAAATGATAAATAAAAGGCCACCTTGTCGGTGGCTTTTTTAGAATGATCAATTATAATTTTTATTAGCAATTATAATCTTTTTTTAAGCCCTCAATGCATTCATCTATGCCCCTATAGGCGGAATCTATAAATTGCATATCTTTGGCGGAGTTATTGCCATAATAAATGCGGATTGTTGTCATTCCACATTGTTTTGCAAAATCTAAATTGGAATAGCTGTCATCTACAAAAATACAATCTTTAGGGTTGATTCCGATTTTTTCGCACAAACGCTTGTATACGTCCGGACTTTCATTTTTCTTATATACATCAAAATCTTCTACTGAGTAGAATTTGTTTTCAAAGAAATCATATAGTCCGATATGTTTTAGAATCTTTTTGCAGATATCTTTTGATGATGTAGAAAATACATATTGCGGACACTGTAGACTCTGCAATTTTTCCAGTAAATTTTCATAAGGAGCAATGGTTTTTACTAATTCACTCTTATAATTGTGGTAAGACTTGTATAGCTCTTTATGAGGAATACCATATTCTCTGGAGAATATTTCTAATCCATCTCGATATGTTGCATAAGACTCTTTTACTTTTGCCGTTGCCTCTTTAAAATCCAAAGGTATGTTGAATTCTTCAATCGCAGCGGCAGCTGTGGCTTCGTTTAATTTATTTTTATATTCTTCTGTTTCGTAGTATAGGGTGTTATCTAAGTCCCAAATTATGGTTTTACGCAATTTTTATACTCCCTGAAATTTTACCCGACAAATATCATACAGATTGTTATTATTTAGGTCAACCTTTTTTAGTGAAAAAAAAGGTGGTAAAAAATATTTAAAAAAACTGTTAGTAACATCTTTAAAGATATTGGAGGGGGGGTTATTGACCTTTTAAAAAAAAAAAATCGTTTTAATTTTAGTATGATATGAAAATTTAAAAAAAAACGGGGGATGATGCCTTGTCAAAATAGATGTTTTTTTTATGATGGGGACAGTTATTGAATTTGAATTCAAAAAGTATTTTTTACAATATCTAGTGTATTTTTACTGTTTGTTAACACAATATCTAGTATGGTGCTTTTGAAGTCAAAAAAGAACTTATTACATTTATGAGAGAAGGGAATAATAAAAAAATGGCAAATAATGAGTTGCAAATGCCCACGGCAAAAAAGTATAAAATGCCGTTTAAAAGTATAACAAAAAGAGATGGCACTCTTGCAGATTTTGACGGTGATAAAATTTATAATGCAATTTTAAGAGCCGGTGAAATTACAAATGAGTTTGATGGTGACGATGCTTGGCTTTTGACTGCTCAGGTTATGAAGATTTTATCTCACAAATTTGATGAGTCTTTACCGTCTGTTGAAGATATTCAAGATGTGGTTGAACAAGTTCTTATTTCTTCAAACTACTTTAAAACCGCTAAATCTTATATCTTATATCGTGATAAGAGAAATAGAATGCGTGGTGACGGTAAGACCGTTATTGATGTAGAAAGCTCTGTTAATGAATATTTGGAAAATTTGGACTGGCGTATTAAAGAAAATGCTAACCAAGGATATTCTAATGGTGGTTTGATTTTGAACGTTTCCGGTAAAGTTACTGCAAACTATTGGTTGTCACATGTTTATCCTGCAGAAGTTGGTGAAGCTCACAGAAATGGTGATATTCATATTCATGATTTGAGTATGTTAGCTGCTTATTGTGCCGGTTGGTCTTTGAAAAACTTGTTGCGTGAAGGTTTTAACGGCGTTCCGGGGAAAGTTGAAGCTGGTGCTCCAAAACATCTTTCTTCCGCTATCGGACAGATGGTTAACTTTATGGGAACTTTGCAGAACGAATGGGCCGGCGCTCAAGCATTTTCTTCTGTTGATACTTATTTGGCTCCGTATGTTAGAAAAGATAAGCTGAATTATGATCAAGTAGAACAATGCATGCAGGAATTAATCTATAATTTGAATGTTCCTTCTCGTTGGGGGTCTCAAACACCGTTTACAAACTTTACATTTGACTGGGTTTGTCCGGAAGATTTACGTGATCAACATCCAATTATTGCAGGCGTTGAACAGGATTACACCTATGGTGATTTGGGTGCAGAAATGGCTATGATTAACAAAGCTTACATCAATGTTATGATGGGCGGCGATGTTAAAGGAAGACCTTTCACTTTCCCAATTCCAACATACAATATGACTTGGGATTTTCCTTGGGAAGATGAAAACACTGAATTGTTATTTGAAATGACTGCTAAATATGGATTGCCTTATTTCCAGAATTTCTTGAACTCTTCTTTGAAGCCAGGTCAAATTCGTTCTATGTGCTGTCGTTTACAACTTGATTTGAGAGAACTTTTGGCTCGTGGTAACGGTTTATTTGGTTCTGCTGAACAGACTGGTTCTGTTGGGGTTGTTACAATTAACTGCGCAAGACTCGGTTATGTTTATAAAGGAAATGAAGCTGCATTGTTTGCAAGAGTTGATGAATTGATGAACATTGCAAGAACATCTTTGGAAATTAAGAGAAAAGTTATTCAGCGTTTAATTGATAATGGTTTGTTCCCATTCACTAAGAGATATTTGGGTACTCTTCGTAATCACTTCTCTACTATTGGTGTCAATGGTATGAATGAAATGATTAGAAACTTTACTAATGATGAACACAATATTGCAGATGCTTGGGGACAGGCTTTTGCTGAGAAGTTCTTAGACTTTATTCGTGATAGATTAGTGAAATTCCAAGAAGAGACCGGACATATGTATAACCTTGAAGCGACTCCAGCTGAAGGTGCAACAACAAGATTTGCTAGAGAGGATAAAAAACGCTATGTTGGTATTATTCAGGCGGGGACTCCTGATGCTCCTTTCTATACAAACTCTTCTCAATTACCAGTAGGTTATACTGATGATCCATTTGAAGCTTTGGACTTGCAAGCGAGATTGCAGTCTAAGTATACCGGAGGTACCGTTCTTCACCTTTATATGAACCAACGTATATCCTCTGCAAAAGTTTGTCGTGACTTTATTAAGAAGGTTTTGGCTAATTATCGTTTGCCATATATCACGATTACACCGACATTCTCTGTTTGTCCAAAACATGGTTATATTGCCGGTGAACATGAATTCTGTCCGATTTGTGATCAAGAAAAAAAGGCAGAAAAGTTGAAAATGCTTGCAAAAAAGCAAGAAGTAGCGTAGAATAGTATAATATATGAAAGGGAGAAAAATGAGCAATATTATTAATATTGATGACGTTAAATTGGATGATTCCGAAAGACAACGTTGTGAAGTATATACCAGAGTTATGGGTTATATTCGTCCGACAACAGAATTCAATGTTGGTAAAAAAGGCGAATACAATAGCAGATTGTGCTTCTGTGAAGAAAAAGCTATTCAAGGCTGCGAAGCTCGTGAATGTGTTTGCAGAGCAGATACAATGGCTTTGGCTGCAGAGTAATCTCTTGCTTAAAGGTGGGTGTTTATGAACCCTATTAGAATCGGCGGTATTGAGAAATTCAGTATCGTCGATTTTCCAACTAAGATGTCCGCTGTTGTCTTTATGCAGGGATGTCCTTGGCGTTGTCCGTTTTGCCATAATACGCATCTTCAGGATGTTAATGCCGATACGAATATTGTTTGGCAAAAATTTGTTGATTTTCTTCAACAAAGAAAAGGAATGTTGGACGCTGTCGTGTTTTCTGGCGGTGAACCTTTGGTTCAGGATGGTCTAGTTGATGCGATTGAAGAAGTTAAGGCTTTGGGATATAAAATTGGTTTGCATACCGGAGGGTATCGTCCCGATAGATTTGCTGAGGTCTTAAAACATGTTGATTGGGTGGGCTTTGATATAAAGGCGCCATTTGATAAGGAAAAGTATAAGGCCGTTACCGGAGGTTGGGGTGATGTTGATAAAGTTTTGGAAAGCTTAAAACATCTTATAGCTTCAGGTATTGCTTTTGAATGTCGGACAACTTGCGATCCTCGTTTCTTAACCATTGATGATCTTTATCAGATTGCGGATGCTCTTAAAAATATGGGGGTAAAAGAATATTATCTTCAAAAGTATCGTAAAGTTCCTTCAGATACGGATACTTCAGAAAGTCAATGTTTGGCATTGGTTGAAAATGAGGAATTATTAAAGTACTTGAGAGAAAATTTTGATATTTTTGAGGTACGAAAGTAATTTTATTTTTAGTGAGAAAAGAAGAAGTTTTAAGATTTCTTCTTTTTTTATTATAACGAATTGTAGAAAATGAAAAATGGCAAAAAAATAGGGGATAACCTTTGATTTTTTGCAAAAATTACTTGGTTAAAATTGCAGAGGTGCTATATTGAATCGTGCTTGAAATTTATTATAACAGAGGTTTGTAATGGCTGAATTGACTGAAGAAGAAATTGTTAAAGGTGAACAAGAGTATAATGCTGACTCAATTAAGGTATTAAAGGGTTTAGATGCTGTTCGTAAAAGACCGGGAATGTACATTGGTGATACTGATGATGGATCTGGTTTGCATCATATGATTTATGAAGTCTTGGATAATGCTATTGATGAAGCTTTGGCCGGCTATTGCGATAAAACTGAAGTTATTCTTAATCCAGATGGTTCGGCGACAATTCGTGATAACGGACGTGGTATGCCTGTTGATATTCATAAAGAAGAAGGGGTTTCTGCTGCGGAAGTTATTATGACCGAATTGCACTCCGGTGGTAAATTTGATAATAACTCATATAAAGTTTCCGGTGGTTTGCATGGCGTGGGCGTATCTGTGGTTAATGCGCTTTCTACATGGTTGAAATTGAAAATTTGGCGTAATGACCAACAGTATGAGGCTGAATTTGCCAATGGTAATGTTGTTGAACATATTCATGTTACAGGCTCAACTCCGGGAAAACATGGTACAGAAGTTTCTTTTTTACCTTCTCCGGAAACATTTACACAAACCGAATTTAGTTATGATGTTTTGGAACGTTCTATTCGTGAAAAGGCTTTTTTGAATTCCGGTGTTTATTTGAAACTAATTGATAATCGTGGTAACGAGCCTAAAGAAACAGTGTTCCATTATGAAGGTGGTTTGAAAGCGTTTGTTACACACCTTAATAAGGCAAAGGCTCCACTGCATGAGAATATTATTAGCATTTCCGGTGAACAGAACGATATTCAAGTGGATGTTGCTATGCAATGGACGGAGGCTTATAACGAAAGTATGTTGTGCTTTACTAACAATATTCCGCAAAAAGATGGCGGTACTCACTTGGCTGGTTTTAGAGGTGCTTTGACGCGTACGGTTAATAACTATATTCTTGAAAATGGTCTTTTGAAAAAGGATAAAACCGTTATTACCGGTGATGATATGCGTGAAGGTTTGACTTGCGTTTTGTCTGTTAAAGTGCCGGATCCTAAGTTTTCTTCTCAAACGAAGGATAAATTAGTTTCTTCTGAAGTTCGTCCGGTTGTTGAAGGTGTTATGGGCGATAAATTAAAAGAATGGTTAGATGAGCATCCTGCTGAAGCTAAAATTATTGTTGGTAAAATTGTTGAAGCTGCTACTGCTCGTGAGGCAGCTCGTAAAGCTCGTGAATTGACACGTCGTAAAGGTGTGTTGGATATTTCTTCTCTTCCGGGTAAATTGGCTGATTGTCAGGAAAAAGATCCAGCTTTGTCAGAAGTGTTCATCGTAGAGGGAGACTCCGCTGGTGGTTCTGCTAAACAAGGTAGAGACAGAAAAAATCAGGCTATTATGCCTTTGAGAGGTAAAATCTTAAATGTAGAACGTGCTCGTTTTGATAAAATGCTCAATTCTGCAGAAATAGGTACAATTATTACAGCTTTGGGTACGGGAATCGGACGTGATGACTTTAATCCTGATAAATGTCGTTATCATAAGATCGTTATTATGACCGATGCGGATGTCGACGGTGCGCATATTAGAACACTGTTATTGACTTTCTTCTATCGTCAGATGCCTGAATTAATTGAGCGTGGTTATGTCTATATTGCTCAACCGCCACTTTATAAAGCTAAACGAGGTAACTCCATTATTTATCTGAAAGATGATAGAGAGATGGAAGATTATTTGATTAATGGCGGTTGTGATGATGCTTACTTGGAAAAAGCTGATGGTGAGAGAATCTTGGGTCAAGATTTGGTTGCCTATGTAGAAAGTACTAAAAAAGCACGTAATTTAGTTTCTATGCTGAGTACAAAGGCTCCAGAACATATTGTTGAACAAATGGCTATTTGCGGATTGTTTGATAAAGAATTGCAAGCAGATAAAACTCGTTTGCAGGCTGAGTTGGATAAGCTCGTTATTCGCTTGGATAATCTTGAGGCAGAATATGATCGCGGTTGGAAAGCGGAAGTGTTAGATAGTGGCAATATCTCTTTCTATCGTACATTGCGTGGTGTTAAAGAAGAGCATATTGTCGGAGCTTCTATTTTGGAAAGTGGTGAAGCACGAATCCTTAATTCAATGAAGGATTTCTTGGCTGAAAACTTCTCTCAAACTTTGAAGCTTGTTTCTAAAACAGGCGGTGAAACAGTGATAGCTGGTCCGGTTACTTTGGTTGATGCGGTTATGGCTGCTGGTAAGAAAGGCATTACGTTACAACGCTATAAAGGTTTGGGCGAAATGAACCCTGAACAACTTTGGGAAACAACGTTGGATCCAGAAGCTCGTTCATTGTTACAAGTTAAAATTGACCAAATGGAAGAAGCTGATGAAGTCTTTTCTACGCTTATGGGTGATGTGGTTGAACCACGTAAAGACTTTATTCAAGAAAATGCACTTAATGTGGTTAATTTGGATATTTAATTACATCTACTTAATCGAGATGAAATTGAGGGGAGCCGCTTGGCTTCCCTTTTATGTTTTAGAGAATTGAATTTCATATTAACGATTTATACTTGCTTTATTGAGTTGTGTGGTGAAGCAAATCTTGTTATTGTTCGGTAATGCAAAATGAATTGATATAAAAAAAAGAACCTCTTTTTTGAGAGGTTCTTTAATTTTTAATACATTGAATATTTTATGGCGAAGTAAACAAGTGCCCAGACAATCATCATACAGATAATTGCTAAGACCTTACTTTTCTCATATTCTTTGTAGGTGTTCCACATGCCTATGATGCATACAACGCAGTATGTCAGAGTGCCAAGAAATGCGGCGGTGTAGAAACATAACCATGTAAAGGTTGCCGGATTCATACTTAATAAGGATATGTTATTCCAAACAACTTGTAAAAATCTTGTTTCATAGCCAACAGATTGCTTTAAAAATATCATTAGCAATCTTGTTACGAAACTAGATGCGATTAACCCTAAAACAGAAAATTTCCAGAAGGCAACGGCCAGTGAATATTGTCCGTATACGAATTTTCCAAACATTTGTTCATCTCCTTATTGTCGTTCTTATGAAGATATACCTTGTTTATTATTGTTTCGCAAGCTTTTTAGAAAAAATCTACAATGTTCTTGTACTTCTTTAATCCCAATTTTTTGTGTGTATTGGCGATGTATTCGTGCAAGTCGTTCCATGTTGTATTTTCTTCTATATATTGACGGGCTTTTTGAGGTGATTTGGATAATTGTATCTCAATTACTTGCGTTAATAAATCGTACATGGCGGGACTTACTTTAGCAAAGTCAATATGGATTAATTTGTTTTCATCAAAAGTAATGGCTTTATGTTGTAATAGAGTATTGAATTCTATTAAATCCACAATTTTGTAAGTTTCAGTTGGGAATATTGGTTTTGCTCGTAATAGTAAGCGGAAAATCCATGTGGTATAAATTTCTTTTAATTCTTCTTCTGTAATGATGCCTTGTTTAACGTATTCCGGCATGAATGATATTGATACTGTATCCGCTTTGTTTTCTTCAATAATGGATTTGCAAATACCTGGGGCATTTTGATATTCGCTGCTCGGTCCTAAGGAGTGTCCGTTTTCATGACCGATTACGAATAGATGGTCTGCTTCTAGATTATAGTATTTGTGGAAATCTGGATGTAAAAACGCATTAAGCATTTTTTGTGTTCTTTCCGGATCGTGACTTTGTCTTACTTGGCGGTGGTATACGTTACGTCTTCCTCCACCGGTCTTGATTGATAATTTATCGTTGTTGGGAAGGTTTTGGGCTACGGTCATGCCACCACGACATTGTGCATAATCTCCGGTTAGACTAACTAAATCAACATCAACCATGGTTTGTTTTAATTCTGTATTGGTACTGATAGTTTGGGTGTATTGACTAGCATGAGGCATTAAAGAACTTAATTTTGGCATCATGTTTTTGAATTTTAGGAGCAAATCTGTTCCCTTTTTGTTTACGATGCCAACACGAGCGCCGAGCATGTCTTTAGCAATGACTTCAATGTGCTTTTCTGCAATTAGTTGTGCCAATTCCGGATTTTCTAAAACGGTGGAGGTCATTTCATCATCATAGTTTTCGCGACTTAATGTAAATTCAAGCGGTGTGTCTTGCATCATGGCCCAATGTTTATCGGCGAGCATATCCATATCTTCATTGTTTTGCAGTAAGGCTTGTGCTTGCCATGATAAATATTCTTTAAATAGGTCGTTAGTGCAATAATGCGCGGCGACTTCTAATTCATTGGCCATTTCGGAGAATTCTTGTTTGAAATATTCTGTATAGTCAATGGCCTTTAATTCGTCTTGTTCTCTTACAACCATTGTGCGTGCAGATAGGATTTTGGCTATTTCTCTATCTTTTCCTTCTGAAAACATTTTTAATAAAATTTGATGAAATTCGTTAATGCTTAAATCTTGAGGATAGAAATTTTTTCCAGCAGGAGTGGTTAAGCCTTTGAATATGGTTATTGGTTTTTCATTTATGCCGTTTAGACCACATACGCCATTTAGCGAATTAAACATTTTTAAGGATAATGCAGCTTGTTCATCATTTGCAGCTTCTTTTTCAAGCGCTTTTTTTAATGATATATTATGAGGATTATCTTGTTGTAGGCTGACATTATTTAATATTTTTGCAGCCGCAACTAAATGTTGTAGCGCTTTTTTATCTCCTTCTGCCAGAGCTTGATATTGTTCCGATTGGTCTGACAATAGGGTTATGTCTGTCATTTCCTCTGTTGTCATTTTTTTGAGTTCGTCAATGTTGTAATTTAATTCATAGCCATTATATGTTGTCATTTAAATTTATCTCCACTGTCTTAAATTTGTAGAATTTCATTTTAGGATTTTGGTAGTCAGGATTTATACCTGCTTGTTGTTTTATATAGTGATAAATGTTTTCCTCTTTGGTGTTTTCTTTTTTATATTTTTCTATTTCTTGAGGAAGTAAAATGTATTCACGTTGTTCAAAGCGGAATAGTAGCCCATCGTTTGAGGATATATTTGATTGGCAAGGAATTTCTTGGAATGACGTTAATAAGGATAATTGCGTTACTTTTTCTTGTGGGGCGAACTTTTGTAGAGTTTCGTTAATGTTGTTGGTTAGAGATTTATTTGTATTTAGAGTACATATTTTTTTATTTGTTGAAGATAAGCAAACATTGGCATTTTTCAAAAGAATATATTGAGCAGACATAGGGTAATCTACCTCTGCATATGGTGTAAAAGGAAGGCTGCTGAGAATTATATCTTTATGGTCTTTTATTAGTTTTTTTAGATTTTCTTGTTCCTGTTCTTGTTTATTTTCAGGGGCTGGTGAAAGTGGAGCAAATGAATCTAAAAAAGATTGAATTTCAGGTGTTATGATAAAGTTTTTGGGTGATGTGTGATTTATTGTGTGGGGAACAAATTTCTTTGATTTCGTTAGTTCTAGTATTTTATTTTCATCTGCTACTACAATAAGTTGCGTTGATTTGTTGTCTTGTTTTATTTGATGGGAAAATATTTGTGCCAGTTTTAAAATTTTTTCAGAATCCGTGATTTCTGGGGAAATGTTGATTGTTGTCGCGTTATGAGGAATTAGAGAAAATGCTTTAGCTAGGGTAATTAGATTTTCTCTGCTTGAAATATTAGATATAAGAAAAATTATTTCTTCTTTTTTTGGGGTGCTCAGAATTGTTATTGGTTCTGTGTGAGAATACCATTCAGGGGTGGACGCTTTGGATTTATAGTTGATTAATTGCTTTTGGGTTTGGTGCAAATCAATCGGGAACTGAATGAAGTTGATTAAGATGATGAGTAGGATACTGATGATAAAAAGGATACGTTTTATTTTTTTTTGACGTTCTTTCTTTTTATCTACATATAGTAACATGGGAAAATCTTTCTTTATTGTTTTTGCGGATGTAAGGCACATCTTTTCATGTTTTCTTTAGACAACGTAATGATGGCATTTTCTAAGTCTTTGAGTATAGGTTCACCGATTTCTTTAATTAAGGGTTTCTTTTTTAATGCCATTTTGTAGTATTCTCCGCCATTTTCGCATAATCCCCAATAGCGAACGTCGCCATCTTTGTATTGATTGGCCTGAAGGTTGGCCTCTAGTTTATCTAAAGCGGAAACAATTTTGGCTTCAAGCGTTTCTTTTTCTTCATACTCTTGGTACAAATCATAAATCTTTTTATTTAATGGCGCAGGAAGTTGCTTTTTTAGTTCTTTTATAGCTTGAGCTTCTTTATATTTTTTTTCTTCTTTTATAGCGGGATTGGCAATTTGATTTGCAGCTGTATAGTCGCCGACTTTTCCTTCTGCAATATCATGTACCAATGCCATTTCTAGCATTTTTGTATAGTCAACCTCACTCTTTAAGTAAGGGGTAATTAACATCACTAAAAAGGAGAGTTTGAATATATGCATTGCATTGTTTTCGGTGGAGCCTTCATATAAGAGTAAATCTCTTTTAACAACGCAAACCTCTTCTAATGCGCGCATGAAATTGATGATTTTATCAATTCTTTTCATAACTCTCCTTTGTTTTTATGACGTTTATTTATTTGTTTTTAGCATTTTTACCAATAAACTTTTTGCCGTTCATATAAGGTTGTAATTTTTCCGGAATACGTACGGTGTAATCAGCTTGTTGGTGATTTTCAATAAATGGCACTAAGATACGCGGTGTTGCAATTCCGGTATTGTTTAAGGTATGAACAAACTTAACTTTACCATCTTTGTTATCTCTGTATCTTAAGTTCGTGCGACGTGCTTGCCATTCTGTGATGTTTGAGCAAGAGTGAGTTTCTCTGTAGCAATTTTGAGAAGGCGTCCATGCTTCCAAATCGTATTGGCGATATTTAGGTGCACCCATGTCGCCGGTACAAATTTCTAATACCTGATATGGCAACTCTAAATCTTGCAATACTTCTTCTGAAATGGCTAATAAGGTTTTGTGCCACTTTTCGCTTTCTGCAATATCATTTTTGCAGATTACAAATTGTTCGGTTTTGAGGAACTGGTGAACGCGAACTAATCCTCTTGTATCTTTTCCGGCAGCTCCGGCTTCACGACGGAAACATGGAGAGAATCCGGCATATAATACAGGAAGGTCATTTTCAGATAATATTTCGTCAGCTCTTAAAGAGTTTAAAACTAATTCAGCAGTACCAGATAAATATAAATCATCGGCAGGCATATAGTATACTTCATCTTGAGAGAAAGGAAGGTATCCCATACCATATAATGGTTTTTGTTTTGATAAAGATGGTACGGTGATGGTTGTGAAGCCGTGTTCAGTTAATTTATCTAATACCATCATGTGCATAGCTAATTCCAAACGAGATAATTCGTTTTTGATGGCATAAGTTCTTGCACCAGATACTTTTGTAATGCGTTCTAATTCAGACCAATCATTTAGTTCCATTAATTCTACATGATCTTTAGGCGTAAAATCAAATTTTGTAGGTTCATCAACGCGTCTGATTACAACGTTTCCTGATTCATCTGGACCAACAGGAGATTCTGGACTCGGCAAGTTTGGCATTCTCCACATGATGCTATCATATTTCTTTTGTTCTTCTGCCAATAATTCTTGTTCTTTCTTTAATTCTTCGCCGATTTCTTTACTTTTAGCAATAATTGCAGGGCGTTCCTCATTAGATGCGGATTTTATTGAATTACTTAATTTATTCTTTTCTTCTGCTAATGTTTGGGTGGATGTTTTTAATTTGTTTACATCTTTGTGTAATGCGATTAAGCCATCTATATCAATTTGTTCTTTGGTGTAGCCTTTTTTTGCTAAACCTTCTTTTACCGTTTCCGGATTTTCTATAATAAATTTTATATCCAACATCTTTGTGTTTCCTTTTTTACATAAATTATTGCAAAAATCTGAAAATAAGTTATCAATATTTAAAATTAAAAACAATAGAAAATTGAAAGGCAAACACAAAATGATAGAGGGTAAAAAGGTTTTAACAGGGGTTAAACCGACAGGCAAGCCTCATTTAGGTAATTATTTGGGGGCAATTAAGCCTGCTGTAGAAATGGGAAATACGGCAAAACAGCATATTATGTTTATTGCTGATTATCATGCAATTAATGCAGAAAAAAATGTTGAAGTTTTACATCGCGCTATTAAAGAAATTGCATGCGTTTATTTGGCTGCAGGTTTGGATCCTAAGAAAACTATTTTTTATCGCCAATCTGATGTACCAGAGATTTTTGAAGTTGCTACAATTTTATCTGCTTTTACGCCTAAAGGATTTATGAACAAAGCTCATGCGTATAAAGCTGCTGTTGATAAAAATTTAGCAGCGCAAAAACCTCAAGATGACGGAATTAATATGGGATTGTATACTTATCCAATTCTTATGGCAGCAGATATTTTAACCTTTGATACGGATATTGTTCCTGTGGGAAAAGATCAGGTGCAACATGTTGAAATTGCACGTGATATTGCCGGGGCAATTAATGCTGTATATGGTAAAGAAATTTTGGTTCAGCCTGGTTATGTGGCTGATGATAAAATTGCAGTGATTCCTGGTATTGACGGAAGAAAGATGAGCAAATCTTATGGAAATGTGATTCCGATGTTTGAGGATGATAAGGTCTTGAAGAAAGCAGTCTTTTCTATTAAAACCGATTCAAAACCGATTGAAGAACCAAAGAATCCGGATGAAGTATTGGTTTATGAAATTTATAAAACAATTGCGCCAGCTGACAAGGTTCAAGAAATGGCAGACGGACTTAGAAACGGAAAACTTGGTTATGGACATGTAAAAAATATGCTTCTTGATGCTATTATTGAAAAAACAGCAAAAGAACGTGAAGTTTATAATTATTATATGGCTCACTTTGATGAAGTTCAGGATATTTTAGCAGAAGGAGCTCAGAAGGCTAGAGGAATTGCAAAACAAACTTTGGCTCGTTTGAAAAATGCTGTTTTAGGTTTTTAGTTTTGAAGCCTGATGGTGTATAAGAAAAGCTCCCAGTTGGGAGCTTTTTAATTGTTTGAATTATTCTTGTTTAAGAGATTTTCTCTGGCTTTTCTGGCTTTTTCTGCGAGAGTTTCTTCTTGCGAGGCTTCTGCTTTGAGGAGCTCGTTTTGCGGTTCGATTGCTTTTTTTTTTAATGCCGCAGCGTAGGCATTGACAATTTCATTTTCAGCTTCTGGATTTTCGTTGTACTTCATTTCGCAAATGTACAGTGTTTTCAAATTTTTTATTTTCTCAATCGTATCTGGCTGTAATCCTTCTATTAGGACAATATCATTTTTGCTACGTGTAATTTCGATTAGTTTTTCCTTTTCATTTAAGTAAAAGGTAGGATTTACAGGTTTGCCTTCTCCTGCAAATATAAGAACCATGATTTCTCCCGCGTCATTTTCCATAAGCTCATAGACATTTTGGGGATTTTGAGCGGTTTCATTATTTGTTTCTGTTTCAGTCATTCTACTATCCTTGTGATATATCTTTGGACTGATTTTATATTACAACTTCTTAAAAATCTGTTACATATTTTATTTTGAGGCGTAATTTTTTGTTTGCATTCTAAAAAATATGTGTTATAAGGCTCTATAAAGTTTAATTTTAGAGAATAGAAAAGAGGTGATTTAAGTGGTTCAAGTTACTGTTATTGGTAATGACGTAGCTCAATCTTTAAAGATTTTAAAGAAGAAAATGCAACGTGAAGGTATTTTCCGTGAAATGAAATTGAGACGTTGTCACGAAAAGAATTCTGAGAAAAAAGCTCGTCGTCAGGCTGAAGCTATTCGCAGAGCTAGAAAACAGTTGCGCAAGCGCTTAGATACTGAAGGTTTCTAATTTTGCTGTTTTGTTTATCGGGAATCCTTTTTTAGGATTCCCTTTTTTTATTGTTTTGTGGGGGAATATAGATAATGTGTTTTGAAAAAGCTAAAAAGTGGTTGGCTGAAGAATATAATACGTATTATCAAAATGCAACAGAACACGCCCAACAGCTAATGGATGAGAAAATGAAACATTCATATCAAGTTTTGGGTGTTGGTAATTATTTGTTGAAACATGAAAAAGCTTTTCAAAATTATACCTCTTCGGAAATTCTGAGATTGAAATCGACGGTTTTGTTGCATGATTTAGGGCGTTTTTATGAAGTCTTTTTGCATGAAGACGGAGGAAAAGTTGATCATGGTATCTATGGAGCCTCTTTGTTGGCTAAAAATCCTGATTTTAATCGTATTGATATAGTTCTTCCTGTTAGACATCACGGACATTTAATTGAACGGCTTTATGAAGATGATGATTTTGTAAAGTTATCTGAAAAAGAGCGACAAGAAGTTTATAAAATTATTTATTTGGTTAGAGATGCGGATAAAGTTGCTAATTTCTATCTTTTGTCGCGTCATTTTAAAGAGATGGAAAATCTGTTCTTTTTGAAGTCTATGCTTGATTATCAAACTAAAATACCAAGTCCGGCTGTTTGGAACGCGTTTATGAAGCATGAAGCTGTGGATGTAAGGAATGTTAAGAATTTTGCAGATCAGGCAACTATGTATTTGGCTTGCGTGTATGATTTAGCCTATACATCTTCTTTTGTATTAATGGAAAAATTGGGAATTTTAGAAGGTTTGTTGAGTGCTTTTGATAAATATTTCACAAATGACTATGCTAACATTTGTAAAACTGAATTGTTGGCATATGTTAATGGTAGATTAGGAAAATAGATAATTTTGGGGAAGATTTTTGATTTAGCTAGATTTCTAGGTGTAAATATATTTTAGGTAAAGTAAAACCCGCTTAAAAGCGGGTTTTACTGATGTTTTTTGATATTAAGCAATCTTTTCTACTTGGCCGAATTCCAAGTCAACCGGAGTGTAACGTCCGAAGATTGAAACTGATACTTTAACGCGAGACTTTTCGTTATCAACTTCTTCTACAACACCAACGAATGATGCGAACGGACCATCTGTTACACGAACTTGTTCGCCAACTTCAAAGTAAATCTCTGTAGATGGACGTTCAACGCCTTCTTCAATTTGGGTCATAATGCGTTTAACTTCAGCTTCGCTAATTGCTTGAGGCTTATTGTGGCTGCCAAGAAAACCACTTACACGAGGTGTATCTTTAACAATGTGCCAAGCATCATCACTCATTTCCATCTTTACTAAAATGTATCCAGGGAAAAATTTGTGTTCAGCATTAACTTTTGTTCCTTTACGAACTTCAACGACTTGTTCGGTTGGAACTAAAACCTCTAAAATTCTGTCATCCATTTTTTTCAAAACGGCTTGTTCTCTGATTGATTCAGCAACTTTCTTTTCTGAACCGGAATATACGTTTACAACATACCAACGCGCTGTCATTGAAAACTCCTAATATTTGAAGATTAAACGAACTATTGCGGCAAATATCATGTCTACGCAAAAGAAAAATGCTGATGCAATGGCAACGATTACTAAAACCATAACCGTGGCACGCATTACTTCCTTTTTAGAAGGCCAAGTAACCTTTTTTACTTCTTGTTTAACTTGTCTAAAAAATTGTATCGGACTTGTATTTCCCATAGCTCTACCATTTCAATTACATTGATAAAAATTAGCAGGATGTTATTAGGCAATTCTCTGATTTGTAAGATTTTTCTTTTATATCATTGGGGTGCCATGTATCCTAACAGATGAGCCCAACATATTAAAATTTTTTTTAGATGTCAATAAATATATTGATTGTTTACGCAGGTAATCTCTTGGAGAGATGTAGCTTGTTATTTGAGTAGGAAAAGACGTTTTAATATACTTTTATCTTGTATGGTAGAATATATAGGACAATACATGGGCAAAGTTGATTATGAAATTATTTACTTTAGGCAAAATTTTATAATGCTTTTGAGTTTTAATGATGTTGTTTAACTATTAAGATTAGGAATTATGGAGAGAAAAGGTCCTGTAAAAACAGATTATTTGAATCTTTCTGCTTTGCTTAAGGCTGAGAAAAATGTCTATTTAGCTGAATAATTAGCACTACAACAAGCAAATACTGAAAGTCCTTGACTGATAATGGAAAGCTATGTTTTTGAAATTGTTAAGATGAAAAAAGCGTAAAAAAATCTGATTTGTCGTCTGAGGAAGATACCATTGGAAAACATTTTCACAGTGATTATTGAGAAATCATATTTATAGGGGGAATTTGTTAGCTCAAGTGCTAAAAAAACCGCCCTTTCGGACGGTTTTTTTAGTTAGTGAGATATATAAAATAAAACTCTTATAATTTATTCGGAATAGTTTTTATTTTATAATAAAGTTGTTTGAAAGGTGAATGTTCCGCAATATACAATCTTAGTACGAGAGGAAACTTTCAACCTGAATCAATGCTTCTAGTAAGCCATTAAATTAAATTTTTTCGGATTAAGCTTTGTAAAATCCTCTACACTCATCACTATGGAGGCATAGACATTGGGCAATTTGTCTGGGTTAGAACTCTGAGGATAATAATCGAACGTTACATGTTCTCGATATTGGGGATATCCTTCATTTTCAAGTTCTCGCAACCAGCAGTCATGAAAGGCATTAAAACCAAAACCATTAGCCATGGAGGTAAAAGTGCAGGATATCAATGTTGCACGATATTGCGGATAATGCGTTTTTATCCAATCTTGAATTAAAAGAACACTTTCGCGTATCCCAACGTCATGTCCGATAGGTTCAAAAAAAGCAATGTTTATAAAAGGCTTGTTAAAATGAAACCTGTCAAAAAACTCGTCATCTAAAAAAATAGATTCAGCAATCGGTTCATTTTTATGAATAAGTGCTACCATAGCAACCGCATCATCAAAACACGATACTTTTAAATTTTTATCAACGAAAAGATATCTTTTGGCATAAGCATTTTGTGATGCCGCTTCTTTTCTAGCAAACACTTCTTCCACTGCAGCTAAAGCTTGTTCCTTAGATAAGCGATTTGATGTAATAACTCTTTCAAATTCTTTAACATACATAATAAACAAATTTAATAGATTAATAATAAGTTTTCTGTTTGAGTGTTTTAACAAAATTCCTTCTTAAAATCAAGCGCAATTACTTTTCTTTTTTGTTATTGGTAGAACTTATACAACAATCCATGGATTTTTATCATTTATAAAACATTGGCTCTTAATTTTTAATTTTGATAGTTTGTTGGCGATAAGCTTTATAATTTATGAATTACTGTGGAATACTAATCCTGCTTTGTTTATTGTCTTTTATCATTTATGATATATTTTAATTAAAATCAATTCAGGATTATGGTGAACCCCAATATTTACTCTCCTTAGTGTCAGATTACTTAAAGAGGAAAGTAATGATAGCTCTAGGCGGCATTAGAGGGATTTTCCTCGATGTGAAAATTCGTTCACCGACAGGAATTTAGGAACGCAGTTAACTCCTTGGATATTTTATCCTGAAGACTGTATGTGTTAATTAACTAGAAATATTAACTTGATAAAAGGCCCGCGAAATAGATATTTCGCG
This sequence comes from uncultured Alphaproteobacteria bacterium, assembly GCA_944390455.1. GTDB lineage: Bacteria > Pseudomonadota > Alphaproteobacteria > RF32 > CAG-239 > CAG-267. The sequence goes on along the minus strand of CALXPU010000009.1, from coordinate 17,111 downwards.
GGTTTTCTTTTATTTATTACACTCAATATTTTCTCAAATAAACAGAATTTTGAATAGCTTAAATGTTTGATAAATAAGGAGCTGTATCCGAAGGGGGTGTAACAAACGGAAAACTTCTCTTAGATTTGTTAGGTATTAACCGCAGCAAAACTTGATTGTTCGCGCAAGTAAAAAGCTAAAAGCTTTTGTAGCGGCGCAATTAGCTTTATGAAACACATCTTACACGGACTCGAATAAGGTATTGATTTAAAAATAGAACAGACGCTTTGGACGTCTTTGTTTTGAAGGTGGAACTTATAAGACAACCTACAGACTTTAACTACAATAAAATCATTGACTTATCCCCCCTAACAAAATATACTTCACTTAAAATAAAATTATGATGTTTAACTATTTAAATTAGAGATTATGGAGAAAAAAGGTCCTGTAAAAACAGATTATTTGAATCTTTCTGCTTTGCTTAAGGCTGAGAAAAACGGCTATCTGGAAGAACAATTAGCTCTTCAAAGAGCAAATGCTGGAAGTTCAGGATTTACAACGGAAAGTTATGTACTTGAGATTATTAAGATGAGACACTGCAAAGAACCTAAAAGACTATCCGTGGAAGATGTTACTAGAAAACATTTTCACGGTGATTATTAAGAATACCTCTAGTTCAAGTGCTAAAAAAAACGCCCTTTCGGACGGTTTTTTTATTGGCAGGGGCAGTAAGATTCGAACTCACGACACTCGGTTTTGGAGACCGATGCTCTACCAACTGAGCTATACCCCTATGTAAACACAGCTATTTTGTTTACTTCAACTTTGATACACGTTTAGAAACAATAAATCAAGTCTTTTTTAGAGCTGTCAATAAATAATTTTTTATTGAGTGCCAGCTGTGTTGTTTTTATTTAGTTTTTGCGTAATTCTGCTACAGAACTCCACATCTTTTCTAGATTGTAAAATTCTCTTACTTCTGGGCAGAAAATGTGCACGATGACGTCAAAAGCATCAATCAATACCCAGTTTGCTTTTTCTTCGCCTTCAGAAGAGCAGGTGTAGCCGTTTTGTTTTAGTTCATATTTCAATTTGTCTGCAAGAGATGCAACATGACGATTGGAGGTACCGCTGGCGATAACCATGTAATTGGCAATAGAGGTTTTTCCTTTTAAATCTATTGTTACAATGTCATTTGCCTTGTTATCGTCTAAGACTTTTTGAACTAAATTTAGTAATTTGGTGTCTTCAGTTGTCATTTGTTTATCCTTTTAATCTAACGGAGACCAGCTTTTTTTAGGAGCGGTTTCTGTTTCTTGAATTTTTAATTCAGCGTCTTCTTCTTGTTTGTGTTTTCTCATCGGAACGTATTGAGCAATTTCACGTAAACAATCTGTAGTGTTCATGTTAGCAATAGCGGAAATTGCAAATACGGGAGATTTGGTAACTTTCTTAAGTGATGAAAGTTTTTTCTTTATTTCATCAGCGGTGAGCGAATCGATTTTATTTAATGCGACAACTTCTGGCTTTTCTGTTAGTTTTCTTTCATATAGCTCTAATTCTTTGCGAATCGTTTTGTAATCTTGAACAATGTTTTCAGAAGTTGTATCTATCAAATGTAGAAAAACTGAACATCTTTCTACGTGTTTTAAAAATCTATCACCTAAACCGATGCCTTCGTGTGCTCCTTCAATTAATCCAGGAATGTCGGCGAGGACTATTTCTTTTTCATCAACCCATGCGACTCCAAGATTTGGATGTAGAGTTGTGAAAGGGTAGTCGGCAATTTTGGGACGTGCTTTGGTTACAGCGGTCAAAAATGTTGACTTTCCGGCATTAGGTAAACCAATTAAACCTACATCCGCAATAATTTTTAAACGAAGCCATACCCACATTTCTTCTCCAGGCCATCCTGGTTCGGCGTAGCGTGGAGCTTGGTTTGTAGAAGTCTTAAATCTGGTGTTACCACGACCGCCGTCTCCCCCTTTGGCTGCCATATAAATCTGTCCTGGTTCAACCATATCTGCTAATACGGTTTCTCCATCATTGGCAACAATTTCTGTTCCTACAGGAACTTTAATGATTAAATCTTCACCTTTGGCGCCACTCATTTCAGACCCCATGCCGTGTTGTCCGTTTTGAGCTTTAAAATGTTGTTGGTAACGGAAATCAATTAGCGTATTGAGGTTTTCTACGGCTACAAAATATACGCTGCCGCCTTTGCCCCCATCTCCGCCGTTTGGACCGCCAAATTCAATATACTTTTCTCGGCGAAATGATACGCAGCCTCTGCCCCCATCTCCCGATTTTAGGTATATTTTTGCTTGATCTAAGAATTTCATTTTACTTTTCCAATTGTTACCAGTTTTAGAGCATTATAGATGCTATTTTTTGAAAAATAAAGGGGATGTTTGGCATCCCCGTTATTCTTTTTATTTTAGTTGATTTATTCTGCCGGGACAACAGATACATAAGTTCTGTCGTTTGCTTTTGTTCTAAATTCAACTTTTCCTTCAGTAGTTGCAAAGATTGTGTGATCTTTTCCCATGCCTACATTTTCACCCGGATGGAATTTTGTTCCACGTTGACGAATGATGATGTTGCCGGAGATTACAGATTCACCACCGAATTTCTTTACACCCAAACGACGTCCGATAGAATCGCGCCCGTTTGCTGAGCTACCGCCTGATTTCTTATGTGCCATTTTTTAATCTCCTAGTTGCTTATTTACACAAATCGGTAATCTTTACGATTGTGATATTTTGTCTGTGACCATTCTTACGACGATAATTTTGTCTTCTCTTTTTCTTGAAAACAATTACTTTTGCGTCTTTGGCTTGTTTTACAATGGTGCCTTTTACGCTTGCACCGGCAACTAATGGAGTGCCGATTGTATCGTCCATAGCCAATACTTCATTAAAAATTACTTCACTTCCGGCTTCGCCAGCAATCTTTTCAATCTTGATAACATCGTTTGATGCTACTTTATATTGCTTGCCGCCTGTCTTAATTACTGCATACATTTTAAATCACCTGTTTTTTTGAAATTTAAACATAACTTTTTTGTGCACTATACATAACTTTTTAAAGGTGTCAATAAGAATCTGATGTAAAATTTAAATTAATTTTAATTTTGAGGGGCTGAATGACTTTTTAAAAGCCTGAAAAGTCTAGGATGTATGAAAATTCCGCGCCATATACCTTTTTTCTCTTTTTGAGCTGTTTCTTGCTCTGAATGATAATCGCTCTCTAGGTAGACGATTGCTTGTCCGTCTTTAATCATTTGAGCATTCAAATTTTTATCATCTGCATAACAGGTACAAAGTTCTCGGTCGTATTTGTCTTTTTTATGTATTTTACATTTGATTTTTTTGTGATTGATTAGGTCTTGTAAATATTGTGCGGATTGTTTTCCGCAAGGGTATAGAGCGCCTTTTTCGTCTTTGCAGGATTGATCATACTCTGGGGCGTCTATTCCCATTAAACGTATTCTTTTTTTGCCTATTTCTAAACTGTCGCCGTCGACAACTAAAATTTGTTCTGAAGATGTGGGCTTTATCCATTTTGCTTCTTGAGCTATGGCTGAATTTGTTGAAAATGCGCTTAAACAGCCGCTTATGATAAATAATTGGAGCCAACATGTGTATATTTGTGACAATTTTCTTTCCATTGACGGACTTTCAATATAATTTCTTCATTAATAGAGTACTATTAATTTGTTTAAAGGTTAGTTAGCGTGCGGAAAAAAATGTTTTTGAAGCTGTTCTGTGCAGTTAGTACATTGGCTGTTGCTTCTTGTTCTCAGACTTCGTCATGGTGGAATGATGGAGAATATGAGTATATCTCTAATCCTCAAGATTATATGTTTAATGGGCAAAATATGACAGCAGGAGATGCGGATTTTTATTCAAATAGCCCAAATGACGCCGCTAAAGTTTATAATAAGAGAGTTCCTCCGCTCAATTCGTTGGTTGTTTGTAGAGATAAACAATGCGCTCCGGCTGAGTTGTCTATGTCTCGTGAGTATATTTTTAATTCGTTAGCGCACTTAGTTGATAATAATCTGGATGCAACGGCTCTTCTTTGTGAAGCTAATCCGCAAGCACACGTTTGCACGAATCCTTATTTGACAGTACCAGCTAAAATAGGTGTTACTCCTGCTTATGTCTTTTTTGATGGTGTGAAGATTGTTGATGCCTCTGTTGTAAAAGGGAAAACGGCTCTTAATTTAGCTTTGGGATATAATTTGAGTTATAATGGGCAGACTCCGACAGTTTGTAAGCCTGATACTTCAATGATGTATGTTAAAGGCAATAATGATATTGTTCTTAATGGTAACGGCTTTAAATGTGATATGACGAGCGTCGGGACAACAACCATTCGTGTAATGTTTGATATAGATTATATTGATTTGGATTATGGCTATATCGGTGGTTACTATTCCATCGGTCTTTCTGGTCCGGCTAACGGCGGTGGTTCTGGATATGGCTTAATTCGTTTGCCGAAAGATGCTCATCCACTTAATCCTGAATTGATGAAATCTGAAGAAAAGGATAGTAATCAAAACGCTACAGAGAAAACAACTGTTAAGCCAGATGTTAAGGTTGAAGCATTGCAGAATGTTCCAGAAGAAGAGGAAGTGAAGAAAGAAAACGAAAATAGTGAAGGCAAAGAAAAGGTAGCTTCTGAAGAAAAGAAAGAAGCAGTAGCTGCAACAAAGCGTGAAAAATTAAAACTTCCTGAAGATATGAAGGATGAAACTACATCTAAGGCTAAAAAGATACCATCAAAATCTTTTGAATCTAAAGATGAACAGCAGTATATTAATTCATCTCAGCCGATTAGAATAACTCCGGATACGATTGTGAAATCTGATAGAGTTATTTTGAAACCGGAAGAACCTCAGGAAATTCGTCCATTTGAAGTAGATAGTGAGGAATATGAGCCTAAGTTTGAAGAAATCTATGTTGATGATTTGGACGAATATATAAAATAATTTTTAAGGATTATGTTGTATTCTTATAAAGCTTCAAATGATTGTTTGGAGCTTTTTTATGGTTTTTAGACAATAGAAAATAGATTGAGGATTGATAATAATGGATAAAAAATTTGTAATCTCGTTAATTGGTGCGCCGGCTTCGGGTAAAGGATATATTGCATCTTCTTTGATAGAAGTTTTAACGCAAAGATATGGTTTTTCTTTGGGCGACATTGTATCTATTTCTGTTGGTGCGATGATACGTCAGGAAATAAAAGCTCAATCTGAATTGGGTAAAAAATTGGCTGCAAATATGAAAGAAGGCGGGCTTGCTCCTGATGCTATGGTTAATGAAATGTTGAGCGATTTGTTTGAGAGTTTGAAGGCTAAAATTCTTATTTTGGACGGTTATCCGCGGACTGTGGCTCAAGTTAAAGAATTTGATAAATTGGTTGAGAAATATAATTGTGCGGTTATTTTTAGAGATACGCCTGTGGATTTGATTTTAGAAAGAGTGAAAAATCGTCGTATTTGTGAAAAATGCGGAATGGCTCATGAAGTAAGTGATGGCCAATGTTCTTGTGGTGGACGCTTGATTAAACGTAAAGATGATGAAGTTTTACCGGAACGTTTGGCTGAGTATGAGCAAATGACTAAGCCGGCTGTTTTGGAATTAAAAGAAGAAAATAATAATTTTTATTGGTATGAAGGAACAGCTGAAGGAAAAGATATTGCTCGTGAGTTCTTGAAGGCTAATGAACAATATTTGCGTTAGTATCAGTTTTATTAAAAAAAGGGACTTTGAATAAGTCCCTTTTTTTGTGTCTTGAGTTTGCTTAACTGAAGTAACTTCCTATTTCTCAATAGATAGGAGGGCTGCTTTGCGAGCATGGATGAGTGTTGTATCAAAAATTGGAAGTGAAACATCTTCTTGTTTAATCAGCAATCCTATTTCTGTGCAACCTAAGACTATTGCTTCAACACCATTTTGTTGGAGTTTGGCAATAACATTTAAATATATTTCTTTTGAACTTGGTAATATTATTCCACGGCAGAGCTCTTCATAGATGATATTATTAGTGTAGAAGATATCCACTTTATTAGGAATAACAACTTCAATCCCTTTCTCTGTAAGGATGTCTTTGTAAAAATTTTGAGTAAGGGTATATTGAGTTCCCAGCAGCCCAATTTTGTGGATGTTCTGCTCTTTTAGAGCATCTGCAGTTGCTTCAGCAATGTGAAGCAGAGGAATACTGATTTTTTGTTTAATGAACGGTACAACTTTATGCATTGTATTTGTGCATATAACAATAAAATTAGCTCCAGCTTTTTCTAAGCATTGTGCAATGTTTGCTAGTATTTCTGCGCTTTTATGCCATGCTCCGATGGATTGAAGGTGTTCAATTTCGGCAAAGTTGACACTATAGAGCAGTATTTTTGCAGAGTGTAATCCGCCAAGTTCTTTTTTAATTGTTTCATTGATGATTTGATAATAGGCTACAGTACTTTCCCAACTCATACCACCAATTAATCCGATTGTTTTTTGCTTTGTTTCCATAAAAATACGTTTTTTGAAGTTTATAATGATATAAAAATTATTTTTTTGTGCATTTATCTTATATTCTTTTTTGTTTTTATCAAGCGATTTATAGAAAAATAAAAAAAGGCACCCGATTTGCGGATGCCTTGTGTTTGAACACTGTTTTTAAATTAAGCGTCTTCACCTGTTTCTTGGTTTACTCTTTTAGCAGAGAGCTTAATTTTTCCACGGTTATCAGTTCCTAAGCATTTAACCCAAATCTTATCGCCTTCTTTGTAGAAGTCGCTGACAGAGGCAATGCGTTCGTTCTTAACTTCTGAAATGTGTACCAAACCTTCGGTTGTTCCTAAGAAACGTACAAATGCGCCGAAGTCCATGATTTTGGTAATAACACCGTGGTAGTTTTTGCCTTCTTCCGGAACAGCTACGATACCGTTAATGATGTCAATAGCTGCATCGGCATCTTCTTTATCTACGGCAGCAACATTTACGGTTCCATCATCGTCAATATCAATTTTGGTATTGGTTTTTTCGATGATTTCGCGAATAACTTTACCGCCGGTTCCGATAACCTCACGAATTTTATCTACCGGAATTTTGATGGAGATAATACGTGGTGCGCGTGGAGAAATTTCTTCTCTTGGTGCCGGTAATGCTTTTGCCATTTCACCTAAGATATGAATTCTTCCTTCATGAGCTTGAGCTAGGGCGTTTTTCATAATCTCTTTGGTGATAGATGTAATTTTGATATCCATTTGCAAAGCGGTTACACCGTCTTTAGTTCCGGCTACTTTGAAGTCCATGTCGCCGAGGTGATCTTCATCACCTAAAATATCGGTTAAAATTGCAACTCTGCCATCATCTTCTTTGATTAAACCCATAGCGATACCTGCTACCGGCTTTTTCAAAGGAACACCTGCGTCCATCAATGATAATACAGAACCGCATACGGTTGCCATTGAAGAGGAACCATTTGATTCCATAATATCGGATACTACTCGTACGGTATATGGGAATTCACTCTTATCTTTTGGCATCATTGGGTGAATTGCACGCCAAGCCAATTTCCCATGTCCAATTTCACGTCTTCCTGGTGAACCTAATCTACCACATTCACCAACAGAAAATGGAGGGAAGTTGTAGTTTAACATAAAGTCTTGACGCTCTTCATCCATTAAGCCATCAATGATTTGTGCATCTTCAGCTGTACCTAAGGTGGTTACAACCAATGCTTGAGTTTCACCACGTGTGAATATTGCAGAACCATGAGTTGTCGGTAAAACATTAACTTCGCAAGTAATCGGGCGAACTGTTTTTGTATCACGACCATCAATTCTCTTGCCGGTAGTTAATACTTTTTCTCTCATCACAGAGTGCATTAATTTTTCAATAGCATCTAATGAATAGCGAACTTCAAGTTCATTTTCAGGGTCAATTGTTGCATTTACTTCTGCGCTCAATTCGCCTAAACGAGTTGCACGCTTTTGTTTATCAACTTCATTGAAAGCTTCTTCATATTTGCTGCGAAAGTCTTTTTCAATTCTTTCATACAATGCGTCAAACTCCGGTGGAAATACAGGAGCTTCCCATGCTTCTTTGCCTGCTTCTGCTTTTAATTCGTTGATTAATTTAATAACAGGTTGGAAGTTATCAAAGCCAAACATAACTGCATTTAACATGGTTTCTTCTGAAAGTTCGTTTGCTTCAGATTCAACCATCAAAACGCCTTCTTCTGTTCCGGCAACGGTTAATTCCAATTCTGATTTTTTCAATTCTTCAACTGTTGGGTTCAAAACATATTCGCCATTGATGTAGCCAACTTTTGCTGCACCAATCGGTCCTAAGAACGGAATGCCGGAGATAGCTAATGCGGCTGATGCAGCTACCATGGCTAATATGTCTGAATCTGTTTTTTTATCGTGTGCGATTGTGGTACAAACGATTTGTACTTCATTTTTAAACGCATCAGGGAATAACGGACGAATCGGTCTATCAATTAAGCGAGATACCAAAACTTCGTGTTCTGAAGGTTTACCTTCGCGTTTCATGAAACCACCAGGGATTTTTCCGGTGGCATAATATTTTTCTTGATAGTTAACAGTTAAAGGGAAAAAATCTTGATCAGCTTTAACTTCTTTGGCAGCAACAACCGTTGCAACAACGACTGTATCTCCATAACTAGCCCAAACGGCTCCGGTTGCTTGTTTTGCTACTTTTCCTGTTTCTAATACTAACTTGCGTCCGCCCCATTCCATTTCTTTGCGGCACACATTCCAATTGACCATATTTTTTACCTTTCCTTCTAAAATTCCTCACCTAGCATTATACTAGGATTTTTGCAAATAGCGGAGCCCCATTGCTCCGCTATTTGTTTCAAACATTACTTACGTAAATCTAACTTCTTAATCAATGTTTGATATCTTTCTTCACTTGTCTTCTTTAAGTGATCAAGCAAGTGACGACGACGACTTACCATCTTCATCAAACCTAAACGAGAGTGAAGGTCTTTTTGATGAGTGTTGAAGTGTTCAATCAATGCGTTAATTCTGTATGTCCAGATTGCAATTTGAACTTCAGGAGAACCTGTGTCGCCTGGTTTTGTACCATATTGAGCAATAATTTCTTGTTTCTTTTCGTTTGTAATCGACATCTTTTTTTCCTTTTTCTATATTTTTTTATAAATTAAAGATTAAATACCCGAATCGGAATCAAGGCGTTATCCCTGTTTTCAATAAGGGCTATCAGCTTATGATTATACATGGCGGCAGCTTTTCCCGTAAATGGTGGAAACCGTTGTGCAGAAAGGCTTTGCCCGTTTTTAAGCTTGAGAGTTTCTTCTTCTGTTAAAGCAATATCCGTGATGTCGCACAGAAATGTTTCAACCGGAAGAACTGCCGAAACTCCTTGCCCCTTATACAATATATTTTTTAAATTTTCCAGTAAAATCGTATCTGAGATTTTGAAAAGACCATTTTGAGTGCGTCTTAATGCGGTTAGATGTCCGCAAGTATGTAACTTTTCGGCAATGTCATGTCCTAGGGTGCGGACATAGGTGCCTTTGCTGCAGGTTACGCAGAAGTCTACCTCATTTTGTTGTGGGCGATAATCGGTCATTTTTAATTCAAAAATGGTAATTTCTCTTTGGGGAATTTCAAAATCTGCTCCATTTCGTGCTAGTTCGTATGCTCGTTGTCCGTTGATGTGTATGGCGGAATATTTGGGCGGAATTTGTGTTATTTTTCCCATAAATTGAGGGAGAAACTTCTTTATTTCTTCTTGAGATGGTATGTAATCAGATGTCTGAATTATTTCGCCTTCCGTATCATCGGTGCTGGTGCTTTGACCGAATTTTAATGTGAATTCGTAAGTCTTGTTTCCTTCTTCAAGAAAAGGTATTAATTTTGTTGCTTCTCCGAATGCTAAAGGTAAAACTCCGGTGGCAAATGGGTCTAAGGTTCCGATGTGTCCGGCTTTTTTGGCGTGTAATTCATATTGAATTTTACGTAGAATCTGGTTGGAGCTCACACCTTGTGGTTTATCCAGTATAATCCAACCGTTGATGTTTTCGGTGTAGTGACTGCTCATATAAATAATTCCAGTTGTTGGTTTTTAGTTAGGTTTTTTAGAGCTTCTTTGATTATCGGTATTGATACGGCTCGACCATAGGTCCAAGATATGTCATCAATTTCTTCAACTAATCTGGTTACGAAAGAAAAAGAACGCTCGGTGTGTTTTAAGATGTAATCCAATATTTCTTGTGTGATGATAATTTGGCGGTCGTTGAACAGCTTTGCGATTAATGCGGTAAGCATTTCGTCATTGGGTTGTTCTATTTCTATATTGGGAATAATGTTTAAACGCGAACGTAAATCCGGTAATTTTAACGGGATTTTGGATAAAGGTTGTTCGGAAGTGAACAAAATATAACGTTCGGGGCCGTTGTAGAAATTGTACAGGTGGAAAAACGCCTCTTCGTTGATGTTTGCATCCATATCTTCAATGACTAAATATGGATATTCGTTTGCAATCTTGTTAACGTTTTTCATGTTTAGGCTATGCGCATCCATTATTGGAATTTGTATCGGGCGTGGAAGTGATTGTTGAACTCGGTCTGTCCACATGTGTGCTAGATGTGATTTACCGCAGCTTTTGGGTCCAAAGATGCTTAAAGCGAAATGTTGCCAATATGGCCATAATTTAATAGCTTTATAGGCGGTTTCGTTGCATGAAGTTACCATAAAGTCTTCCTCGCTCAAATCATTGCGCGGGATAAACTTTAGTTTGTATTGACCGGTTTTATCATTATAGCGATTATCCATTATGACTTCATGACCTCGTATACTTTTTGGGTTAAATCACTCAGACTAAATGGTTTGGGGATGAATGATAAATTTTCAACATCATTGAATTCTCCTTTTAAAATGTCTTCAGAGTAGCCGGAAGCTAAGATTATTTTAATATCCGGTAAAATCTCTAATACTTGTTTGGAGAGCTCAATACCATTTTGACCGGGCATGACCATGTCGGTTATTAATAATTGGAAGTTTTTATCTTGTTCTAATGTTTCTAATGCATTTTCTGCAGAGCTGCATCCTACGACATCATAGCCTTTTTTACGCAAAGCTCGCAGAGCAAAAGTTCTGACTGAATTTTCATCGTCAACAAAAAGTATTCTCGTATTTTCAATGTCTTCCGGTTTCTGATTTGGATCTTCAATGGCTGATAAATTTAAACCTAAGATGACTTTTTCATTGTCTTTCTGCGGAGTTGAAATTGTTGTTGGAGTTAAAACGGCACGACCTCTTTTATCATTTAAAATTTTACGAGCAGTATTATTTTCTGCTTTTTTGGCCGCTGTTTCTTCTGGATATGCCGGTAAATATATAGAAAATGTCGTACCAACATTAATGGTGCTCTTTACTTTGATGAAGCCTTCCATCTGGCGAACAATACCGTAAACAGTGGCTAAACCTAATCCTGTGCCGGAGCCAACAACATTTTGTTTGGTAGAGAAAAATGGCTCAAATATACGTGATAAATTCTCTAAAGGAATTCCACATCCGGTATCTGTTACATCCATTCTTATGAAACTTCCGCTTTCTATCGTTTCTGCGCCAAAGTGATAGGGCTCAAGCAGCGTTTCCTTTTGGGTGGATATGGTTAGAGTGCCTTTTTTGTTCATCGCATCTTTGGCATTGACACAAAGATTTAAGACGACTTGTAAGAATTGTACTTTATCTACTTTGATGAAATCCAGATTTTCTCCGTGACGGAAATGTAATTCCACTTGCTCGCCCACAGTTCTCTTTAGCAATGGAGTGTAGTTAACCAGAATATCGGTAATGTTGCTTAATTCCGGTTGTAATGGTTGTTTACGTGAAAATTGTAATAACTGTTTGACTAATTCAGCAGCACAGTTGGCGTTTTGCTTGATTTGTATAATGTCTGCAAAAGAAGAATCCCCAATTTTATGTTTTTGCAGTAATAAATCACAAAAACCAATCATGGCGGTTAGTAAGTTGTTGAAATCGTGAGCAATGCCACCGGCTAATTGTCCCATAGCTTGCATCTTTTGGGCTTGGGCAAATTGTGTTTCCAAGTTTTTTTGTTCGGTTGTGTCTATGCAGAATAGCACGATACCTTTAATGTTCTCCTTGGTTTGTAGCGGTGAAGCAAAGAGCGGACATATGTATAGGCGAAGAATTTTGCTTTTGTTTTTGCCTTTTAAGTTCAAGTCAAAATAAGCCGGTTGGAGCTTATCGGCTTCTGATAAAAATGTGGAAAGCTGTTTTTTGATTTTTCCAATGCTCTCTTCATCTAAATAATTTGAGAGATAATTGTCTAGAAGTTGAGATGTTGATGGAATTTCTAAAATTTCTGTGAATTTTTGATTAATACGCTTTATTACCAAATCTGTATCCAGCAACATCATCCCAAATGGTGAGAGGTTAAATATGCTGTTGGCTTCAGAGGCTAGTTCTTCATAAGATACTTTCAAACTGGTATCGGTAGGAATATCTCCGATGACTATGCCGCGGGTTTGTAATTCATCGCCTTGTTTGAAACGGTCAACTTTTACTAAATATTCGTGTACTGTATTATTATTGTCTTTAATATATGTGGTGTATTGTGTGCAGGTTGGACTTAAATGTTGTTGTCCGTCGCTGCTTATTGGTAGTAAATCGGTTATTTCTTTACCGAGTAAATTTTCTTTTTCTGTATTTAAGATGCGGCTTAGAGTGCGGTTGATATATTCTATTTTGCCTTTTGCATTTAAAATATATAATCCAAGCGGCATGAAATTTAAAAAGTTGTAAAAAGCTTTTCGTTCTTCTTGGAATAGGTTATCAATGGTCTTTTCTGAAGTGATATTTTCTAAGCTCCAAAGGAGGTAGATGTTGTATTTTAAGTCAAATTTGCTGGCATCGTCTAGTTCTTCGGATTGATTTTGATTTAAACTTATCGGGCGTAAGCTTACTCGGTACCACTCTTCGCCTGAAAAAATTGCAGTTGTATCAAATTTTAGAGCGATTTCCAAAGTGTCTTCTTTTAAGTGTTGTGCAGATGCTTGTAATTGTTTTAATCGCTGCAGATTGCTTTCACTATTTACAAGGTGTTTTTCTAAGAATTTGAGAATATCATTTCCTTTTAGAAAATCTTTTGCCAGTTCGTTTTGCAGAATGGTCTTTCCGGAGGCGTTTACGATGGTATAACAAATTTTGCGATTTTTTAATATTTCATTAGCTAGGCCTCCATAGAGAATTGCGGTTTCTCCTGATTGAAGAATCGTAATGGTCATATAAATGCTTAGAATAATGAAAATAAAAACGAGCAAAATTATCGGTCGCAAAAAGCTTGGATAAGCAAACAAAACACCAATGCTCACAACCATGGCTGTTAGCATGAAAACTAATAGTAATAGGCGTTCTTCTAATATCTTATCCGGACGAATGTTTTGCTCGTTTTTAAACATCTGTACCTCTCATACGGAATGTTTTTAGGTGATAATATCCGGTTGTTCTTTGCCGGTAAGCTTGGTAACGTTTGAGATTTCTCTTGAAACGGCACTTAACTCTTTTAGCATTTCGTTTGGATCTTCATCAAGATCTGTTGTAACATATCTTTCAATGTAAGTTCTTAATGTCGCACCATTAGTTCCTGTTCCGGATAGGCGATATACAATGCGAGAACCGTCTGTGAAATGTACGATTAAACCATTTTGCGTTGAGGTTTTATCTACTGGATCATTATAGATGAACGGATGAGCATTGGATACGGTGAAGTTGCCATATTGTTTTCCGGAAAGTTCTGGTAATCTGGCTTCTAATTCTGACATCAATCTGTCGGCGATGCTTTGCTCAATGCCTTCAAAATCGTTACGCAAGAAATAGCTACGTCCGTATTTTTGCCAATGTTCTATAGCTATTTGTTTTACGGTTTTGTTAGTGTTTGCGATGATGCTGAGCCAGAATAGAACAGCCCAAATGCCGTCTTTTTCTCTAATGTGTGACGCTCCTGTACCAAAACTTTCTTCTCCACAGAAACTTATTCTTTGGGAATCCATTAGATTTACAAAGTATTTCCATCCGGTTGGAACTTCGTAGAAGCCAATTTTTAATGCATCTGCCACTCTTTTAACTGCCATTGATGTTGCGGCAGATTTAGCGACGCCGTAAATACCATTTTTATAAGCTGGGATTAATTGATAGTTGTCTGTTAAAATAGCTAAGCTGTCACTTGGGCAAACAAAGAAATGTGAACCGAGAATCATGTTTCTGTCGCCATCACCATCGTTTGCAGCGGCAAAGTCCGGAGCTTTATCCGAATACATTATATCAACTAATGATTTAGCATAGATTAAGTTTGGATCTGGGTGTAATCCGCCAAAATCTTCTTTAGGTGTGGCGTTAAGAACGGTTCCTTGCGGTGCTCCTAAGATTTCTTCAAAAATTCTTTTAGCGTAGGGTCCCGTAACGCCGTTCATCGCATCAAATACAAATCTGAAATCAGATGTTAGCAAAGAACGTAATTTTGCGAAATCAAAGATGCGTTGCATCATTTCAATGTAGTCAATGAAAGGATCTATAATTTCAATTTCTGTTTCTTCACACTGAAATGTTCCGATTTTTGATAAGTCAAGATCTGGTGCATCTGAAATTTTATATTCAGTGATTTTTAATGTTTGTTCTAAGATAGCTTGGCTTTCGTGTGGTTGGCACTGTCCTCCGGTTGATGTTGAGTATTTTAAGCCAAAATCTCCGTTTTCACCGCCAGGATTGTGTGAAGCAGTTAAGATTAAACCACCGTTTAGCTTATTTTTTAAGATAATGCAAGAACCGGCAGGGGTGGAAACAAGTCCGTTTTGTGCGATATAAAGTTTTTTTACTTTGTTGGCTGCGGCTACTTTTATAATCTTTTGTATGGCGGTTTTATTGTAATAGCGCCCATCTCCACCCACTAGAAATGATTTCGTTTCAAGATTTGGGATTGTGTTGAAAATACTTTGTAAAAAGTTTTCAAGATAATGGGGTTGCATTGCAATTTTTGTTTTTTTGCGTAGTCCTGCAGTTCCCATCTTTTGGTCAGTATAGGGCTTAGTTGCTATTGTTTCTATCATTTGTGTTCCTTTAGATAAAATGTTAAAAACTTTTGTCGCTACATTAGAATAAAATGCATGGCTTGTAAAGATTATTTATTAGCTAAAAATAAATTCTGCAAGTTTTGTAATTTCTCTTTTGGCGCAAATATCTTCGTATGTTAAGGTTTTTTCTAATGTCGGACTGGTTCGGTCTTGTGCGGAAATTCCTGTGATTGTGTTTTGGTAGGCAAAACGGAAATTTAGAGGTGGAGGTGTGCGATAGCCGAATAGTCTGGATTTTTGCTTTAATTCTTCATAGGTTTCCATGCGTGCGGTTGGATATAGGTTATTTTGACATACAACCCAATCTAAACTGTGGTTATGAAGAGAGGCGATTTTTTTCTTTAACTCCCAAATGCTATTAATATATGACAAATTGTTTTGAAATTGTTTCGCTGTGTTTTTATTATGTTTTAATACAGTGATATAGGTTGATGCATCTTCGGCTAAATTATCATTCAGATTACTTTCAGGTATCAGAATTGCATTGAATTCTCCAGATTTTTGTGAGAATTCCTCTCGTGATAATATGCTAGGAGAGGGGAGTTCAGGATGTTTTTGGCGTCTTGCTTCTATCATCTTTTTGAGTTTTGAATCCGGCTTTAGCAACAAAGCGGTCTTTTGATTGTTGTAAAGTAGGATTAGAGACAATTCAAAGCACAGGGTTTTGCGTCCTGAACCATCTTCTCCATCTATAATTATGATGTGAGGTTTGTTTTCCGGCATGGTAATTTAGCGCTGATAATTTGCTCTGGTATGATTGTAAGCTGTTTGGGTCTTGTCGCCACGTAGAGAACTGTTGATAGCGCTCTTTAACTCAGCGGTATTTATTCTTTCCGGATTTCCTTTCATGTAGTTGAGTGAAACTTCCATCATTTTGGAAATGTCTTCATCTCTGTCTTTCATCCTTTTGTGTCCTAATGTTACGGCGATTACTCTGTATTTTCCTTGTTGAGCTGAAGTTAAGATGTTAAATCCGGAAGCTGCTGTGTAGCCGGTTTTCATGCCATCAGTTCCAAGAGAATCGTTTAAAAGGTAATTGTGTGTTTTGTAAGTGATGCCATTATATTGGAATTCAGTAAGGGAAAATAGATGGTAATATTGCGGAAAGTGATGATACATTGCTGCGCCGAGAATAGCTAAATCTTTGGCTGTGGTTTTTTGGGCGGAGTTAGGAAGTCCAGAGGCGTTTTTGAAGGTAGTGCGATACATGCCAAGTTGGCGCGCGGTTTGTGTCATCAATTTTGCAAAATCTGCTTCTGTGGGGCTTAATGCTTCGGCTAAGACTGTGGCACAGTCGTTAGCGGATTTTACGATTAAGGCTTGAATAAGGGTTTTTACATCAATGTATGAGCCGGCGGGCATTCCTAATTTTGATGGGGAACGAGAAGCGGCAGTTGAGGAGACTTTTAATTTATCGGTTAGTTTTAACTTTCCGGTTTCTAAAGCATTAAATGTTATATAAAGAGTCATTAATTTGGTTAATGATGCTGGGTAGCGTAGTTCTTCTGCTTTGTCGGCGTATAAAATGTTACCGCTTTTTGCATCAATAACGATTGAAGAAGTTCCACTTGCGGCGGTTGATGAAGTTGTTGTATAACTTAAACATAATAAAGCTAAGCAGAAGATTTTTAATGCTTTCATTTCGTGTTGAATCCTTTCCCTGATCTTGTAATGCTGTATAATAAACTTTAAAAAGAAAATAAATTGTTAATTTTGGATTATTAACTGATAAAAAAAATATATTTTTTCGCTTGACTTTATAAATATTTGTCTGTAAAAACTTCAGAGCAATGGCGGACGTAGCTCAGTTGGTAGAGCCCCGGTTTGTGGTACCGGTTGTCGTGAGTTCGAGCCTCATCGTCCGCCCCAGATTAAAAAGACGCTTAAAAATAGCGTCTTTTTTTGTATTCTGAAAACCACGCGTTAGACGCGTGGTTCAGTAAAGCTTATAGCGGTGAGGATGACAAAACGCT
>CALXPU010000008.1 GCA_944390455.1 uncultured Alphaproteobacteria bacterium | reverse complement strand
CTCCATTTGGAGTTGTAAAGAAAGGCACCTTAATGGTGCCTTTCCAAGAACCCCGGGTTTACCCGGGGATATCTATACAAGATTTGATATAATCAAGCTTAAGCGGCTTTGATAACATCAAACTTAACTTCAGAACCACCAAGTTCATCAACAGTCGGCGCAGAAAGGTTTGCATTTTCAGCAATCTCAAGCGCTAAAACTTGCTCTTTAATGTAGTCGGCATATTCGGTAATAGCTGCTTTAACCGTAGAATCATTAGAAGAGTAAGCCAATTTGATGCGATCGGATATATCAAAATCCTTCGTTTTGCGCAGAGCTTGAATCATACGAACAAAGTCACGAGCGATACCTTCTTTTTCAAGATTTTCATCAACTTCGGTATCCAAGATAACCACAGCGGTATTATCAGGCAAAGCTTGTCCGCTCATGCCATCTTTAATAACCAAGCGCAACTCATATTCTTCAGCAAACAAGGTTTGTCCCGCAATAGAAAGAGTGCCATCTTCATTTTGTGACCAATCATCTGTCTTAGATTTAGCCATAATGTCTTTCATATGTGCGCCTAATCTCTTACCGATAAGCGGAGTTTTAAGGTAGAGGAAACGGCCTGCAACATCAGCAATATCAGATTTTAAGCAGATATCCTTAACATTAACTTCATCTTTCAACGCGTCCGCAAAATCTTGAAGAGTTTCGGCATTATCACCGGCAACAGTCATTGAACGCAAAGGCAAACGGTTACGCAATTTATGTTCTTCACGGATAGCTTTTGCAACAGAAGAAATTGCTCTAACCATATCCATTTGTTCAATTAATTGAGCGTTATCGGTGATGGCAGACAAGTCCGGCAAATCTTCCAAGTGAACAGATTCTTTTCCGGTTAATCCTTTATACACAAACTCACTCATGAATGGCATTAACGGAGCTGCAATCTTAGCCACATTAACCAAAACGGTATAAAGCGTATTGAAGGCGCTCAAATCATCACCGCTCCAGAAACGCGCACGAGAACGCCGAATGTACCAGTTATTCAAAATTTCCAAGAAATCTTCAATTTGCGCACAAGCTCTGGCGATTTCATATTCGTTCATATCTTTGCGAACAATATCAGACAGAGCCTTTAATTTAGCCAAGATATAACTGTCTAACACGTCGGCAGATTGAGAAATTTCTTTAGCTTCAATTCCTTCAGCATTAGCATATAAAGTAAAGAAGTAATAAGCATTCCAGAATGGAATAAGAGCTTTACGAGCAGCTTTGGCAATTTCTTTGCCTTCTTTATCAACGGCAACGTTACCACCTTTAAGAACCGGAGAAGAAATCAAGAACCAACGCAAAGCATCAGAACCGATAGTTTCCAAAATGTCATTCGGATCAGGATAGTTCTTCAATCGTTTAGAAAGTTTTTGTCCTCCTTCAGCCATCAATAATCCCGTGCAAATACAGTTTTTGAAAGCTGGCTTATTGTGAAGAGCGGTGGAAAGAACCGTTAAAGTGTAGAACCAACCACGAGTTTGGTCAATAGCTTCTACAATGAAGTCAGCCGGGAAGTGATTTTCAAACCATTCTTTATTTTCAAACGGATAATGCACTTGAGCGTAAGGCATAGAACCACTCTCAAACCAGCAGTCAAATACGTCAGAAACACGACGCATCATTGTTTTTCCGGATGGATCATCTGGGTTCGGATAAATGACATCGTCAATATAAGGTTTATGAAGATTATCTACATCAAAACCTGTTTTTTCTTTAATTTCAGCAATAGAACCCAAAACATCAACTCTCGGGAATTTGGGATTATCAGATTTCCAAACTGGAATAGGGGTACCCCAAAAACGGTTACGAGAAATAGACCAATCACGAGCACCTTCCAACCATTTTCCGAAACGACCATCTTTAATATGTGCCGGTAACCAATTAATTTGCTGGTTATTTTTAACCATATCGTCACGGAAATCCGTAACTTTAACAAACCAAGAAGACATAGCTTTGTAAATTAAAGGAGTATCAGTTCTCCAGCAATATGGATAAGTGTGAGTATATTGCTCTTTTTTTACCAAAAGACCGTTTGATTTCAGCCATTGCATAATTGGTTCATTAGTTTCAAAAACTTGCTTTCCTTCATAGTCAGGAACTTCTGCTGTAAATTTACCAGCTTCATCAACAGGGCAGGCAACAGGGAAGTTTTCATCATATGCGCGACAAACATCAAAGTCGTCTTGACCAAAGCCCGGAGCGATATGAACAACACCGGTACCATCTTCAGTAGAAACAAACTCGCCGCTCAAAACCTTGAAAGCGCCTTTAGCTTTGAAATGAGAGAAATAAGGGAACATTGGTGTATAATTCATACCAACCAATTCAGAACCTTTAATTTTCTTAACAACAGTTGCATTTTCAAGTTGTTTTTTATAGCTGCCTAATCTAGCTTCAGCCAAAATATAATCTTGTCCGTTTTCGTTCATAACAACGTAATCAATATCTTTTCCGACAGCTAACATCAAGTTAGAAGGAAGTGTCCAAGGCGTTGTTGTCCAAACCAAAATTTTCTGACCACTTTCCAAGGTAAACATCACGGTAATAGCATTATCTGTTTTGTCACGATAGCCGAGGTTTACTTCAAAGTTTGAAAGAGGAGTTTCTGCCGCCCAAGAATAAGGAAGCACGCGATAATCTTCATAAACCAAACCTTTGTCGTACAATTCTTTAAAGTTATGAATAACACTTTCCATAAAAGGCAAGTTCATCGTTTTATAATCATGGTTGAAATCAACCCAACGACCGATACGTTTGAACATATCAACCCAAATATTTGAATATTTCAAAACATCTTTACGACAAAAGTCATTGAATTTCTCAACGCCGTAAGCCTCAATTTGCTTACGACCAGAAACACCAAGTTGCTTTTCTGCAGACATCTCGGCAGGCAAACCATGGCAGTCCCAACCTAAACGGCGCTCAACTTTTTTACCGCTCATTGTTTGGAAACGAGCCGCAGCATCTTTAACATAAGAAACCATCATATGTCCATAGTGAGGAGTTCCGTTTGCAAAAGGAGGCCCATCATAAAAAACGAACTCAGCTGCACCGTCACGATTGTGTACAGACTTTTCAAAAGTTTTATCCTCTTCCCAGAAGTTCAAAATATTTTTTTCCATTTCGGGAAAATTGATTTTAGCATTCAATTCGGGGTAATATTTTTTCTTCTCAGTCATGTCTAAAAAAATCCTCAAAAATACAAACTTCGCATACTTTATCCACAAAAACATACAAAATCAAGCCAAATTTAAAAAAGGCAATGAATCTTAACTGAATTTTTAAACATTTTCAGGTAAAATAAGCATCAAGAAAGTATGTATAACCATGGATATTAGCTTACTTTGCGAGTAAATATATGAAAATAAATAAAAAAATATATACCATTTTAATGGCCTTAATTTGTGGTATACCTCTGTTGGCCAATGCTGCAGGAGGAAAAATAAGTGTGGCACGGGCTTTTTATGAACTAGCCGGAAGAAATCAAACACAAAAAATTGAAAATTTAATACAAAAAGGCTACTCTCTGGAGAGTGTAGATGAGAGAGGCTATAATGCAATCTGTCTTTCGGTTATTCGTCAAAATCATAAAGCATATAAAGTATTGTCTTCATATGGAGCAAGTGAGCATCCGCAATGTTTGAAAAAAATTCCGGATAGTGCTTATCGTCGTTTCTTTGGTCTATCTCCGCAACAAACAGCAGTTAAAAGTTATGTGCCGGATTCTCCTTATTTAATTGGAACAGCTGCGTTGGCTGCAGGTGCGGTAGCCGCTGCTTATATCTTTAGAGGAGATACCGATGGCGGAAGTGGTGGCGATGATGGCGGAGAAGGTGGTGGCGGCGATCCCGATCCAGATCCGGATCCAGATAACTGTCCGCCAAATAGTCATGAGTATGATGGTATATGCATATGCGATAGCGGTTATGGAAATTATGGAGATTCACCAAATTGTTACGCTACTGTTGCAAACTGCAGTGTCCAAACGAAAGATAAATGTGAAAAATGTAGCGAAGGGTATTTCTTAGAAGGTAACATATGCTATCGTCAAATAGACCATTGCATATCCCAAAATGGAAGCAAATGCGAACAGTGCGAAAGCGGATATGGTATACATGGCAGCGATGGCAGTAAATGCTATCCTGATATAGCAAACTGCAAAACCCAATATATGGATATATGTCAAGAGTGTAATGCAGGATATGGAACGTATGGTGACGACAGCCAATGTTATGCAACGATAGAAAATTGCTTAAATCAAGTACAAAATATATGTAAACAATGTATGCCTGGATATGACACTTTTGGTGATCCTTACAAATGTTATGATGAAAATCCTTGTAGGAATTATCCGAACTCTGTGCCAACTGAAGGGGGAACAACCTGTGTTTGCGATGCTAAAAGAGGATACACCGGAGATCCTTATGATGGAGGTTGCTCACAAACTGCGGATGATGGTGAATATCAAGAGGGAGATGAGGATGATGAAGAATGGAATAATTACAACGACTTATACTGTAATTCCCATGGTAAATATGATGTAGATAGCAAATTGTGCTTATGCTACAAAGGTTATACTGGAGATGACTGTTCAAGTTGTAGTGCAAATTATTTAGATTTCAGCGGTATATGCTTCCCTGATTTGCAATGTGAGTCAAAAGGCAACCACTTGGTTCAACAAAATGATGCCTGTGTTTGCGATATAGAAAACGGCTATATTGAATATTATGAAAATGATAAAATGACATGTATTGAGCAAATTTCATGTCCATTACACTATATGCAACATGGGGATCATTGTATATGTAAACCAAACTTTGATGAAAATTGCGAACAATGCTTGCCGGGATATACATTAGATGAAGCAACAGATACATGCGTCTTGTCTGAATATATCTGTAAAGAAGAATGGACTGGTCCTGAATGCGACATCTGTCCTTCACAATATAAAATAACAGTAGATGCAGAAGGACGCCATTGTGGTTTAGAATGCGCAGATAACCGTGCTCCAATATCGGTTAACCCAGAATGTACAAGTTGTGCGGATGGTTATGAATTTAGTCAAATTGATAATACATGTATAACTACAGAATGTACAACAGGTGAAGAAGGATATATTAAAGACCCAGAAACAGGCGTATGTCGTTGCGATACAGATAATGGATGGCGAATGAGCGCTGCTGGTAAGTGCGTAAAAGTGGAAGCAGATTTAATAGGTTCGTACAATTCTAATATCAATAATAATACCATAACCGTTGAAAATGACGGAGTGTTACGTGATATATATGGTATGAAACCTGTACAAAGTGTGGATGAAGAAGGAAATATTACTTATTTTGACGACGTATATAACGCACTGTCTTCATCAGGTTCTGAAGAAGGTACTATAAATATAAGTAATAAGAATACTGGCGGAAACTATGTATACGGTATCTATTCACAGTCAAATATATATAATGGCGCAGTAATCAATAACGGTAACTGCGGTGGCGGATGTAACAATATAGCTACTGGTACTATAAAAATAGAAGACGACAATACATCTTCCACAATCTATGGAATGTACAACAGCTCTGAAAATAATATATATAACAGCTTCTCATATGGAACCGGTACAGAAGTAGATGGCAGCCATAATAATGCAGAAGGTAATATAGATATAACAAAATCAGAAGAAAGCACCGGAATGATAATCGGTATGCAAGGCGGAAAGAATTTATATAATAGCTATGCATATACGAATGATGGTGTAAATGCCAATGTACATACAGTTGGTAATATTAACCTAACACATAATGGTACAGGAGATGTTATCGGTATAAGAGGAACAAACAGCGAAGGTAAGATATATAACTCTTACGCTTATCTGAATTCTGTCGTATCAGATGCAGTAGCAGAAGGTAACATTACGGTTAGCGGAAATGGAAATGTATATGGCATTTATGGTAACGGTACTATAAGCAATAGTGAAACACAATTTGAAAAAAACTACAATATAATACAAAACTTTAGCTCAGAAGGTAATATAACAGCAACAACCAATAGTGATTTGGGTACAGCGTACGGAATATATGCTGAAGGTTCTCCAAATACCAAGACAAGCGTCTATAATGCAAAAGGTTATAACAGCACCGGCAATATTAAAGTAATAAACAATGCCGGAGGAAGTGCCGTAGGCATATATTCGGGAAGACAGACATATACCGGAGAAAATAGCGAAGGTGAAAGTGATATTCTCTATAACAACACGTATAACGCTTTCCGTTCATCTGCAATTTATGGAAATGGCGTTGCCGAGGGTAATATTGATGTTATAATAGAAGGCTACAGCGCTTTGACACAGCAAATTGTAGGTATATATGCAGCCGGAAATGTATATAACTCTTATGCGAACTCTGGTTCAGATGTTGGTTTAACAACTATCGGAAATATTACAATCAGCGATAATAGTACCTCAGGAAGTGTAAATATTCGCGGAATACAGAGTAACGGTGCGACAATTGCAAATGCGTATGCAACGGGATCAAATAAAAATACCACAACAAAATCCGTAGGTAATATAACAATTAATGTTGATAATGTGAAAAACGGATTATCAACAGTTGCCGGTATGTATAGTGATTCCATCAATCCGCAAGGCAGCCAAATATACAACGCAGCATTGGTAAATGATAAAAGTATTGTTGAAGGTAATATTAATGTTGTATCAACCGCAGGAAGAGCACCTAATAGAATGTATGGTATTTATGCAACCAGCTACAGTTCTTCGGAGAGCCCTGAAGGAGCTCAACCTAAAACCGTATACAACGCATATTATGAGAATAGTAGTGACATATCAGAAGGTTCTGTAACAGGCACGATTAATGTAAAAGCAAACAATGCGTCAATGATTTCAGACGCAGAATATTATGGTATTTATATCCAAGACGGTACGGCGTATAATGCGTATAGTTCTAATCCGGATGCATCGGTAGTCGGAAAAATTAATGTAGATGTAGTTGGCGGCGCCAATGGTGGTATAGCCGTAGGTATGTATGGTAGCAACGCTACATTAAACAATTCAGGCAAAGGCTCTTCAATATATGTAAAATCATCAGGAAAGGCGACTGCGTACGGGATGAAAGGCGATAAAGCATACATAACCAACGATGCCGATATTACTGTTGAAACAACCAAAGGAGCAGATGCATATGGCATATATCTGAATAAAGGAGCGGTAGTTAATGATACCAATGGTGTAATTAACGTAAGCGGTGATGGCAGTAATTATGGTATATATGCAATATCAGATGGCACGGAATCAGGAAAAGCAACAGTAATTAATAATGGTACGATTAATGTAAGCGGAAAAGGCAATAATACTGGTATCTATGCCGCAGGGGCAACAGCAGTCGTAAGCAACAATGGTACTATTAATATTAACGGAGAGGGTTGCAGTGGTGGTGATTGCAATAATGGTTCCGCGATTAAATTAGAGAACGGTGCAACATTTGATAATAGTGGCACGATGACCAGTATTGGTAGCATGAACCTAAATGATTGGGGTGGAAACGTTGTTTTGAGTCAAGGTGGAAAATTTGAGGCAGAAGAGAGCATGAGTGGCGATTTGAAAGTATCATCAAATGTTGTGACCAACACCTTTGATACAACTTCAAAAGTTGAAGATGCCTTGTCTGCAGAAGATGTTAGCGGCGTAAATTTAAGTTCAAAATCATATTTATACAATGCTGATATGGTTCAAAATGAAGAAGGTAAGTATGACGTTGTTATGGAGATGAAAGACTTCAATGAAGTAACGGATGCTGACAAAGCTTCATATTTGGAAAATAACTATGACAATGAGAATAACAGTGATTTATTCAATGCCCTAAAAACAGCTTCTTCGGCCAGAGAATATGAACAAAGAGAAGCAGATATATTTGGTACTTCAACCATACCAAATATGGCTCAAGAAAATCTAAAAGTTCAAAGAAGTTTGGATAAGGCGATGATGTCAGAACTCTTCAAAGAAGGAGGAGATGTAAGAAGAATGGTCGGTGCAGATGCCATGTTTATTGGCCGAGATGACAGAGGTACATTAACAGGTTATGATCTGACATCACAAAGTATGTATGCTTTGTACGACAAAAAGATGAACAATGAATATCGTCTGGGCTTGGGTATGAGCTTCACGCATACGAATACCGACTACAACAATGACTCAAGTCGTAAGAGCTTTATGGTTCAAGGTTATGTTCCTGTGACATATAGTAAGAATGGATTTACAGCTGTATCAATGGCTCGATTAGGATTCTCTGATGGTGATTATAATAGAAAGAGCTACCAGCATACATTTGAGGCAGATACAACAGAGATAACCTATGGTTGGTTAAATGAGTTGCGTTATAAGATGGATCTTGGATCTGTTAGCTTAACACCATTTGTAGGCTTAAATGCTGTGGGATGGTACCAAGATTCTATTGATGAAGGTGATGAAAGTCTGGCTTTACAAATAGCTTCTTCGCATATATTCTCACTTGAAAGTGCATTAGGATTGTATTTGGATAAAGATATAGAGTTCTCACCTGAACACAAACTGAATGTAAGATTAGGCGCCGGTTACTATCATGAGTTTGCAGATCCGTATCGCGGATTAGATGCACGCATAAACGATACTGTAGGCTCATATAAGTTACACGATATTGAAAATTCAGATTCAAGAGACAGAGGTGTAATCTCCGCAAGAGTGAACTATGATTACAAAGATATTTCAATCTATGGAGAATTAATGCAATATCTTGAGAAAGAATATCCAATAAAAGTAGATGTAGGCCTAAAATATAAATTTTAAAATAAAACAAAGAGATAACAAGGTGTTAGATAAAAAAGTTATGATAAAAGGTAAAAAATACTTTATTTTAAATTTTTTTATGGTATAAAAAGCACATAATCTTTCATAAAACTTGAAAGTGGGGTCAAAAGCCCCGCTTTTTTGTTAACAGGAATAAGGAGAAACAAATGCAAAAGCATTATTTGGCAGATATGATAGAGCCGATAGTTGAGAATTTAGGTTATGAAGTTGTAAGAATAACCACTATCGGTGAAACCAATCCGACATTACAAATTATGATTGAGCATAAAAATTATGAAGAAGAATTAACCGTGGATGACTGTGCAACAGTCAGTCGTGCTATATCAGCAGTACTTGATGAAAAGGATCCGATAGAGAATAAATATACTTTGGAAGTGAGCTCTCCCGGACTAGATAGACCATTGACGAAGTTAGAACACTTCAAACGCTATCAAGGTGAAATGATTAAAGCTGAAACAAGCGAATTAATTGAAAAAAGAAAACGTTTCAAAGGCATAATCAAAGATGTAACTGCAGAAGATGAAATAATCATTGAAGAAGGAGAAAACACGTATAAAGTGCCGTTCTCCCAAATAACAAAAGCAAAAATAGTTTTAACCGATGAATTATGGGAAAGATATTTGAAATCTCATAAAGCATCAAAAGCCTAATTTTATATGACGTAACCCAACAAACGAGGACACTATGGAAAATATTGTAAACATGCCCAGACCGGAAATTCTAATGGTTGCAGATACTGTTGCCAGAGAGAAAAACATAGACCGCGAAGATGTATTCAAAGCCATGGAAGAGGCTATTCAAAAAGCCGGACGTTCTAAATACGGATTTGAACACGATATCCGCGTGAACATAAACCGTAAAACCGGAGCTATTACATTGGCACGCTACAGAGCTGTTGTTGATGAGATTGAAAATGAAACAACAGAATTGACACTGGAAGAAGCTAAAAGAATAAATCCAGATGTAAAAGTCGGAGAATATATCATTGATCCGCTGCCTCCGATTGATTTCGGTCGTATTGCTGCTCAAACCGCAAAGCAAGTTATTATGCAAAAGGTTCGTGAAGCAGAACGCAATAAACAATATGAAGAGTATAAGGAAAAGATTGGTACAATTATCAATGGTACAGTAAAAAGACTGGAATTTGGTAATGTTATCGTAGATATGGGCAAGACAGAAGCTATTTTGCGCAGAGATGAATTAATTCCGAGAGAAAATTTCAAAAATGGCGACAGAGTAAGAGCTTATGTTTTGGATGTACGTCGTGAAACCAGAGGACCACAAATCTTCTTATCAAGAACATGTCCAGAATTTATGGCTAAATTATTTACATCAGAAGTTCCTGAAATTTATGATGGTTTAGTAGAAATTATGGGTGTAGCCAGAGATCCGGGATCAAAAGCTAAAATTGCTGTAAGAGCAAAAGATTCATCTATTGATCCGGTTGGTGCTTGCGTTGGTTTAAGAGGTATTCGTGTTCAAGCTGTTGTAACAGAATTACAAGGTGAAAAGATTGATATCGTTCCTTACTCCGCAGATAAAGCTCAATTTATCGTAAGTGCTTTGGCTCCGGCAGAAGTAAGTAAGGTTGTTTTGGATGAAGAAAACAACAGAATTGAAGTTGTCGTAACTGAAGATCAATATTCAGTGGCAATTGGTCGCCGCGGACAAAATGTTAAATTAGCATCTCAATTAGTCGGTGCTGATATTGATATTTTAACAGAAGAGCAAGAACATGAAAGACGCGCAAACGAAAACAGAATTAAATCTGAACGTTTTGTTTCTGCATTAGACGTAGATGAAATGATTGCACATGTTCTTATTTCAGAAGGCTTCTCAACAGTTGATGAAATTGCGATGGTTGATGTTTCTGAATTAGCATCAATAGACGGTTTTGATGAAGATTTGGCCGCTGAATTACAAAGCAGAGCTAAAGAATTCGTTAAAAAGCGTAATGAAGAATTTGTTGAAAAGAGCAAGACTTTGGGTGTTGACGATAGCTTAAAGACAATCTCTGGTCTTGATCAAGACATGATAATAAGCCTAGCTGAAAATGGCGTAAAGACATTAGATGACTTAGCTGACTTAGCCGCAGACGAATTGATTGAAATTTTAGGTGATGGTGTCATTACCGAAGTTGAAGCAAATCGTATCATCATGGCAGCCCGTGAACACTGGTTTGCTGATGAGGATAAGCAATAAGCGAGGCTAATATGTCAAGAGAGCTGATTGAGCGTAAATGCATAGTAGAAGGCGTAAGCAAACCAGGCAATGAGTTGTTGCGGTTTGTTGAGTTGAATAATGAACTTTTGCCGGATTTTAATAAAAAACTACCCGGCAAAGGAATGTATGTAAGCTGCAATCGGCTCTCTGTTATAAAAGCAATAGAAAAAAAGATTTTCCATAAAGTAAGTCGCCATAATTTAAGAATTTCGGAAAATTTTATTGAGATTGTAGAGAATTTAATAAAAGAGAAAGCGCTGACAAGTCTAAATATGGCAAGAAAAGCCGGAGTACTTGTTTGCGGTTTTGAAAAAGTTAAAGAGGTAATTCAAAAAAACAAAGTTGATTTTATCATAGAAGCACGAGATGCGGGACAGGACGGTAAAGAAAAAATCGCATTTCTTGCTAAAAATCTTGAAAAATTTAATTTATTTAGTATAGATGAATTAGATAGAGCTTTAAATAAAGAGAATACGGTGCATATAGCAGTGCTTAAAAGCGATATGTCACGTAGTGTGTATGATAATTTAAAGAAGTATCAAAACTTTTTAAACGGAGAAAATAACGAATGACAGAAGATAATGGCAAAAAACTAACATTATCCGGAAAATCGACCCTCACATTGAAAAAAACAAGTACCGCAATAAATCCCGAGGGCAAAAAGATTGTACAGGTAGAAGTAAGAAAAAAGAGATTTGTAAATACAAATACTCAAACTCCAGTTCAGCCGAAAGTTGAGATTGACGAAGTTTTAGCTCAAAAGATTGAGCTCATCAATAAAGGCAAAGAGCACGAAGCTCAAAAGAGACAAGAAGCAGCTGAAAAGGCTTTACAAAGACAAAAGCAAAAAGAAGAAGAGGAAGCAAGAATAGCTGCGGAAAAAGCTGAGGCAGAAAAGAAAGCCGCAGAAGAAAAGGCTGAAGCTGAGAAAAAAGCTGCAGAGCAAGCTGCAAAAGAAAGAGAACAAGCTGAGCGCAAAGAAAATGCGAATAAAGCGAATGCTTATTCTGAAAATGAAGAAAAAGCTCATAACTATAAACATAAAAAAGAAGATTATGATGATGAAGAAGATGATGATGAATACTACAATAAAAAAGGCAAAAAGTCTTCTTCTGAATCAGGTAAATCAATAAGCAAAGAAGAAGCATTTGAACAAGAACGAAAGAAAATACAAAAACGCAGTTTTGAAACACCGAAACGTAACACTAAAATAAATGTAAATTCATATATGTTCGGTGACGACGATGATGATGATTATGGATATGGTGCGCCTCGCCGTCGCTATAAGAAGAAGGCTCCAAAGCCTCAAGTTCAACAACAAGCACCTCAAGAAAAAATCGTCAAAGAAGTGATTATTCCAGAAATCATCACAGTTCAAGATTTAGCAAACCGTATGGCAGAAAAGAGTGCGGATGTAATCAAAAAATTGATGTCATTGGGTGTAATGGCAACGATAAACCAAGTGATTGATGCCGATACAGCTCAAATTGTTGTTGAAGAAATGGGACACAAATTTAAGCGTGTTGCAGAAAGCGATGTAGAAGAGGGATTAACCGGTCCGAAAGATACAGAAGCAGATTTGTTGCCGCGTCCACCGGTAGTAACCGTTATGGGACACGTTGACCATGGTAAGACATCTTTGTTGGATGCTTTGAGAGAAACTAATGTGGCAGCCAAAGAAGCCGGTGGTATTACTCAACATATCGGTGCATATCAAATTACTTTGCAAAATGGTCAAAAAATTACATTTATTGATACGCCGGGACACGAAGCCTTTTCGGAAATGCGTGCCAGAGGAGCCAAAGTAACGGATATTGTTGTATTGGTCGTTGCAGCAAATGACGGTATTAAACCGCAAACAGTTGAGGCTATACGTCACGCACAAGCAGCCAATGTACCAATCGTTGTTGCTATTAATAAGATTGACTTACCAGGCGCAGATCCAATGAAAGTTAAAACTGAACTCTTACAACATGGTATTGCTGTTGAAGAGATGGGTGGTGAAAGTTTATGCGCAGAAGTTTCCGCAAAGAAGAGAATAAATATTGATAAATTGGTGGAAGCAATTTTATTGCAGGCAGAAATTTTGGATTTGAAAGCAAATCCAAATCGTGCAGCAGAAGGTGCAGTAATTGAAGCCAAGATGGAAAAAGGGCGCGGTAATGTTGTTACTGTACTTGTTCAAAATGGTACTTTGAAAGTTGGAGAAGTTTGCATTGCAGGTAAAGAATGGGGACACGTTCGTGCCATGTTTAATGAAAATGGTAAGAAAGTGTTTGAAGCAACTCCTGCAACTCCTGTAGAGGTATTAGGCCTGCAAGGAACCCCATCAGCCGGTGATGATTTCATTGTCGTAAAAGATGAAAACCAAGCTCGCGAAGTAACAAACTATCGTATTCGCAAAGAGCGTGAAGCTAAGTTGGTAAAGAGCGCTAAATCAGCTATGGAACAAATGCTTGATAAGATTAAGTCTGGTGAATCAAAACAATTGTCAGTGATTATTAAAGCAGATGTTCAAGGTTCTATTGAGGCAATTGAAGGAACAATCAATAAATTATCCACGAATGAAGTGTCTGTACATGTATTGCACTCAGCTGTTGGCCCTATTTCTGAATCCGATGTAACTTTGGCTAAAGCTTCAAATGCGTTTATTATCGGATTTAACGTTCGTGCAATTCCGCAAGCTAGAGATATGGCACGCCGTGATGGCATTGATATCAGATACTACTCTATCATTTATGACGTAGCAGATGATGTGAAGAAAGGTCTTGAAGGCTTGCTGTCACCGGAAATTCGTGAGAAATTCTTAGGATACGCAGAAATTCGTAACGTATTTAACATCACTGGTGTTGGTAAAGTTGGTGGATGTATGGTAACCGAAGGTCTTGTAAAACGTGGTGCTAAAGTAAGACTATTAAGAGATAACGTTGTTATCCATGATGGTAACTTGGCTCAGTTGAAACGCTTTAAGGAAGACGTTAAAGAAGTTAAAGAAGGTTATGAATGCGGTATGAGTTTTGAGAACTATAATGATATTCAGGTAGGTGACTACATTGAATGTTATGAACTTGAAACAATTGCAGCCAAACTCTGATAGGAGATAAAGCAATGGTAATACGCGGAAGTAAAGAACCATCTCAACGTCAGTTGCGGATAGCTCAAGAGATAAAGAAGATTATTGCCGGCGCCCTGGAAAAAGGAATGGTAAGAAATCCTTTAATCTTGGATAATCTTGTAACGATAACAGATGTAGATATTTCACCGGATTTGAAATATTGCACAATTTACTTCATGACTTTAAATGGCCAAAATTTAGGTCAAATAGAAGATGACTTAAATGCGGAAACATGGGGTATGAAAAAGCTTATTGCATCAAAATTAAAGCTTCGCTATACACCGGATTTAAATTTTAGAATAGATACATCTTTTGAAGAAGTAGATAAGATTGAGCAGCTATTAAGGGATCCTAAAGTTGCTAAAGATTTGAAGTCTGAAGCGGATGAATAAGCAAATCCCCATCTTATAAAAGGTGGGGATTTTTTATGAAAGGAGCAAAAATGAAAAGTTTTATAGCGGAATTTAAAAAATTTGCCATGCGTGGCAACGTCATAGATATGGCAGTAGGTATCATTATCGGAGCATCATTTGGGAAAATAGTAGATTCTCTTGTAAAAGATATTTTAATGCCTCCGATAGGGTTACTTATGGGGAGAGTTGATTTTTCAGATTTGAAGCTAAATTTAACAACTGGAGAAAATCCTGTTACCATAAATTATGGTTTGTTTATCAACTCGTTAATTAGCTTTTTAATTGTTGCGTTTGCAGTTTTTATCCTAATAAAAGGCATAAACAAGTTGCAGGAAAAAGTAATAAAGGAAGAAAAAGCAGCAGAGCCTAAAATGAAAGAGTGTCCTTATTGTTGTTCGGAAATATCAGCTAAAGCCAAACGCTGTCCTCACTGCACATCTGAATTGTAATTGAAAGGCAAAGTATTCAGAGAAAAGCTACAAATTAGTAGCTGAGTTACATACAGCTATAAGTCTAAATAAGGCATCTCCTCCCAATATAGTCAAAGTCTAGGGAGAGAGGCCTAAAATTATTTTGGCTGAATATTTGTATCATCTATATCTTTACGAAAGAATTCGTATAATACAAGCACAATACCAGATAAAACAAGCGGTAAAAGATAATAAATGATACGATACGCAATAAGGGCGCCAAATAAAATAGCTTGGTTGTCTTGTCCTGGAAGTATATTTGAGAAAACTAATTCAAAAACCCCCAATCCTCCGGGAACTTGACTGTATACACCTAAAACTTGAGCAATGATAAATGCTCCCATAAAAGTTACAAAATCAATCTCAACGAAACAAATCAAAACAGAATAAAGTACCAAAGAAGCCATTACAATATCAATACTGCCGATAAAAACCTGTTCTAAGGCTAATTTGAGATTAGGCATTTTGAAATCAATACCTTTTATAACCAAATCTTTTTTATAGTAAACGCTGGCCCATAAATAGATAGCTAAACCAATAACTGAAAGTATCATGGTAATTAGTGTAGACATTTTAGTAGAATCATTTCCACCAAAAGCATGCTCTGGCGTCAATACATAACCGACAATGATTAAGAAAAAGCAAGCAACAAGATAAGTAAAGCCCGAAAAGGTTACCATCTTAA
Source organism: uncultured Alphaproteobacteria bacterium (assembly GCA_944390455.1). Lineage (GTDB taxonomy): Bacteria > Pseudomonadota > Alphaproteobacteria > RF32 > CAG-239 > CAG-267. The sequence goes on along the minus strand of CALXPU010000008.1, from coordinate 47,265 downwards.
CAATATCTCCTGGGCAAATTCCCCAGCGAGAATAAAAACGATAACGAACCGTTCCACCTGAAACAATAGCATGCCCAGCGTTATTACTAATGGAAAATCCAACAAAACCAGTTAAAATCCATTTCCAAGCAGCTAGTTTTTTCTTAATATATTTTAATGCTAAATAATCGTAAGTGGATAAAGCGACATATCCGACAAAGGAAGCGGTCAGAGCATATAATAAGTTATCAAAAGGAATGCTCAACAAAGCAGTTTTTAATTCATCTAACGAATACTTTGACAATTGTCGGTAAATCATATAAGCAGCAAGTGCAAAGAAGAATAAACCGAGCCAAGAAACAAGCTTATTTAAAATTGTCGAAATATTCACTGTCATACTCCCATATTACTTATTGATATTTGAAACAAAATTCTGATTTGAATCAATATAAATACGCAAACTTTTTCCAAAAGTCTTTCTGATAAATGCAGTTAAATCAGAAGGCTTAAATTTATAATTTTCAGCATCAGCTTGAACTTGCAATAAGACATTGATATTAAGATTTTTTTCAAGTTCATCGCGATTTTCAGCTGCCTCATCAATTCCAAGAACAGAAGCAACATTGTAAAGCATATAAGCTTTTTTGATATCTTTAGTATATAACTCACCGTCAGCATAAATATCGGCCAAACGAATAAGCGCTTCAGGATTTCCTTGCTGAGCTGCTTCATCTAGATATTGAATGGCGCGATTATAATTTTTCGGAGTACCTAATCCGTCAATATAAAAATCAGCTAAGACCAATTGAGCCTCATCATATTGAGCATCTGCAGCAGCTTTAATGAGTTTAAAAGCCTTACTATAATCGCGCTCAACAAAAAATCCTGTATAATATGCGTATCCTAATAAAAACTTTGCAGAATTATTTGTTTTTTGAGCTTGATTAAGAAGATAAAAAACTTTATCAAAATCCTGTTTTGTTTTATTTTTAGAATCAGCTCCCAAATAAATGATAGCCAGATTAACAGCAGCATCATTACTTCCCAAATGAGCGGCTTGCTCAAAATATTCCATAGCTTTTTTATAGTCGACTTTAGTTCCCAAACCATTAAAATATAAACTGCCTAGATTATTAAGGGCAACAGCACTTTTTTTTTCGGCAGCAAGCTGATAAAAATGTAAGGCCTGAGCATAATCAACTTTAACACCTTTTACGCCGTATAAGTACATATATCCTAAATCCAGTTGAGCCTCTGTATCGCCATTAAGAGCATTTTGGCGCAGCTCCTCTAACGTTAAATCTTTCTTAGTTTTAGAGTTAGTATCTTGTTCAAATAATTCAATAGCATCTCCGGAAGTGGAAGTAACTTTACTGGTTGTGGTTTTTGTAATTTTATCGGTTGATGAAACTTGCTGAATATCAACGATAGAAGAAGAAACCTCTGAAGAATCAGGTGTTTGTGCGTAAATATTAGATGCAGAACAAAGATACAAACAACAGAAAACAAGACTAAACTTTTTCATAAAATTTCATCCCTCAGACAAATATCAACCGAACAGTAAGATATAGCAAAAAAATATTGCTTTCAACAGAAAATAAAGTATAAAGAACAGATTGTAAATTCTAAAACACAAGATATCCTGTTAAAAAATGGTAAAAGAAGCTCCAATATATACTTTAAGAGAAATTAGTTTAACTTTTGGCGTTCGTCCTCTATTTACATCTGTTAGCTTAAATATAGGGCGAGGAGATAAGATATGTCTGGTTGGCCGTAACGGAAGTGGAAAATCAACCTTATTAAAAGTCATATCTGGTGTGCAGGCTCCTGATAATGGTGAAGTATTCGTTCAACCCGGAATAAAGATAAGTTATATGGAGCAAAATGGCGATTTTTCAGCATATCCTACTCTGTTTGATGTTATTTTGTCTGGACTAAATGAGGAAGAAAGAGAAAACCAGAAGTATAAAGCAGATATATGGGCAGAACGCTTTGAAATAAAGAAACAAGTATCGCCACAAACAGCATCCGGCGGGGAATTGAAAAAAGCCGCTTTAGCCAGAGCTTTGATATCAGAACCTGATATTTTATTGTTAGATGAGCCGACAAACCATTTAGACATCACAACCATTGAAAAGCTTGAAGAAATTGTAAAAGATTTTCAAGGAGCGGTTGTTGTTATTAGTCACGATAGGTCGTTTCTGACACATGTTTCTAACAAGACACTTTGGTTGGATAGAGGCATAGTTTATTCAAACGACAAAGGATTTACGGCGTTTGAAGATTGGCAAGACGAAATTATCAATCAAGAAATTATAAAAGAAAAAAATCTAAATAAAAAAATAGAAGAAGAAACAGAGTGGCTTCATAAAGGAGTTACCGCTAGAAGGCGCCGAAACCAAGGAAGATTAAGAAGGTTACAACAATTACGTCAAGAACGTCGCGATCAAATTAAAAAGACCGGAAATATAGATTTGGAAATAAAAGAGGCTGCTATACAATCCAAATTAGTTATAGAAGCAAAACATATTTCCAAAAGTTTTGGAGAACGTGAAATAGTCAAAGATTTCTCTTTGCGTGTATTAAAAGGCAATAGAATAGGTATAGTCGGTCCCAACGGTTCCGGAAAAACAACCTTAATTAAGTTGTTGACGCAGCATCTCAATCCGGATAGTGGTTTCGTTCGTATGGGAAAAAATCTGGAAATGGCTTATTTTGATCAAAATAGAACCATGCTTGATCCGAATAAAACTTTATGGCGAACATTGTGTGGTGAGGGAGATCATATATATGTTCGCGGTCACTATCGTCATGTAATTGCTTATTTGAAAGATTTTTTATTTACGCCGGAGCAAGCTCAAAGTCCGGTATCATGCCTATCAGGTGGTGAAAAAAATCGTTTAATGTTGGCTTTGTCTTTAGCAAAAGAATCAAATTTTTTGGTTTTGGATGAACCGACAAACGATTTGGATATGGATACTTTAGACTTACTGCAAGAAGTTTTAGATGAATATCAAGGAACAATTTTGCTGGTTAGTCACGATAGAGATTTCTTAAATAAAATCACGACATCAATGCTGTATATGCGCGGCGATGGCAGTGTGATTGAACATGTGGGAAATTATGAGGAACTGTATAAAAAATACATAGAGCCATATCAAAAAGATGAAAAAAAGAAAAGTGTGCAAGATAGTAACAAAAAAAATATTGAGCGTGTACAATCAGAAAAAAATACGGAAACAAAAAAGGTTCGGTTAAGTTATAAAGACCAACGATTGTATGAAGTATTGCCGGATGAAATTGCACAAATTGAACAAGAGATAAAAGACATAGAGACGGAACTTTCTAATCCGTCATTGTATGCGGAAAATGAAAAGAAGTTCTATGAATTAAGCCAAAAATTGGAAACATTAAGGACATCTCGTGAAGAAAAAGAAAATAAATGGCTTGAGTTGGAAATGCAAAAAAATCAGTGAGGCTCTTTAAAACTGGTATAATACCAGACAAGTTAAGCAACTGCGCTTTTTAGCTAAAGGAAAGAAAAATGATAAAAAAAGAAAAACTTCCTCAGGCAAAGCTCAGTTCTGAATTGTCTGATATAAAAAACACAAACCGTTTATTTTTAGAGTTATTATATGATTTAAGCAAATATCCTCATACTCAAAGTTCAAAATATCTGGTGCGGCAAGGCCTTTTTGACTTTGAGAAAAACTATGTATTCAGAGCATTAAAGCAAAAAAGAAAATAGAAACTAATTTTGAGAAATTAGAATTTAAGTAAATGAAACCAAGCGCGGTAGCTTAACTTTCAAAACTAGAGATTTACCATAAAGCACAGTACCCCAAGAAGCGCGATAGAGGCAAAAATTCCGGCAAAAACATCGTCAAGCATAACGCCATAAGCATTTTTAATTTTAGAGTCGGCATACTTTACCGGTCCCATTTTGAGAATATCAAAAAATCTAAAAAAGACAAAACCAGAAACATAGTAAATGGCAGAAACCCAGCCAGTTAAATATTCCGGCGCCATAAAAGCAACAAAAGAAAAAGTAACGAGCTGTCCAACTGTTTCATCAATAACTACTTTAGAAGGATCTTCATCGCCGCAATCTTTAACAACAGTATCTGTTGCAAAGACACCGATAATAAAAATAAGCACAGCTGCTATAATTAGAGCATAAAAGCCACCAAAATAGATAAGTGCATAGGCAAGAGGTAATGTGCCGAGCGAGCCCATGGTTCCCGGAGCAAATTTAGACAATCCAAGTCCAAAATAAGTGGCAATAACATAAGCTAATTTTTTATTCATGACACAACCTCTGCAAAATAAATTCTATACCATCAATCTATAAAGTTATTCCGTGAATTTATAGTCAGAAAAAAAATTATCCACGAATAATTAACAATTTCATGATAAAAAACATCAAGGAGATAAGATATGTCTAAAAAGTTTTTTTATATAGCAGTAGCTGTTTTGATCGGGGCAATAGGGGCTGTGCTAACACAAATTTTAAAAACAGAAACAGAGCAAGAAGTTAAGAAAGAACAATCATTTATAAATAAGAGCGTGCCAAGCCAACCTCAAAAAATTAAGCTACAATCAAACAAATGTTCCGATGAAAAAGGGGAAGTGAATATCGTTTTAATAACCGATTCTCGGTATGCGCCGCCGACGAGTACTTCAATGTATTCGGCAATAAAAACGAAATGTGATACAACAATATATAACTTCTACATCGTTGCGGAAAATATAACCGAACAAGATGAAAATATGTTACGCAGTTTAGAAAAACTAGCGCCAGAAACAGTACGGGTAAAAATCATTCCCCAACAAGAGTTGAACATTCCTTATGAAAATATGCAACGCTTTATGCAATATAAAGTGGGAATGCATAAGATTTATTTACCGCAAACACTCAAAGATATAGATAAAGTAATTTATATGGATGGCGATACCATTGTTTTAAAAGACTTAAGAGAGTTGTACGATATAGACGTTTCACAAGTATACGCAGCGGTGGCAAAAGATGGTATATTTTACCGTTTTCCGAAAGAAATGGCTGAAATGGGATTAGATAAAAGAGGATTTTATTTCAATAGCGGTGTTATGTTGTATAACCTCAAAAAGCAGCGAGAAGATAACATTGTTAAAGAGTTAGAAACATACGTTAAAACGCATGAAGATTTTTTTGGAGATCAAGATGTGCTTAATGTAGTCTTTGGTGATAAATTGAAATTAATGTCTTATAGATACAACTGTATAAGTACTTTTTTTGAAGAAGATGATTTGAATTTTTTAAGTAAATACTTTGGTGAAAATCTACCTTCACAGACCTTCAATATATACGAAAATTCAACTATAATTCACTATGCGGGAGATAAACCGTGGCAAGAAAATTATCGTCCTGAATTTTTAAAAGAGTTATGGTTTAGATTTTATAACGAGATGATGAGGTACCAATGACGCCAAAAGTTAAATATTTATTTTACGGGATAATAGGTCTATTTGTTATATCAATCATAGCTGTATTTGGTTTAAGACCCAGCGCTGTTAATTTGGTGTATATGACAGATACTAAATATTTGCCGTACATGATGGTGTCTTTGAATTCTGCTATAAAAAACAAATTGCCGGAAAGTAAGTATCGCATTCATGTGGTTGGAAAAGATTTGGATGCTGAAGATATCGCAAACCTGAAATCTAGGGAAAACTCAAATGTTAGTATAGATGTCTATCAGAGCCGAGAATTAGACTTAGATTATAAACGATTGGGGCGTTTCGAGTCGTTTAAAGTGTCATTACAAAAAATATTTCTGGCAGAGTATTTGCCGTATTTGAACAAAGTTTTGTATTTAGATGCAGATACTTTGGTGCAAGGTGATTTGAGCGAAGTGTATGAAACGGATATATCAGATAAATACGCGGCAGCGGTAAAAGATGGTTTGATGTATCAATTTCCTGAACATATAAAAGAAATAAATCTGACAGAGCGAGATTTTTATTTTAATAGTGGTGTTATGCTGTTGAATTTAGATAAGATAAGGCAAGATGATATTATCCGTAGTGCTGTTATATATTTTAACACACATAATGAAGTATTTGGTGACCAAGATATTCTAAATGTTGTGTTTGGCAAAGATGTAAAACCATTGTCATATAAGTATAACTGCAATAGCGTGTTTTTTGAAGAAAAAGACGCTGATTTTTTGAGCAATTTCTTCCAAGAAAGTGTTCCGCAAACGCCACGAGAAGTGTATGATAGAGCGATAATTCTTCATTTTGCCGGTCACAAGCCATGGACACCTTGGTTTACGCATTCCTATTTAAAACCATTGTGGTATAGTTATACAAAAGAAATCCCGATAAAATATCAGCAGATGCTTTAATTTGTCTTGCACAAATCAGAAATAGCGAATATCATCCGAATAATATATAAAAGGGAAATAACGCATGGTAAAAGTAATAACATTCGGATGCCGCATAAACAGCTATGAAAGTGAAATATTCAAAGAGAAGCTAAAAAATTACGATAACTTAGTCGTGGTAAATACATGTGCTGTTACGGCAGAAGCAGAAAGACAATGCCGGCAGACAATTCGCAAAATGAAAAAAGAAAATCCGGAAGCAAAAATAGTTGTAACCGGATGTGCGGCGCAAGTAAGTGCCGAAAGGTTTGCCGCTATGCCGGAAGTTGATTTGGTTCTGGGTAATAAAGAAAAGACCGAAATAGAAAAATATCTGGTTTCACAAGAAAAGAAAATCGTTGGAGATATTTTTTCGTTTGCTGGCTATGATGCTTATATGATAACAGGTTTTGAAGGTAGAGAAAGAGCCTTTGTGGAAATTCAACAAGGGTGCAATCATCGTTGTACATATTGCATAGTTCCATATGCCAGAGGAGCAAATCGTTCGGTAAAAAAGGAAAAAATAATTGAACAGATACGAATTTTATTGCAACAAGGATTTAAGGAGATTTGCTTAACTGGAATTGATGCATGCTCCTATGAGCCAAGTTTTAGTGAGTTAGTGGCAGACATTTTGCAAGAATTTCCGGATTTACCATCATTACAGTTTGGTTCTCTAGATCCTGCGGCTATTGATGAGCGTTTTATTGATTTGGTTAAAAAATATCCGAATATCCATCCTCATTTTCATTTTTCAATACAATCAGGAGATAATTTGATATTAAAAAGAATGGGACGCCGTCATAGTAGAGAGGATGTGATAAATTTATGTAAAAAGTTAAGAGATGTTCGTCCTGAAAGTGTATTCGGTGCAGATTTTATTTGCGGCTTTCCGACAGAAACGGAAGAAAATTTTGCCAACACCATGAAATTGGTAGAAGAAGCCGATATAGAAAAGCTACATGTATTCCCATATTCGGAACGCCCTGGAACACCTGCCGCAAGAATGCCGCAAGTACCGGTTAATATTAGAAGAGAACGAGCAGAAAGATTAAGAAACCTACGAAAGGAGGAAAAATGAGTAATTTTTTTCAAAAACTAGGTCTGGGATTAAAGAATACATCAAAAAATTTAAGCCAAGGCATAAGTGATATTTTCACTAAAGAAAGCTTATCAGAAGATGTGATAACCGATTTGGAAGAATTGCTGTACAGTGCAGATGTTGGTGTAAAAGCCTCATCAGAGATAGTCGGAAATTTTACCTCCAAGAAATTTGAAAAAGGGAGCGATATTACGGCAATCAAACAAGAGTTATGCAAAGACATCACTGCAATATTAAAAAAATCTGAGCAAGAATTTGTTATAGATACCACTAAAAAGCCATTTGTTATTTTAATGGTTGGTGTAAATGGAGCAGGCAAAACGACCACGATTGGGAAATTGGGTAAAAAATTCGCAAAAGAAGGGTACCAAGTTTCATTTATTGCCGGAGATACATTTAGAGCCGCAGCTGTGGAACAATTAGAGATATGGGGAGCCCGTAACAGCATTCGTGTATTTTCAGGCGAAACCGGATGTGATAGTGCTGGACTATGTTATGATGGTTTGGTAAAAGCCATAAAAAAAGGGGACGATATAGTATTCATAGATACTGCTGGTCGTTTGCAGAATAAAAAAGGTTTGATGGAAGAATTACAAAAAATTGTCCGTGTGATAAAAAAGGTAATTCCGGATGCGCCACATAAAACATTAATAACGATAGACGCCACAACCGGACAAAATGGATTGGATCAAGTAAAAACGTTTAAGGATTTGGTAGATGTAAATGGTGTGGTTGTGACCAAATTAGACGGTTCATCACGAGGTGGTATATTAATAGCCATCGCATCAGAAACCTCTATTCCTGTTTATTATGTAGGGGTAGGAGAGCAAGTTGACGATATGGATACGTTTAAGGCAGATGAATTTGCAAAAGGATTATTAGATTTATGATGGATTTAAGTTTTGATTTTGAAGAAAAAACACCAGAAAAAGAAACAACAGAAACACAACCGCAAGCAAAAACTGTTACGGAATTATCTAACGAGATAAAAAGATATGTGGAAGGTAATTTTAACCATGTTTTGGTCAGAGGTGAAATTTTTGGTGCTAAAAGAGCAGATTCGGGGCATTGGTATTTATCGTTAAAAGATGAGAATGCGGTATTATCGGCTGTATGCTGGCGAGGTGTAGCTTCTTCACTAAAAGTCAAAATAGAGGATGGATTAGAGGTAATTGCAACCGGAAAAATTACAACATTTTCCGGCAAATCATCTTATCAGCTTGTTATAGAAAGTTTAGAACCTGCCGGACAAGGCGCACTGCTGAAATTGTTGGAAGAACGCAAACAACAATTTATCAAAGAAGGATTATTTGATGTTGCGCACAAAAAGCCCATACCTTTTTTGCCGGAAACCATCGGTGTCGTATCTAGTGCTTCAGGGGCTGTAATCAGAGATATTATTCACCGTATTCGCGATAGATTTCCAAGTTATATCTTACTCTGGCCAACACCTGTACAAGGGGAAGGCGCAGCAGAAAAAGTAGCAGCGGCAATAAAAGGTTTCAACGCATTGCCAAGAGGTGGAGAAATCAGAAGACCTGATGTTATCATTGTAGCCAGAGGCGGAGGCAGTTTGGAAGATTTATGGCCGTTTAACGAAGAGATTGTTATAAGGGCTGTTTACGATTCTGATATACCGATAATCTCAGCGGTGGGGCACGAAACAGATACCATGTTAATAGACTACGTGTCCGATAAAAGAGCACCGACGCCAACCGGTGCGGCTGAGTTTGCCGTTCCTGTTAAAAGTGAATTGGTAATGAATATGAATATTCTGGATAACCGCATGAAAAATGCAATGCGTCGCAGTCTAGAGGAATATAAAAATAAAATAGAAGGATTGGGAAGAGGTATCCCAAATTTACAACAAATTCTAAATGAAAGTATTCAGAAGTTAGATTATCGTTGGGAAAGATTGCTAAATGCGGTTAAGAATGTCCTGACACAGAAAAAAAATGCGTTAGCCTTGGCGGAAATAAAACCGGTATATATTAATACAATGGTTGAAAAATATACCGAAAGATTGCAAGGTCTAGGTCACAGATTGGAAGGTGTGTCGGTTGAATCTGTCTTAAGACGTGGTTTTGCGTGGATTAAAGGCAACCAAGGTCAAACAATTTATGGAAAAGCTTCAGCAGAGCGGGAAACAGAATTGACAATTCATTTTGCCGATGGAGAGATAACAAGTTACATCTCTCCGCAAGTATTAACAGAAAAAGAATCTCAAAATAATACAATAAAACCTATTAAAAAGAAAAGGTTAGATAAGCAAGCTGAAAATAAACAAGAAAGTTTATTTGATTTTTAATAAATCCCCCCTATACTTCACGAAAACAAAGAGAGGATAAAAAGATGGATATGCAAGTATTTTGGTTGTCACTCATACAGGGCCTGACAGAGTTTTTGCCGGTCAGTTCTTCCGGTCATTTAATTTTATTTTCTAAATATATGTCATTTGCAGACCAAGGACAGGTAATAGATATTGCTTTGCATATCGGTTCATTAATTGCGGTGGTGTTGTATTTCTGGCGAATTTTCAAAGAAATGCTGGTAGATTTAATAAAAGCAAAATTTATGCCAAACTTTGAAGTAAACGGCGTGCGTTTGGCGTATTATATCGTATGTGCCACAATACCCGCAATCGTTATAGGTGGTGCTTTAAAATATATCGGGATGGATTGGGTTAGAAGTACCAAATTAATCGGCTGGCTATTAATAATTTATTCTATCGTTTTATGGTATGCAGATACGAAATTCAGTACAGAAAAAACATTAAAAGAAATGAAGTTAAGTGATGCTTTATGGATTGGTTTTGCTCAATGTTTAGCTTTTTTGCCGGGAACAAGCCGTTCAGGCGTAACAATCACGGTAGGACGCTTTTTAGGTTATAACAGAAGTGAAGTTGCAAAATTTTCGATGCTTCTGTCGGTTCCGGCAATTTTAGCAGCAGGTATCTTAGCGATGCTTGAAATATATAAAGGCGGTGAAATGAGCCAAATAATGATGGCATACCAAGCTATAGGTGGTTCATTTATCTTTTCCTTTTTAGCAATATTTTTGATGATGCAATGGTTGCGTTATGCAACATATTTACCTTTTGTGATTTATCGTGTGATTTTAGGAATAGGTTTGTTGTTAGATGCGTATAATATCTGGTAAAAGCCCTAATAAAACAGATAAAAAGTATTGACTAATATAAAAAAAGCAAGTAATAAAAAAGACGTTGCTCTGGTGGCGAAATTGGTAGACGCGCATGCTTCAGGTGCATGTTGCCTCAGGCAGTGGAAGTTCAAGTCTTCTCCAGAGCACCATAAAAACCTCCGTAAGGAGGCTTTTTTGTATGAGAAAGAATATGTCAGATAACCAAGAAATATCCCAAAAACTTTTAGCATGGTACCAAAAACACGGCAGAGAACTTCCGTGGCGAGTAAAGGGAGGAGCTCATCCTAATCCTTATGTGATTTTGGTATCTGAGTTTATGCTTCAGCAAACAACTGTAAAAACTGTTATACCATATTTTAAAAGATTTATGGAAAAGTTTCCGACAGTAGAAAGTTTAGCCAAAGCCTCGCAAGAAGAAGTATATGCGATGTGGCAAGGATTAGGCTATTATACAAGAGCTCGCTCTTTGTACGCAACGGCTCAAATTATAGTTAATGAATATGGAGGAAAGTTTCCGCAATCCAGAACGGAAGTGCTAAAATTAAAAGGGATAGGAGAATATACCGTGGCAAGCTTTTTAGCGCTAGCGTATAACCAGCCCGAAACAGTAATTGACGGTAATGTAATGCGTATTATTTGTCGATTGTATCATCTAACGGATGCTCTGGATGATATTAAAGAAACAATACGAAAAAAGGCTGAAAAGCTAACAAGTAGAGAACATGCAGCGGATTATGCTTCTGCGATTATGGATTTAGGAGCGATGATATGTACTCCGAAAAATCCTCAATGTTTATTGTGTCCACTAAAAGATATGTGCCAATCGAAAGATAAAGCAGATTTAGAACAAATACCGATTCGTCGCAGATTAGAGAAAAAAGAAAAACAAGGAAGTGTATACTTGATACAGAATAGTGAGGGAGAATATTTGCTACGAAAAAGAACTGAGCCAGGGCTGCTAACTGGATTATATGAATTTCCTTGGAAAGATGAAGGGAAAATATGGGAGAACGCAGAAGATAGCGGAAAAACAGTAACTCATATTTTTACGCATATAAGATTAACACTGCACGTATACAAAATAAAAAGTGAGAAGCCCTTATTGCCAGATAGCTTTTTTGTATCAGAGAAAGAACTTTCAGACTATCCGTTATCAACGTTGATGAAAAAAGTAATTAGCAAGGCATAAAAAATCCCCTGTCATCACTTAAGATGAACAGGGGACACGTTCTAACGGTTAAAAACAGAATCTCTATAAGCCCACTCTACGGCGCGATCCAAAAATTGTTTGCATTTCTCTAAAGAAAAATGCCCATCATCGCCTTTAAGTTTTCCTTCTGCATCAATAAAAAATTCGCAATGAGAAGGAATAACTTTTCTGATTTTATCCAATTCATCAGCGATATTATCAGGAGAAAGACCTCCGGCATATCCTTGGTAAATATCAGGAAAAGCCGGAGCAGGGCGAGTGTCTGGAGTAATTCCTTCACCAAAGGAATTGTCATACAAGCATGCAAACTTAAATCCCGTATCATGCAAACGATTGATAAATTCTTTATTACTATCATTGTAAGAAAGGACAAAGTTACGGGGATAGCATCGCTTCATCGTATCCAACAATGTATCCAAATCAGGTGTTTTCTCACGTCCGATTTTAAAGTTAAGCTGAATAGTTCGGATAGTCGGAAAATTGTGAAGCAACGTCTGCACTTCAGTTGGAATTCTTCCATCACAAAAATCCTCAGCCCAATCTTTATTAAGATGAAGTGCGATTTGCACATGACGAGAAGCAAGAGAACAAAGTGCCCAAATCCACCAATATCTGGCAGAACTAAAATAGGCTTTATCACCAGAAACTTGAATGCCGATTTCAGACAAACAATGTTTTTCACAAAGAAAAACCAAAGCTTGAGCATCAGTAAATTCGTTAGCTCCCGAAACGGTAATTTTAGATAACCTCATAATATAAAAGATTTAAAAGTGAATAATAATAAAAAATGTAAAGAAAGCTTATGTTTTCAAAAATAAAAAGTCAAACAAAAAAGGTCGCCTAAGAAGACGACCTTATAAATGGCTGCTTCACCTGGATTCGAACCAAGATTAACGGAGTCAGAGTCCGCTGTCCTACCATTAGACGATGAAGCAATCTAACAGGTGAAATTGATAGTATAAATAAAAATAAGAGTCAATCATTTTTAACTTAGTCAACAGAAAAAGTGGTTGCAAAAAGAAAAAAGTCCGCTTATTTTAATTTTCAACGAGGGATACAAAAATAAGGGAGATATAAAGATGACAGAAGGTGTTAGCGCATCAATGTTTAAGAAGATAAAAGATTTCTTAATTGGACGTAAAGTAGGCGATATAACTCCGGCAGAAGCGCACAGAATTCAAAAAGCGTCATACGTTCTAAATAATACCGAAATAAAAAAACGTTTTTCACCGACATATGAAAGTATAGTTAAAGGCTTGGATAGTGAAGAAAAGCAAGTATTTGAAGGGTCCGTCTGGTATCTGGCTAAAATTGCTGTCAATAAGCCTAAGTATCAAACAGAAATTTTAGAAATACTAGAAAGAAAAAGTAAAGAGAAAGGGATAAATCCTGAGTTTAGAGAATATATAAAAACACAAGTGCAAAATATTCTATCAAAAAACAACCTATAAGAGTTTTTTTTTATTGACTCTACAATAAATAGTATTATAACATGTGCTTGTTAGGGTAACCTAACGGAGTAGGTGTAACTATGAAAGATAGGAGATAAAATGACAACAGGAACGGTTAAGTGGTTTAATTCACGTAAAGGATATGGATTTATTCAACCTGAAGATGGCGGAAAAGATGTATTTGTTCATATAACCAAACTAGAAGAAAAAGGTTTAAGAAAATTATATGAAGGACAACGTGTAAGCTACGAAATTTATGATGATAGAGGTCGTACGGCAGCTGGCTCCATAGAAATACTGTAGTCAACAAGATAAAGATAGACATATAGTTGAGAAGCCACCTGAAAAGATGGCTTTTTGTTTTATAGAGGCAACAGAATAGCGGAATATAGGCATAAAATACGCTTTAGGGTTTACATCTGATAAAAAAGCTGTTACAGAAAATATCAATCTGCTTATAAAGCGGATATTTGAGTGTGTGTAATATCTATTTGGGAAAACCTATGTTTCGGAAATTGAAAGAGAAATTTTTAAGTCTGAATTTAGTTGTAAATTATCGCAAAATTTTGCCGTATGTATTGCCGTATAAGTGGCGCGCATTAACCGCTTTGTTGATTACAATTCCGATTGGTGGTATGGATGCCGTAATTGCTTGGGCTCTAAAACCATACATGGACGTGGTTATGGTAGAAAAAAGCACTCTTGGTGCAACCACATTTTTTATTCCGCTACTGATAGTTGTATTTAGTTTATTACAGAGCTTGCTGACATACAGTGCAACATATTTAAACACATGGGTGGGGCAACGTATTGCAATGGATGTTAAGAAGAAGCTCTTTGGAAAGTTAATGCACTATAACGCAGCTTTTTTTGATAAAAATACTTCTGGCGATATTATTTTCCGTTTTAATAATGATGTTGATTCCGCATGTAGTGGATTGCTCAATAATATGAAATTGTTTACCACGCGTCTATTCTCTTCTATTTCATTAATATGCGTGTTGTTCTATAATTCTTGGCAATTGGCCATAGTTGCAACGGTTGTATTGCTTGGAGCTTTATTTCCGTTAACCAGAGTGCGTAAACGTATTAAATCATTGATGGACAAATCTGTATTTTCAGGTGCAGCAGTAGTAACACATTTTAACGAAACATATAGTGGTAATCGCATTATCGCCTCATATAATTTGTATGATTACCAAAATACTCGTTTTTGCAACACTTTGGATAGCGTGTTCAAAATCGGTATGAAAATGATACAAAGAACCGGTATGTTATCTCCTTTAATGCACTTCATTGTTTCATTCGGAGTGGCTGCTGTGATTTGGCTAGGCTCATATTTAATTGTAACTCATCAAATTACTGCGGGTAGTTTTGTGTCGTTTATTGCTGCATTGATTATGCTTTACAATCCGATAAAGAGCATTGGCAACAATTTTAACAGTGTGCAAATGGCTTTAATGGCAATGGAACGTGTATTTAGCGCGTTAGAAAGAACACCTGATATTATAAATTGCGAAAATCCGAAAGAACTATCAACCCCTAAAGATTGCATTGAATATAAGGATGTTTGCTTCTCTTATATCAAAGGAAAACAAGTTTTAGATCACATTAACTTAAAAATTAAAATCGGCGAAACAATAGCATTTGTAGGTAATTCCGGAGGTGGTAAAACAACCTTAGTAAATCTATTGCCGCGTTTCTATGATGTTACCGGTGGTAAGTTAATGATTGATGGAGTAGATATTCGTGAGTTAGACATAGATTCGTTGCGTGATAAAATTGCTATTGTCTTCCAAGATAACTTCCTATTTTGTGGTACAATACGAGATAATATTATTCTAGGTAAAGAAAATGCAACAGAAGAAGAAATTGCAAAAGCTGTAAAATGTGCATGCCTAGATGAGTTTATTGCAACTCTAGATAAAGGGTTAGATACAGAAATAGGGGAACGCGGCGTAATGCTTTCCGGTGGCCAAAAACAACGTATAGCTATAGCTCGCGCATTTATTAAAAACGCCCCGATAGTTATTTTGGACGAAGCAACCTCTGCGTTAGACAATAAGTCCGAAGCAATTGTTCAGCAGGCAATAGAAAATTTGATGGCCGACAGAACTGTATTTATTATAGCTCACCGCTTATCTACAGTTAGAAATGCCGATAAAATTGTTGTTGTAAACTATGGTAAGATTGCAGAAATCGGCACGCATGATGAACTGATAGATAAACCGGATGGAATTTACGCATCACTATATCGCACACAACTTCGTTAATTAAAGGAGAAAACTATGCCATTTTTAACAGTTTACACTAATGCAGAAATTAAAGACGGTAAAAAGTTAGCTGAAAAAGTCTCAGCGTTAACCGCAGATGTGCTAGGAAAGCCAATATCTTATGTTGTAGCAAATGTCGTATATAACCCTAATATGGCATTTGGCGGAAGTCACGCAAATAAAGGAGCTTTGGCTGAATTACTGTCTATCGGTCTGGGAAATAAAGATATCTTAGTAGAAGCTCTGACAAATTTATTGGAAGCTGAACTGGGTATTGATGATACAAACAACATTAGTATCTCATTAAACAACGCTCCTGCATCACAAGTTGCGAGTGGTGGACGAACCTTCGGATAAAAGATAAGAAAATATTTTAGCTGTTAGGAAAATATTAAGTTTTACCCGCTAAACTCCAAAACAAGTTTAGGACTGCTTGTAAGTAATAAACTTAGAGGTAACAACCTTATATATTACTTTAGTTAGGGACTATGACTATTTACATAATTGTAAAAAAGTATTTTCTGATGTAAAGTAAACAATGTTTAAGGTACTTATATTTTAGGAGAATTAATATGAGAGTTAATGAACAAGGTCGTTCAATGATTGAAATGCTCGGCGTGTTGGCTATCGTTGGCGTTTTGTCAGTTGGTGGTATCGCCGGTTATTCAAAAGCTATGAACAAATTTAAGACAAACAAAATCAGTGATCAAGTACAAATGATCTCTACAAACATCAGAACATTGTTCTCTTCTCAAAGAACTTATGAAGGCTTGAACAATGGTATGGCATTACAAGCTGGTTTGATCCCAGGTGAAATGTATGATGCAGTATCTTCTGGTGGTTCATACAGCAACTCTTATCCGATTACCAATGCATTTGGTGGTAGCGTAGTAATCGCTGTTGCTGACCAATCTAACACAGGTGATATGATGGCATTTACAATTGGTTTCAGCCAAATTCCACAAAGCGCTTGCGTATCAATTGCAACAACTGACTGGGGTGGAGATGCTGGTTCTGGTTTAGCTGCTATGTATATTGAAGGTCACGATGCTGGTGATGATACTGATGGTGCTTCTGCTGCTGATGCTGGTACACAATTGTCAACTCCGACATCTGGTTTAACAGCTTCTACAAACATCCATATTCCGGGTGACGAACAACATGGCTTGCCTTTCAGCATCATTGATGCAAACGCAGCTTGCAATTTGTCTTTGAACGCTGTTTCTTGGAAATACTTCTAAGCCACAGCTTAGTTAAAGAAAAAGAAGAGGTGTCTGCCGGCACCTCTTTTTTTATGTAAAAATATAACGATGAGTAGTAAAAAAGAGCGCCTTTAAACGCTCTTTTCTTTTGATAAATACTAAAACAACTAATCTTTATCAGCATAAGGATTGTCTGATTTTCTAACCGTTATTCTAATCGGCACTCCTCTAAGATTAAAGGTTTCTCGTAACTGATTTGTTAAATATCTTAAATAAGAATCAGGTAATCCTTCAGGGTTGCTGGAGAAAATGAAAAATGCCGGTGGTCTTGTTTTAGCTTGTGTAATATAACGAAGTTTTATACGGCGTTTATTTTTACCCAATGGTGCTGGATTTTGTTCTTGAACATCTTTGAACCACTTATTCAGTGGAGCTGTCGGAATACGAATATTCCAACGTTCATAAACTTTAATGACCGCACTTAAAAGTTTATCTAATCCTTTTTTCTTTAGAGCAGAAATTGTAACCGTAGGAACGCCTTCCGCCTGAGTAAGAGAAGTTTGTAGTTTGTCATTTAATTTTTGCAAAGCCTCTTTTTTATCAGCAATATCCCATTTGTTGACAGCGATAACCAAAGCACGACCTTCGTCAAGAACTTTACGTGCAATTGTTAAATCTTGCTTATCAAGAACTCCATCAGCATCTAAAACCAATATAACCACTTGTGCCATATTTGCAGCGTAAAGAGTGCTTTCAACTGACATCTTTTCAATGGCACCGGTAACTTTAGCTTGTTTTCTAAGGCCGGCGGTATCAACAAGATTAATAGTCCAACCTTTCCATTCCCAACGAGTTGTAATCGCATCACGGGTTAATCCAGCCTCAGGTCCGGTTAACATACGCTCGTCATTAAGAAGAGCGTTAACAAGTGTTGATTTACCAACATTAGGACGACCAACAACAGCAATTTGTATCGGACGCTTTTTTAAGTTTTCAATATAATTTTTCTCATCTTCTTCAGAAATATTATCAGGCATACAGCTTTCTTCTTGAACAGCTTCTTGTGTGCTTTTTTCGGTATAAGAGGCATTTAATTGCTCATCAAAATCTTTCAATTGAAGATATAGTTCGTCAAAACCGATATTATGTTCAGCAGAAAAAATTATAGGGTCGCCAAGTCCTAGTTTATAGGCTTCATAAATTCCTTGTTCGTGTGTTTTTCCTTCGCATTTATTAGCTAAAAGCAGAACAGGTTTTTTACTTCTACGTACTAAATCCGCAAAATGTTCATCATATGCTTGCATACCGGCGCGCGCATCAAATAAAAATAATACCACGTCAGATTCATCTATGGCACGTTTGGTTTGTTGCCACATACGCTGCTCCATTTGTCCTTCTGGAGCTTCTTCGTAACCAGCTGTATCAATAACAGCCAACTCTAAATCTTTCAGTTTTGCAACAGCTTCTTTTCTGTCACGAGTAACGCCGGGTAAATCGTGTACAAGGGCTAACTTTTTACCAACCAAGCGGTTAAAAAGAGTGGATTTACCAACATTAGGTCTCCCGACAATTGCAACTTTAAGCGCCATTTTTTATCCTTTTAGCTAAATCAAATAAACACTAGCCAAAGTATATAACATAAAGGTGCTAATTTTTCAAGCGCTAAATAAAAAGGCCGACTATCGGCCTTTTTGAAATACGAATATACTATTAAATATTACTGATTTTTAATAAAAGTTTCGTATTGATCTGCAAAGAAGTCAGGAAACATCTGATAAAATTTCTCTAACATCATCTTCATAACCAAGCGTACAGACGGATGAGCTGCAGAATGACAACGCAATGAGAATATATGACGCCATTCAGTAATGTTTGAAGACATAATCATATCCGCTTTAATAGAGTGAGGAAGCAACATTCTGAGCTGGTCTCCTTTTCCACCCATTTCAGCCATTTTCATATAAGTAGCTTCAATCATATTCATACACTTTAACCACTCTTCATACATGGGAGAGTCTTTCTCTATATTACAAGGATCTATAACCGTTAATTCACTACCAAACTTACCTTTTGAATAGTTGCAATATCTGGTAGACTCAATGGAAAATGAAGCCAAGCGATGTCTGGTAATATCTTTATAAGCCCCTAAATCGCAAACAGAGTGAGTTGTAATATAATTGTGTAATTCAGAAAATCTGGAACTCTGAACACTTTCAATTTTTACATTTTCAAAACTTGGTTCGGCATCTGGTTTGATATAAAATAACGGATTACCGATAAGAGTTAAAAAGTCATGTACGCCATATTGTCTGGCAATATCACGGAAAGCACGCATATTACCAGAAACAACAATAACCTCTTTATTGATGAGTGGATCTTTTTCAATAGAAACGTTCATACCGCGAACATCTTTCATAGTTAAAATATGGCGATTTTTTTCGGTATCAGGCATGGAGAAGATAACGTTAGCATGTTCAATAACCGATTCGTGCCCACTTTTTAAAATGCCTGAAATAAAGGGAATAGCCGTTTCATTTGTAATTAAGTTTTCAGATTTATAACAAGTGCGTCCGCATTTCTCAATATGGGTACACAAATTATCTAAACTATCCAAATGATAAATTTCAGTAGAGGCATCAACAATCTTAACCATTACAAGCTCCGTCAACTTTATTCAAAAACAATTACATCCGCATCATCAGAAACGGCAATTACCTTCTGTTCGGCAGCAATTAAACCGTTGCTAATATCAAGTTCAAGTTCTGTTTTAGCAACAACAAGTCCGTTAGTTGCGTCAACTTTTAAAATTTTTCCGTTTGAAAAGGCCAATAAAATATGTCCGTTGAGCATAAGTGGTGGCGCTGTATAAATAGCAGCTTTTGTATCTGCGTCAGTTAAGTAATCACGAACATCCAAAGACCATACAATATTTCCAGAATATTTCTCTAAAGCATATAAAATATTTTTGTTAGAAACGACAAACAAATAATCTCCGGCGAGCAACATATTTTGCATTGAGCCAATTTCTTTTTCCCAAAGTTTATCACCTGTTCTCATGTCAAAGGAAGCCATGACGTCGCTATTACTAATGGCGTAGATGACGCCTTCCTCAACAATTGGATAAGCTCCGACCGTGTTAATTTCTGTTGTAGAGCGAGCCTGTTTGTTAGAAACAAGCATCTGAGACCACAATGGGGTGCCTAAAGTTGCATTGAGTACAACGATTTCTCCGTTTGAAAAGCCTGCAATAACCACATTGTCTTCTGCATCATAAGCAGGAGACGCTCCGCTTGCAATAACGGTATCTTCATGTGCAACACCAAAGCGCCAAATTTCTTGCCCGTTAGTTTTATCTAAAGCATAAAGACGATTATCTACAGTCTGTACCAAAAGCATGTTAGGTGTAACCGTTGGAGCAATACGAATAGGCGATTCCATCACTTTGCGCCATTTTGGGGCTCCCGTTTGCGCATTCATTGCAAATACGCCGCCAAAACCTGTTGTGGCAAACAGTGTATTATTATCAAAAGCTAAACCAGAAGCTCTGCTTTTTGTTTCTTTAAAACCACCAACATTAGCAGATAGCTGATTTTCCCACAGCATTTTTCCGCTTTCTAAATTGAATGCTGAAACTTTCCCTTTAGTATCCATTACGAAAATAGAATTATTGCCAACCACTGGTGCTGCTAACAATAAATCGCGCTTATTAATACCTTTTCCAAAACTCTGCGCCCATTTTTCTTTAAGAGTAAATCCTGCTTGAAGATTACCGATAATGTGCTGAGGATTAACTCCGGCTTGGCTCCAAGCTGTGTTAGCATAAGGAGCAGGTAAAGATTTTATTTTTTTATTATCAAGAGCGAGTTCAGGCATATTGTCATCAAGAACCGAAACCCTGACACCTTCCGGAAGCTTTTTATCTTGAGCGCAAGCAACAAGACAAAGAGCCATGCCGCAAACACAAAAACCTTTATTAAACCAACGCATAGAGATCTCCTAAAGTGATATTACATAACAAAGTCTGTATTGATTAAACACAAGAACACATATTTTTGAATAGATATAATCATTTTATCTATACAAAAAAGAAGGAAGCTCAATAAAATTATTGAGCTTCATTAATAGATGCCAGCATATCGTTAACTCTGGCTTTAAATTCCTCGGAGATATTTCCGTTTGCAAGGAGTTCTTCATAAATAGTCTTAGCTTTAGCCATATCTTTATTTTGAATTGCAGACATAGCCAACAATTCTTTAGCCATTGGAGCCCAAGCCCCACCTTTTTGAACGATAGGAGCTAAAATTTTCTCAATTTCGCTATAAGAAGAGGAGTCTATTTTATATGTCGCCAATTTAACAGCTGCAATTTCTCTAATTTTGTCGCTGGCAGAAGCATCGTCATTAATCTGAGCCAATACTGTTAAAGCTTTATCTGTTTGATTATTGTCAAGCAAGATATTAGCAATTTGTAAGCGAGCAATATCTTTATATAAGCCAGTCTCTGTTTGAACGATACCTTCTAGTTCTGCAATGTTGTTCTCATAATCAGACGACGCAGAAACAGCCTGAACGTAACGTGCATTAGTTTGTTCAGCCTTATTTATGCGCCACTCACCAATTTTTTCATAACCAACGGCAAATGCCAAAACCAAAATAACAAACGTCAGAATGTAGCCACCATATTTGTTGATAAGTTCTTTAAACTTTTCATTTCTGACTTCTTCATCAACTTCTTCAAAAAAAGCCTTTTCTGCATCCAAATTGAAATAAGGATTGCTACCCTGAGTAGCGTTTTTGCTTTTTTCACTATTACGTTTAATGTCTTTTGCCATGACCGTATCCCTCAGTTAAAATGTATAATTTATATAAATGTACCAAAGCAGCGATAGAAGCGCAACGAAAAAGTGTTTTTAATTACCAATTAATTTTCTGATAACAAAATCGCGCACCCAAATCAAATCATTAACCGGAAGGCGACTGCCGAAATTAATGATTTTTTCGTCGCTTATAATAGCCAAGTTGTAGCGATCAATAGTTGGATTGTAAGAAAGTTCCACGTTTTCAATCTTCTTGACATCAATACTTTGTTCAGAAACAGGAGAACCGAGTAGGGTTGTAATTACATGCACGGAATTGTTGTCAATTATGAGTTTATATGAATTGAAAAGTTTCATTGAAAAATAGATGACAGCTAACAATAAGAAAGCACCCAAAGCCCAATATTTGAGAGGGATTGTTGTGCCTATGATTGTTAAATAAACACCGCCGGCAGTGAGTAAAAGAACGGAGAAAATGGCAACCAATAAAAAGAGTGCGCTAAAAATATCCCAATAGATTCCACGAGGCTCAACTGAGGTGGATTTGAGCTGTTCTTCAACAATAACAGAAGCTGGAGCCGGAAATTTTCCGCTGGCAATAAAGGGAAGTTTTTGCTCTTGAGCTAATTCTTTTAATGATTTATCCAAATCATCGCAATCCCGTTGAATAAGTCCTCTGTCACTAACGCTTAATGCAGGAAGATTAAACATTTTTGCATAATTTTCCCAAATTTTACGGATATTTTTATTTTTCATTGAAATATAAAGAGGAACAATCTTATTTGAATCTTTGTGGTATAAATCAATGATGTAACGGCTGCGGTTAAAAAGTCCAGATTGCACAAAAAGCACTCTCAGACGAACGCCCATATAATTTTCAACAGATTCGGTAAGTTGGTGTTTAATTCCCAATGCCGGTCTATAAACAATAGTAAAGTTCTTTCCATCAAAAAAGAATTTTTTGTATCTGACAAAAGAGAAAAAGGAAGCAACAATAAGTCCAATAGCAATCATGATAACAATGAAAGAGAAAATCTCAACGACTATGAATGACTGCCCTTCGGCTTTTTCAGCAGTAATAAAGCTGAACATTTCAAAGACACCTAAGCATAAAAGTAATGTTCCGAAAAACCATCCGAGAATAACTAACCAAAGCGACGAACGATCCGTAATAGAAACGGGGGTCTTTTGAAGATTAAAATTTAGCTTTGAACTAAAATGATCAGGAATATGTACTAACATAAAAAGCTCCCTAAAAATGAATTACAGATATATTATATACCATTAAAAAAAATATTCATCTCTTTTTTTAGATTGGGTGCAGAAATGTTTAAAACTATTGCTTGTGTTTCTGATATTTTTTTTGTAGAAAAGAAAAAAAGAGAGGAACAATGATAAATGAAACTTGTCAGATATGTGGCGGTTGCCCTTTTCGTGAACTAGGAGAGCAAGAATATCGCCAACGTAAACAAAAGGATTTTGAACAAACCATCGGTAATATAAAAGGGGCACATCCGGTTATAGAAAATACAATATATATCGGAGATGGTAATCGTCGCCGCGCAGAGATGGATTTTAAACTAGTTAAAGGTAAATTGTGCTTAGGGTTTAATGAGAGTAAAACGCACAATTTGGTAGATATAGAAAATTGTCCGATGTTGTTGCCGGAAATCAATCAGTTGCTACCGGAGATTAAAGCTTTTTTACAAGAGTTTTGTTCTGTTTCTCAAAGTCCTCTCCCATTAAAAAAGAAAAAACAAGCCAAACAAAAAGAGCCGATTAGATCAGGTTCAATACAAATATTATACGCAGACAACGGTATGGACATTCTTTTAAAGTTAAACTCCGAACCCTCTTTGGAACATAGATTGTTGGTGGGAGAATTTGTAAATAAAATTTCCAATATTGTGCGTTTATCGTGGGTTATAGGTAATATGTCGGCAGAAACGGTAGTGGAAAAAATGTCTCCGGAACTGTATATTGCAGGATTTTCAATACCGATTCCACAAGGGGTATTTTTACAAGCATCTAAAGCCTCAGAAACAGCCATGATAAATAAAGTCATGGAGTATATGGGAAATACCACAGGGAAAATTGCAGATTTATTTTGTGGTCTTGGAACATTTACTTATCCGTTGGTTCAGAATAAGGAAAATGAAATTATCTCATCCGATTCTTCGTCGGCTTCATTACAAGGGTTACAAAAAGCGCTTAATCGTAATCAAATTCAAAATGTAAAAATTATTGAGCGTAATTTATTTAAAGATCCAATGGACGCTTCTGATTTGAAAGGTGTAAAGGCATTGGTGATAGATCCGCCACGGGCGGGAGCACATGAACAATGTCGTGTGCTTGCGACTTTATCCTCAGCAGAACGTCCAGAAAAAATTGTGTTTGTATCATGCAATCCCAAAACGTTTGTGTATGATGCAACAACATTGATAGAAAGTGGTTATGAGTTTAAAAAAGTTGTGATGGTTGATCAATTTGTATATTCACCGCACCAAGAACTTATAGCTTTATTTGAAATTAATCACGAAAACAATTAAGGAGCTGAAACAATGATAGAAACAACTGTCCTTCAAAAAATGGCAAATACAATTCGTTTTCTAGCGGCAGATGCCATAAATAAATCAAATTCGGGCCACCCGGGGATGCCGTTGGGAATGGCAGATGTGGCAACAGTTCTGTTTGGAGAGTACATAAAGTTAAATCCGGAAGCTCCGAAATGGTTTGATAGAGATAGATTTGTTTTATCTGCAGGACATGGATCAATGTTGTTGTATTCTCTTTTGTACCTAACCGGATATAAAGATATAACCA
The DNA here is from genome assembly GCA_944390455.1 of uncultured Alphaproteobacteria bacterium. Classification (GTDB taxonomy): domain Bacteria; phylum Pseudomonadota; class Alphaproteobacteria; order RF32; family CAG-239; genus CAG-267. The sequence goes on along the minus strand of CALXPU010000008.1, from coordinate 22,843 downwards.
TTGATGATATAAAAGATTTCAGACAATTTGGTTCTAAAACAGCAGGCCATCCGGAATACGGACATTTAGAAGGAATAGACATGACTACCGGACCTTTGGGACAAGGTATTTCATCAGCGGTAGGTATGGCTCTGGCAGAAAGAATGATTAATGCAAAATATGGCGATAAACTCTGTAGTCACTATACCTATGTAATTGCCGGAGATGGTTGTTTGATGGAAGGGATATCGGAAGAGGCAGCGTCATTGGCCGGTCATTTAAAATTAAACAAATTAATCGTATTCTGGGATAATAACAATATCACGATTGACGGTACGGTAGATAAAGCAAGTTCTACCAACCAATTAATGAGATTTGAAGCAATGGGATGGAGTACCATTAGCATTAATGGTCATGATTATCAAGAAATCAGACAAGCAATAGAACAAGCTCAAAAATCTGATAAGCCGACATTAATTGCATGCCGTACAACAATAGGTTTTGGTGCACCGAATAAGGCAGGAACTTCAAAGTGCCATGGTTCTCCGTTGGGAGAAGAGGAAACTGCTTTGATGCGTCAAAAGTTAAATTGGTCATACGGTCCATTTGAAGTGCCAGAAGACAGTTTGCAAATGTGGCGTCAAACTCAAAACAGAAATAAAGAAGAGTATAATCAATGGGTACAAGATGCGCAAGCAGCAGGAACAGAATTTCACGATTTCATCGCAAATAAATTACCTAAAGGTTGGAATGAAGCTTTGAATGCCGTAAAGCAACAAGCAATAGCAGAGAAAACTAAAGTGGCAACCAGAAAAGCATCAGAAATGTGTCTGAAAGCTATTGTGCCGCATGTACCTGAAATTGTAGGTGGTTCAGCAGACCTTGCTGCATCCAACTTGACTTTTGTGGAAGGATTAAAAACCGTAACAGCCAATGACTATCATGGAAACAATATAATGTATGGTATTAGAGAACATGCAATGGGTGCAATCATGAATGGAATGGCGTTACATGGTGGAGCTATTCCTTATGGTGGAACATTCTTTGTATTCTCGGATTATATGCGTCCTTCTATGAGATTAGCGGCATTAATGGGAATTAGAGTAGTTTATGTTTTGACACACGATTCTATCGGTGTGGGTGAAGACGGACCGACACATCAACCGATAGAGCATCTAGCGTCATATCGCGCAATGCCGAATATTTTAACATTTAGACCATGTGATGTGGTTGAAACGGCAGAAGCTTGGGAGTTAGCTTTGGAAGAAGAACATCGTCCAAGTATTTTAGCATTATCCCGCCAAGGATTGCCATTGTTGCGTCAGTCTGCGGAAGAGAATTTAACCGCTAAAGGTGCGTATATAATTTCTCCTGCTCAAAAAGAAAGACAGGCAACGATAATTGCTACCGGTTCAGAGGTTTCAATTGCTGTTGAAGCCCAAAAGAAATTGTTAGAACAAAATATAGATGTTGCTGTAGTATCAATGCCTTGTATGGAATTATTTGAAGAGCAAAGTATGCATTATCAAATGGATGTTCTCGGGAACAAACCTGTTATCAGTATGGAAGCTGCTGCAACATTCGGATGGAATAGATTTGCACAAAGAACCATCGGAATTGATACATTTGGCGCTTCCGGTCCGGCTAATGAATTGTATGAGCATTTTGGTTTGACTTCGGATAATTTGGTAGAAGAAGTTAAACAGCTTATCAATAAGAATTAGTCTATACAAGATTGGAGTAGACAATAAAAAGAGGAGCAGGTTTAAAACTTGCTCCTTTATGTTTAACAGAAAAGACTAACGCTCTTTATGAATACGCTTTTTTTGCACAATTTCATCTTTATAGGAAAAATCAAAGTAGTATCCATAAATACTGGCGGTTTGTTCTTGTTCTTTATTTTGCTTTTTAAATTGATACAACGCACGCCTCCGTTTTGCGGAATTAGGATATTCATCGGCAGCCAAAGAGCCACCGGCCATAAAGGTTGTATCAACATAAATCTTTTGACCTCTGTAATAAAAATAGTTCCAAGAATGAGCGTAATTCCGTTTTACAGCGGAAGATAGAGCCAAATGAGCAGGGTAGGCATAACCATTTACAATGCGAGCAGTAATGCCGGCTTTACGGCACATCGCTTGAAAAAGCGCGGCATAGTCAACACAAATTCCTACACGAGATTTGAGTAGCTTAGAGGGAGATTGCTCTTGGTAACTTTTGCGTAGATATGTATCTTTGTTATCAGCACCATTGTAAAGATAAGAGTCATAATAAATATGAGAAGCAATCCAAAAGGCGATAGACTTTGCTTTATCATAATCATTATCAAAAGGTTCGGTTAGATATTTGACTAATGGTGCAAGGTTTCGTTCAACATCACTGGGTGCGCTACGTACATAGGCGGCTATTTGTTTTGAGGAGTATTGCTGAGCGTAGCTACAAGGAACTATCAACAGCATAAACAAAGAGCTAAAAAGCAAAAAAGAAAAGTGTTTCATAACTCACCTTAATAAATAAAATACACAACAACAATATAAATAAAATCAAATTAAAAATATCTTAAACTAATAAAATTAGTAAAAACATATAGTTAAGATGTGGTATTATAGTACCATGAATTAATATATTGAAAATAAATAAAATTTTTATATTGACAAATGCATAAATATCCATATATTAAACACGAATTTAACTTAATTTTTTAGAAAAGAGACCATAAAATGAATACATATGCAACAAAACCATCTGATATTAAAAGAAAATGGTATGTTGTTGATGCAACAGATGTCGTATTAGGTCGTTTGGCTGCACAAGTAGCAATTTTGCTTCGTGGTAAAAACAAGCCTTACTTCACACCAAACTTAGACTGTGGTGACTATGTTGTTGTAATCAACGCAGATAAAGTAAAATTAACAGGCAAGAAATTGACTGATAAGAAATATTACAAACACACTGGCTGGATTGGTGGTATTAAAGAAACCACAGCTGGCAAGATTTTAAACAGTCGTTTCCCTGAAAGAGTAATTGAAAAAGCAGTAGAACGCATGATTTCCCGCAATCCAATGGGACGTCAACAAATGACAAAATTAAAGGTATATGCAGGTGAAAATCATCCACACGCAGCACAAAATCCCGAAGTTTTGGATATTGCGTCAATGAATGAAAAGAACAAAAGGAGTGAACTGTAATGGCTAATAAAAAAATTGAATCTTTAACAGAAATCAAAGAAGCTGTTGCATCTTCCTCAGCAACTGTTGAAGCAAAACGTAAACCTTCTCGTGACAAACAAGGTCGTTCTTATGCTACAGGTAAAAGAAAGAACGCTGTTGCACGTGTATGGATTATGCCTGGTAAAGGTAATATCACAATTAACGATAAACCGATTGATACATACTTTGCACGTCCGGTTTTGAAAATGATTATTAACCAACCGTTTGAAATCACAAATCGTGAAAACGAATTTGACGTAGTATGCACAGTACAAGGCGGTGGTTTGTCTGGTCAAGCTGGTGCAATCAAACACGGTATTTCTAAAGCTTTGAATGAATATGAACCAGAACTTCGTTCAGTTTTGAAACAAGCTGGCTTCTTAACACGTGATGATCGTGTTGTAGAACGTAAGAAATACGGTCGCGCTAAAGCACGTCGTTCTTACCAATTCTCTAAACGTTAATTGGTATACGAAAATATCAAATATTTTCAGAGGGTTGCAAGAAATTACAACCCTCTTTTAGTTATCTGAAGAAAAAGGTCTTAGTAAAATATAAAAAGAGAGAGTTCTTCTAAATGAGTATAGAAAAAGCAAGAGAATATCTAAAACAATTTGGCGCAGAGAATAGAATTTTAGAATTTCCGGTATCAAGTGCAACAGTAGAACTAGCTGCACAAGCATTGGGATGCGAACCTTGCCGCATTGCCAAGACGTTGTCTTTTGCAGTAAAAGATAAAGCTATATTAATTGTAATGGCAGGAGATTGCAAAATTGATAACGCCAAGTACAAAGCTCTGTTTCATGTAAAAGCTAAAATGCTCACACCAGAAGAAGTAATTGAACGTATAGGACATGCTATAGGCGGTGTTTGTCCATTTGGTGTACCAGAAAATGTTGAAATATATTTGGACGAGTCGCTAAAAAGATTTCAAAGTGTATATCCAGCCTGTGGTAGTTCTAACAGTGCAATAGAAGTGACACCTGAAGAATTAAAAAAATATACGCCGACTTCAATATGGGTAGATGTTTGCAAACAAGCAATATAGGAAAAATTACCACTCAATAATGCCATTAAAAGAGTGTTCGGCACGCCATGCTAAGAAATCTTCAAAGTTTGTAATTCCATCTTGAATGACTGCTTTATAATATTCCATACCGGAAATTTTGAGATAATCAGGTGTGTCAAATTTGAGTTTAAGAATAGTCTGCTTCATGTCAGCAGTCATCGCATCTTTAATGGTATCAGCAACACGCTCAAAATATCCATCATAAAAAGAGCCGCTTTTGATTTGAATAATATCAATCTTCCACAAATTTCTGTCATCATCTTCATACCAAATGTGCCACTCAAAGCAACATTCATCAGTATGTGCCAGATTGATAAATTCAATTTTTTTAACGGCAGGATTTTGCGCTATTTGTGAAATAACGGTAAAACTTTGAGAAACATCAAGTTCAGGAGTGTAAACATGAAAATCTATATCAAGGTGTTTTGCTAATACACCGATTCTAAGAGAACCAACCAGATTGACACGAGCTCCCACAGACTGCCATAAAGGAATAATACGGCTGTCGCTAATAATTTTCTGAGCTATAGATGTATTGAGGTTAGATTGCGCTAAATAATCCATTCTACAAAACCTTAAAATTATGAAACTAATGAATATAATACCGAAAGAAAAAGATTAGTAAACATAAAAAAACTCTCCGAAAAGGAGAGTTTAAATACAAAGGAAAAAATCATTTCAAAAGAGAGCTGATTTTTTGCGCATCTTCATCAGAAAGTTCATCCATCGTCCATTCCACCAATTTGTGGAAAGCTTCGTTAGCAGAATAGCCTTGAGCAGTAAGAAAATTTACTGAACGATAGATTTTTCTGAACTTTGGTTCAAAAATCATCTCCCACTCAGGCGCCTCAAGAACAATCCATCCTGACGTATCCAGTGTGATCCCCACTAATTCGTGCACGGAAGGTTCGTGCGTAACCCAAGCAAGAACATCTTTATCGGCAAAATTCTGTTGTGCTTCAACTGCAAATCTTTTGGCAAAATAAGGAATGCTGAGAGCACTAAAATCTCTTAATTCGTCTTTTTCAAACAAAGGAACGCTGCCGAAAGCAAGATTAAGAACATTAGCTGTTTGCCAAGCTCGTCTGATGGGGGAAGTAAAAATTGCAGCAGGTTGGCCGAGAAATTCTCGAATATGACGAGCCTTCAAAAAAAGTTCCTGAGCACAAGTCTCAGTTAAATTTTTGTATTCGTCATAACTACCGTGCCTAAAAATAATTAATCTCTTCATAGCTGTAACTAAATTATATTTAACCGAAAAACAAAATACAGTATTTGTCAATTTTTGTCAAGGATAAAGAGAGAATAATTAAACAATTTTAAAACTATTAATGCTAAACTACAATCATCATAAAGAAGATGAAAGGATTTCCGACATGAATGCGACAACAATTCAAAATAAAGGACGTGTAAAGCACTTGTTACTGTATGTAATAGCTGGCATAGCCTCATTAGGCGGTTTACTGTCAGGATTTGACACAGGTGTAATTTCAGGAGCTTTATTATATATAAATGAAAGCTGGCCACTAAGCACATTACAACAAGGCTGGGTTGTAAGTTCCGCATTAGTTGGAGCCGTTGTTGGTGCTGCGGTAAATGGCGTATTGGCAGATGTGTATGGCCGTAAAAAAGTCATCATAGCAACTGCGACAATTTTTGCAATAGGTTCAATAATTTGCGGATTTGCCCCGAGTGTGGGATGGCTAGTTTGTGGACGCATGATATTGGGATTGGCAATCGGTATGGTAAACTTTGTAATTCCGTTGTATTTATCAGAGCTATCACCGCAAAAAGTTAGAGGAATGTTGGTTTCTTTGTATCAATTAGCAATTACGGCTGGAATTTTATTCTCATATTTAATCAACAGAGTATTTGCGTTATCAGAATATAATTGGCGCTGGATGCTAGGTGCGGGATTAGTGCCGGCAATTATTTTGCTTGTTGGTATCAGTTTCTTGGGCGATACACCACGTTGGTTAATAAGCCGTCGTCGTTATAGTGAAGCAAAAGAAATCTTCAAAAAGATTGAACCGGAAGAAGATGCCGACAAACAAGTTAAAGAAATTCAAGCAACATTAAAAGTAAGTGAAAAGAAAAAAGGAAAAGTCTTTGAAAATTGGATGTTGCGTCCGGTATTAGTTGGTATTTTTATAATGTTCATTCAAATCTGTACAGGTATAAATACGATTATCTACTATGCTGCAACAATATTTAAAGCAGCAGGTTTTACAGATAACATTGGAGCTTTATATGCATCTGTCGGAGTAGGTGTTGTCAATTTTGCAATGACATTTGTGGCCATATTCTTTACAGATAGATTAGGACGTAAACCTTTATTATATGCGGGATTAAGTGGCATTACGGTAAGTTTATTTGTTTTATCAGCCTCTTTCTGGCTAAGCAGTAATTATGGCTATGATACTAAATGGATAGCAGTAGGCAGCATCATAACCTTTATTGCAAGTTTCGCTTTTTCATTAGGTCCGATAGCATGGATATTAATATCAGAAATCATGCCGTTGGCAATAAGAGGAACAGCAATGAGCATAGCAACAATGTCCAACTTTGTATTTAACTTTATTGTTGCTTTAATTTTCCCAACATTGCTTGCAACAATCGGGGAAGCATTAACCTTTAGTATTTTCGGAGTAGTTGGAATTTTCAGTTTATTTTATACATGGAAATACATTCCGGAAACGAAAGGGCGCTCTTTAGAGCAGATAGAACAAAACTGGCGAAGCGGAAAAGCAATCGCTGAATTTTAATGTAAAAAAACTCTCTAGCCCTAAAGGTTAGAGAGTTTTTCATTAATAAGTTTTTAGCATAAGCAGAATTCTCGGAAAATATCCAGCATTTTTTCGTCACGAGAATTAGCCAATAGAACCAAAGAGGATTGAGCGATACGATTGTGTTCAGAAACATAGATTTTGAACAAGTCATATTTTTTCTGTTCAATCAGGAATTGCTCCGCTTTTTCATTAAGAGCATATTCTTTAATATATGCGCTAAAAAGTTTATCGGAGTTTCGCTCAATAAGTTTTATTTCCCCTTCAGGAGACAAATGTTCCTCAAGAAAATATCCCAGCAAAACCTCATCATCGGAAATACTGACCATAAATTCATGGAGTTCTGGGACAAAACAAAATTTGTGAGCATATTTCAAAATAAGCTCAGTATCTTTTCGTTTCAGCAAGGCTTCTTCTGATTTAATAAAAAAAGGTTCATCAGAAAAATAGATATAATCCAAAACAACCGGATGAGAACGAGAAGTAATAAGAAGGAGTTCAGCTTCTTCTCCAAGAGAAAATTTTTGTAAATATTTTAAGAGCCATTCATCAAGCCCCTCACGTACAAAAATAAGTTCATCACCTTCAGACAACTGTTGCTTATCAGCAAGAAAATTGTTCCAAATTTCAATAGCTTTCATAATTGTAAAAAAAATAAAATAGTACGACATAAAATTAAATTGCTGCGCGTATTATAAATAGGACAATAAATTTGTCAAGAAAGGTTATTGACAAAAAAAGGAAAGAATATAAAGTTAAAGACAGTAAAAAAATTATTATAACTATTAAAAACATATGCGTATGATAACACAAGAACAAGAAAAGACGTTCCTTACATATTTAGAACAAAATATGAAGGTAGAGTTAGTTTTTAAGAAAAGTAATGTATTCTATGTTCGTTATATCGGAACAAATGAATATGGAGGAGCTGCTGCATATATCGCAGGAGCAAAACATGTAGCTAAAATTGCTCCGGAAGAAGTTCAGGTATTGGCAGAATATCCAACAAAACCAGGAAAAAGAAAATATGCCTTTCATGGAGATAGGCAGACGGCTAAAATGCTGTCAGCCATATATGGAGGGTTTGTTTTGTGGGATGTGTTTTGGATGTTGGATAATATCAAAGATACCGGAAATAATCCATTTGGATACAATTCAAAAGTGAGTAGTATTTTTGAAATTGACGGAGAAAGGATTGTTGAGCAGATTAATAATATGCAATTGAATTGTTACGTTGTGACGCTTCAACAGCTACAAAAGGTTCAATAAAAAAAGCCCCGAGAAATCGGGGCTTAAAAAATGCTGAAAAGTTAAACACCTAAATAGCTTTTGACATTGTTAAGACTAGCCTGAAAGATTATAGTATCATCATCAAGACCATATCTCAGATAATGCAATTTAAGCAAATCTTTGAAACCGGACTTAACCAATTCAATCTGAGCTTTTTTTGCAAAAGGCTTATTTTTAAGATAAAGAGCGATGAGCCGTTTGTTTTTACTCTGAGCAATATGACATTGAACAACATCACTAATCTCAGAGCAACAAAAATACTCCGTAATGAAATTATCCTGATTAGCATTAATCAAGGCAATTAAGTTCACACAAGACAACCTAAAGAAGTTAGTAAGTAATTTGATAGATTTAATATCATGATGTTCAAAGAGAATATCAAACCATTTGTCACCCAAATAAGAAGTTGTATTTTTTTTAAGGCAAAAATTGCAGTAAAAGTCAAGCATGTCATAATTACCACATTTAAGCAAAGCCCCAAAAGCAGGAGATGTCAAACGTACACCAGATTTAATAATCTCTTGAAAGAGTGAAACATCGTCAGAATTGATAAGCTCAATTTGAACATTTGGAGGTAAAAGAGCATCATCTCTACAATAGTTCTTTATTCTCCAATCAATAAAATACTGAAGTAGTTCCAGATTTTTATTCTCAATAAACTTAAACAATAGAGCTTCCGTTGCACCATGATCTCCAATGTATTCTTTAAGAATTTCAGGATGGTCATTTGCATATTTATCACACAAGAGCATCTCGTCATATGGAGATAACGAGCAATTTTGCAAACATATCCGCAAACAATGTAAGGAGCAACATTCTAGATTAATCAAAATAGAATGATACTCAATTGGCAAACGGACATTTAGCCAATAAGACTTGCGAATAGCCCATTTAGCTTTTTTCAATAACCGCGTCCTTTCTGGACAAACTTTTTCTTCCATAAATATAAAATTTTAATAATGAAACATAGAATTATTTAACTGAACAAAAGAATAGGAAGAAAAAGGGATGTTGTCAATAAAAAAGACTCCCGCCAATAAAGGGGGAGTCTTAAAAAAGAAGTTTAATTATCCATAGCTTCAGTAATATCACAGTCTGAAAAGCCGTGTTTTTCCTGATAGAAGTTTATCAAATCCCAATCATCAAAAACAAATAGGTATTGTTCATTATCGCTATAAAGTTCGCTCTCAGAAATATATTGTCGAACAAGTTCTATATCTCCACGACAAAGCAATAATTTTTCAGCTTCTGAACACAAATTATGTTCCTTAAGATAAGTTTGAATAACTTCTTTTGAACCCAAAGCAGCCAAAGCACATTCATCAGCTTCTGTAAGAGAAGTGTTTGAAACAAAGAACATTGCGGATTTATCCAAGTGTCTTTGATGCAAAATTTCGCTTAGAGGCAAAGGATTCTCGGACTCGTCAGTATCAGAACCAAGAGAAAAATCTTCATAATTAGCTGCCAAATATTGAAGATACATTAAAATTGTATCATCATCAGCTTCGTTTAAGAAAATTCTCAATGGCGCATCATCAAACTCAAAGCCATCAATCCAAAGAGATTTTAAAAGTTCAAAATCATGTCTTTTAATTAAAGCTATCTGAGCTAAACAGCCTGGAACCCACGAATTTAAATGCTCTCTTACCACCTGAGAAGATGCAAATTTAAACAGAGCAGCATCTGAGATAATATTTAGAGTGTGTGAAGCAATGTAATGTTTAATTTTCACATCATCGCCGGATTTAAATAAGGCGACTTCTCCCAAATACCCCAAGTCATCAACATGCTCAAGCAATTTTGCGGCATACTCAGATTGTTGATGCTCCATAAGCCAAGCTTTTGCTTCTGGAGAAAGTTCAAAACTATCTTTAAAATAAAGATCAATTAAATCTTTATTGCCACTTTCAAGCAAACGAATTTCAAATTTACCGGGAACGCAATATTCCTGTAAATGTTCTTTAAGAAGTTCTAAATGCCGAGGTTCAAATAGCCTTTGATAAACGCTGTCACGACAGTCTATATCAGAGAAATCTTCATGTCTGGCATAAGTTTCAAAAACTTCATCAGATGCATTTTGTGCTAAATAATCAACGACTTCATCGGAAAATTTAATATGATTAATACAAAACTCTAATAGAGGTAAGTTATTAGTATCAACCAAAATTTTCTCAATTTCAACAGGGAGATCTGGTGTATTCAGCAAAGCAATTTTGGAAATTTCCAAAGATTTCGTCTTGATAATATCATCCAATATATTTTCAAAGGAATTATGCCATGCAAAAGCTTTATACACATCAGGTTCATCATAAAGAAGAATGAGATGTTGACTACAGTCATTAACCATGTGATCACAAAGATAGGAACAAGTAAGTTCAGGATTTTTCAACTTAAGCAGAGTTTCTTCTGTGTTGGGTGAAAATGTTAAACAACGCAAATACGACGAAGGAAGATGCGACAAGCTCTTTCCCTGTAAAAATTTTAATGTAGATTTCTCAGATAGATGAATATTGTTTTTAAGCAATACATCAAATCCAAATTTTGCAATAACAGCTTTTTCAGTTTCCGGAGAGAGGGAAACATTTTTTGCGTGTTCAGCCCAAAATTGAAGCATCTCCGTATTTTTATTTTTCAATAAAAACAGAATAACATCTTCAGAAATAGAGTGGCGACATTCTAAATACAGAGCAAGAGCCTTTTTAGAACATCCTTTAAGCTCCATCATGTTCAAATGATGTTTAGGATCAATTTCATAATACTGATTTTTTTGATACTTTCGCAAAAATTTCCATACTTCTAGTCGGGTAGCCCAGACTAAAGGTCTTTTTACTTCTTTTCCCATAATGATAAAAAAGTTAATAGTTAAACATAAAGTTATTAATAGGCTTCATAAACTAAAACATAAAAAGTTTTTTGTCAATAAATTAGGGGGAATAAAAAAGCCTTTCCTCAAAGAAGGAAAGGCCGTAAAGTAGATTAAGACAACAGTTGTTGAATTAAATCTTTGTCTTCTCTATGGCTTAAGAGATAATCTCTCATAAGTTCCGGAGAAAGCAAATGCGCCATGACAGCAAGGTTACTTTGGTACAAAGAATAATGAGCGAAATAAAGCTGCAATAAATCTTCATATTTTCTGCAAATTAATTCTTTTTCAGCCTCAGCGGAAAGCTCAATATTCTCATTAAGCAAATTCTCTAAGAATTGCTTGATAAAATCATAAGAAGCATAACGAATAAACCAACACTCATGAATAGATACAGGAGATGAGTATTGTAACAAAAAGCTTGTAATCTTTTCATTTTGTCGTTTGTACAACGTAGAATAAAGTTCATCTTCCAATTTGTCGTTACCTAGTTTCAAAGAAAGTTTTCCATCAATTAAATAGTAAGAAAGGTAGTTGATAATAACATCAACATTGGCACATTCACAAAATTTAATTAACAAATCTTCTCTAAAATGGTAGTTACAATGAGAGAGATAAACATCCCACAATTCTTCTTCATTATGATAAAATAAAGCATCAAGAATAAAGTCATCAAACTTTTCAAGCGTCTTGACAATAGCCAGAGCATTTGAAAAGCCCGCAGTTTTTATTCTAATCGCTTGAGCATACGAACTAAAGGAATGCTTCTTAAGATAACAATCAATTAGTTCCTTGTCATTTTGCTCAATTAACAAGCACTCATCACTCCAAGAAAGTTGATGAAAAGTCAAATAGTTCAACAAAAGATCTCGTTTACCTAAAGCAAGCAACATCGGAAATCCCCAATTTTGAAAAGCATGATTTTGAGTATAGTATTCCAATAAATCCGAAAGTTGCGTTTTAAATAAACGGACCTCAAATTCCTCAGGCAAATCAAAATGGTCTAATGCAAATTTGAGGTAACACTGAAATTCTGGAACATTAAACAAACTACTCCACGCCGTATCGGGTAAAGAAGATTTTTGTTCAGCTTTTTGTTCCAAATATGCACCCACTAAATTAGCATATTTAGATTTTAACAACATCTTTAAATGACGATAATTTATATCATCAAATCTTAAAACAATTTGTTTGATAAAATCTGCAACGGATCTGGATAAAAGAGTCTTAAACTCCTTATCGGAGGGATAACCGGAAACTTCACTTAAGTATGTCAAAACCAAATCATCAGGAGCTTCACGATAAAAAGTTTCAACCACATCATCCTTCAAACCAAATTTAACAAGATGAGTGGAGAGCAACTCAAAGTTTTTCGTTTCAAGTAAAAATTTTTCTGTCTTATCACATAAATCATTTTTTTCGGCATAAGCTTTTTGCAAATCTGGAAAAGATTTCTTGAAAAATTCTAACTCAGCCTCAGGAGTAAAAGTACATTGATTAATGTATTTTCCAATCAGCTCAGCATTTTCTAGTTGCAGTAAAGTCAACTCTGTTTTTGTAGACAACGTCCATTTTGAATTATCAATCAGAAAATCGAGTCCAAATCTATCTAAAAGAATTTGTTCGCCATTTTGCGGAAAATTCCAGAAATAATGAGATAAAAAATCATGAATAAATGCTTTATCAGCTTTTTGAAATAAGAGCATCAAAGCTTCATCAGTGAGCGGAAAAATTTTCACATACAGAAAAAGAGATTTCTTTGAACAACCGTGGAGCAAAACCATTTGAGAATGATATTGAGGAGCAATTTCTTTGTGAAAAATCAGAAAAAGCAAGACCTGCCTCCAAGTTTCTAGGAGAGAAGGCGTTTTTAATTGATTGGTACGCATAATAAATAAAAATTAATAGTAAAACATAAAGTTAATAATTTAAGCTAATCGTAAACCAAAAAACATTTGAGTCAACAAAAAAACTGCCTCCGAAAAAATCGGAAGCAGTTTAAATAAGTAGCAAAGTCTAATACATAGAGGCGTATAGTTCTTCAGCTTCTTTAGAGAGAGAATGTTTCGCCAAATATATATTAATCAATTTGCTGTTGTTGATTTTAATTAACTCAACTTCATTTTCAGTACACAAATCATATTTCTCCAAGTAGAAACAAACAGCCTTTTCGGTTTTAGAAAAATCGGAATGGATTAGTTTGAGTTCTAGTTCTTTATTCAAGTCAGCTTCTTTAAAGAATTCAATCATCAAAGATTTTCTACCACTATCAATCAAGGCGCTTAAAACTTCATCTTCAATCAGATAATTTTTGAAAATAGATTTCCAAAAATCAAATGAACCGCATTGAATGAACGAAACAAGAGCTTGACTTTCAAAACCAAATTTTTCTACATAAACATGGTGCAAATCAAAATCTTCTCGTTTTAACAAAGCAATCTCGCCCTCTACACTTTTAAGAGGAGTTTGAGAATTATTTTGCAAATAAGTCACTAATTTATTTTTAGGTGCAAATTTAACAAAATACTTTTCCGCAGCTTCACAAACAAGAGCTTGCTTTTCGAGCAAAAAATCAATATAAGCCTTACGTAAATTGTCGCTACCGTTTTTGAACAAAGCAACTTCAGCAATACTCGGTAACGGATACTTTTGGAAATACGCAATCGCATCGTCAACAGGACCTTTTTCCATTAACAGTGCTGCGTTCAAAGGATATAGCTCATAAGCGCAGATATAGCTTGAGAGCTCCTTTGGTTCAGAAAGTATCAACTTGCGTTCCAACTGATATGGAAGACCGAATTTGTTTTTGTAGTACCATTGAAGATTGGTATTTTTGCCTGAAAAAAGAGGCAAAGCCGCCGCATCAACCGGAAATTTTTGACACTCTTCAAAGTGATCAGTATTCAAATAGAAACGTATAAGTTCCTCATTTCCGTTTTCAAAGAGACAGAAAGTAGCCCAATAACCAAGTTCATTTTTTTGCATATAAAGCTTAATAGCTTCAATAGCACCGCTATTAATAAGAGCAACCTCAAAACCAACTGGAACCTCATAAACAATATCTTCATCAGCCTGAAGCATTTTTTGGACTAGTATCAAAATAAGCTCCGGCTGATTAAGCTTAAACAACTGATTATATACTGCAGCAGATGTTAATGGATTGTTCTCAAGCAACTTTTTGCAAAGGGCAAAATCGCCTGATTTCAATATATACAAGCTCACTCTGGTTAATCCAAAAACAGAATTTTGTTCCAAGTAAGCCTGAATACTTTTCTCCAAAGCAGAATCAAAAAGAGCATTCACATACTGCTCAGATAAGACATTATCTTGGTTTCTGAATTTAAGAAACATCAAAATCAAATCTTCCCGTTTTTGTTTGATGATTTCCTTCCATAAATTTAAAGGAATGGTTTCCATTCGGCGGACATATCTTTCAAACAATTCAGACGGACGTTCTAAAAGAACATTGCCCAATGTGTAACAATGCGTTTCCAACACATCCAACACTTGTTCATCTGTTCCTTTTTGAACAATTTTCTGAGCAATTTGAGTTGGCATAAAGTTCAAGAATTTACAGTACTTAAATTTCTCTTTGTTACGCGGTTCCAAAAGAACATCAAAAGCTTCAGGTGCGAACTTAGAAAAATCAGAGTAATGTGTTTGAAAAGTCTTCGCTGATACCGCATCCAATAAAGCCGCTTGATACTGTTGAGGAACAGAAGCCGGATCTTTTTTCAACTGACGCAACAGCGCATGTTTCTTCCAAAAAGAAAGTTTGCAAACGTTTGTTTTTTCCATAATGATACAAAAATTAAATAATGAAACATAAAGTTAATGATAAGAAAACAAAATGTATCGCCAAAAATATTTTTTGTCAATAGTTGCGCTCGTAAAAAACTTAAGGTAAAAATAAGCTAATGAACAGAAGTTATGTATTTTTTTATCTTGACAAAGGCTAAAAAGTAACCATATAATGCACAATAAATTATTTTGTAAAACTATGTAGAGAAAGAATATGGTTAAGTTAAGTGATAATAATGCCTACAAAAGAGGGCAGGAACTTTTAGATTCAGGAATGTGCAGAGAGGCAATAGCTCAGTTTGATGAGTTTTTGGCCCAACAGCCCGATTCATGGAAAGCTATAAATTCAAAGGGGTTTGCTTATCAGAAGATGAGCAAATACACAGAAGCTGTAGAATGTTTTGATAAGGCTTTGGCAATCAATCCGAAATCAGTTGAAGTACTTAACAATAAAGGCGTAACATTAAGTATGCGTGGTCGCTATAAAGAGGCTATTACTTGCTTTGAAGAAGCATATGCAAATGACCCGACATCTTTGGAAGCCTTAAATGGTAAAGCAATTGCTTTGCAACACATGTTCTTATTTAAAGAAGCTCTTGATGTTTTACAACAAGCATATCAAATTGATCCGAAACATCCGCAAACATTGTTAAGTATTGCTGTTACTCTACAAAAATTGAAGCAATATGAAAGAGCTATCGGATACTTCAAAAAAGTTTTAGCGTTAGATAAATCAAATGTAAAAGCGTGGAATGGAATTGGTGTAACCTATCAGTTGATGGGAGATAACGATTCTGCATTGAAATGTTTTACAAAAATTTTGAATATAGATAGTACAGAAATCCAAGCATGGATTAGTATTGGTTTTGTATATCAAAAAATGTTTAAGTTCAAAGATGCGCTAAAGTGCTATAATAAGGCTAAAAATTTAGTGGATGGACGCTATCATCATAAACTTTATGATGGATTGGCATCTTGTTTGACTAAGTTATCTGAATTTGATCAAGCAATAGAAATATATAAGCACATTTTCCAAAGGGAAGAAGGTAAAAAGAAATGGGATGCGCAACGTTCAATTAAATTTGTAAATAAATTGAAGCGTAAAAAAGCAATAGGAATGTTGCCGGATGTAATTCCATCAGAAGATAATCCTTCAAATGGCGGAACTTCACCAGAAGAAGCATAAAGTATACCCTTTATAAAATAATAAACTCAAGGGAGGATGCATGTCTGAACCGACTGAGGAAAACATACAAAAAACGACAATGAGTATATTGCCGAAAGTGTATTTTTTACTGCAAATTTTATTTGGCATCGGTGCAGCATTCTGGGTGTTATATAATCATCAACCTGAAACGGGTGATGATATAGAGCACATGCACTCAACATGGTTAGTTTATACTGGGCAGGTTCCGTATCTGGATTTTTTTCAACATCACAATCCGTTAATGTGGTATCTATTTGCCCCCTTGGCTGGATATCTCGCTTATGACATATTCTTATTTGATGTTGTGCGTGTCATTTCTACCTTGGTCATGTTTGGTAGTTTGTTTGTAAGCGGGCTGATTATCCGGCGTTTTATGTCCCAAAGTTGGTATGCCGCTATAATTGGTATAGCAGCAATTTTCCCATCATATGTCACCTTTAGTGGAGAAGATTTTCGTCCCGATAATTATATGGTTCTGACCTTTATGTTGGGCATATATTATCTTTTGGCGTATCTGGAAAATAAACAAACAAAAAATTTGGTTATATCTTTTTTGAGTTTGTTTATATCTTTTTTGTTCATGCAAAAAGTGATTTTCTTGCTTGTTTTTGTTGGCGCTGTAGTCATATATCAATTATATGCTAAGAATATAGAAATCAAAGATTTTGCCCAAGCACTGATTTTGCCTTTAATTGGAAGTATAATTTTTCTATCGTGGTTACTCTACCACAATATGTTTGAACAATATTGGCTCGCTAACTATATTTTCAATCTTTATATACCGGATGTATACGGCGGTTTGGTAGAGAAAACTAAAGTTGAATTTTATGTCGTCAGTGCCATGGCATTTGTCTCATGGGGGTATTTTTTATACAAAGGGAATACTTGCGTAAGGATAATATGTTTGTTATGGATTGCAGAGGCTGTTCAACGTTTCTTTTATTTTTCACTGGATAGGCATTACTATTATCAATTACAAATTTTAAATGGTATTATGGTAGGCGCATTTGCCGGAAAGATGATAAATCGCTGGAACTGGACGGCATATGTTTTTGCGGCTTTATCGCTATTGGGTATGTATGCGTTTTGCTCATATTGCGCGGAAAAAAAATTACCACCGAACTATTTCAGATATGTAACACCGAGATATGTGATAGAACAAACTAATCGTTGTGATGCAGTATTAAATGGTTATGGCCTGACCTATGGAATTTTTACTAAAGATATTACATATTATTGGAACTTAAATGGTCAGTTGGATGTGATTGGCAACAAAATAGGATTAGCGCCTTTGCCGAATTTAAATCAAGCCGTCATAAAGCATCTGCCGAGAATTATATATACAGGACCATATTGGGATGAAAAGCTGCGTCAAAAGCATATAGAAGTTCCTGTCCATTGGGTAGATAGTACGCTAAGAGACAAATACTATATGCAATCACCTTTTGTGGATATATTTATATTAAAACCAGAATATCAAGCAAAACGCCGCTGCCGGTACAATGCAAAGACAGATACTTGGGAATATTTTTATAAGGAACCGATACGTAATGCTTTTTAGTAAAGAAAATATAATAAAAGTCATACTTGGGTTATATTTAATTTTTTGCGGTGGTTTACTGTATTGGACGGTAATATATAGCGGATCCGGAGATGGAGATACGTTAGAGCACGTACATACATCATGGTTGGTTTGGAGCGGAAAATTGCCGTATAAAGATTTTTTTCAGCATCATAATCCATTATTGTGGTATGTCGGAGCACCATTGGTTGGCTTTTATGAATACAGTCTACGCGCGGTAGATGCTGTTAATATGTTGACCGTAACTGTTTTTCTTCTAATGCTGTGGTATATGTATCGCCTGCATAAAGATTTTTTATCAAATAAGATAGGCGGTTTAGTGGCCGCAGCATTTTGTGCTCTTCCGCAAGAAAGTTTATATAACAAAGATTTTAAGCCGGATAATTTTATGGCAACAGCCATAATAGCTGGCATATATTATCTGTTTTGTTATATGCAAGACAAACGAGTGCTACCTTTATTTATATCCTTTATGCTTTTCTTTGCATCATTTATGTTTACGCAAAAAGCAGCTTTAATTGTCATAGGGATAGGTGTTATCATTTTATGGTTAATAAGAGAAAAAAAGATAAAGTTAGAAGATTGTATCATAAGTGGTAGTATTCCTTTTCTAATATTTTTGGCATTTTTAGCATTCTTGTACTACGAAGATGTATTGACAATGTATATCAAGGCAAATTTTGAATTGAATGCACATATTCCGGATGTCTTTTATACCAGACGTTATATCCATCCAAGTTTAGAAATGACTGTGCCGATATTATTTGCGATATATGCATTGGTAAAAAATGTATATGAAGGGAATGTATACATTAAAACCTTTGCTATAATATTTATCCTAGAATATTTGATACGTATGTACTACTTCACTCCGTTTGTGTACTATTTTGCGTTATTGCATGCGTTAGCGTCAACATTGGCCGGAGTGGCTGTTGCAGAAATAATCAAAAAGAAACAATGGTTCTCGTATATAGTATTGAGCTATTTTATCGTTTTGGGCGGAATATATGCGAATATATATAGACACCGTATTACCGTGGGAGATGATTTTAAATACGGTGCTTCAGGTTTTGTGCTAAGATTAACCAACCCATGCGACTATGTTGTAAACGGCTATCGCATCGGGTATAATTTATTCAATAAAGATATAGATTTTATCTGGAATTTAAAAGGGCAAATAGACGTGATCGCCGCCACCATAGGTATTCGTCCGACATCAGATTTAGAAAGTTTAATCAGAAAGTATCGTCCGAAAATCATTTATGGCAAAAATTATTATGACACATATCGTGAGTACCGTGGCGAGATTGGTGTTCACCCGATACATTGGATAAGTAGTCATTTACTGGAAGAAATGTACATACCTTTAAACCGAGATGATTTGTATATCTTGAAACCAGAATATCAAAGTTATGATTGTCGCTACAATGTGCGTACAAAATCATATGAGTACGTAGATAAACATTAGCAAAAAGTTTACTAATTTTTCTGTATATTAAATTATACCAATAAAAGCAAATAATATATAGGGAGATGTGTCATGCGTGTCATAATAAAATCAGACTATGAAGAAGTAACCGATTGGGCTGCAACATATATAGCCTATCGTATAAAACGCGCACGTCCCACTCAATCAAAGCCATTTGTGTTAGGCTTGCCAATGGGAGATACCCCAAAAGGAATGTATAAAAAATTGGTGGAATTAAACCGTGCAGGAAAATTATCATTCGCCAATGTTGTTATATTTTGCATGAATGAATTTATCGGATTAGAAAAAAATGCACCACAAAGCTGCCGCAGTTACATGGACGAATATTTATTAAAGCACGTAGATACCAAAGAAGCTAATATTTATATACTAGATGGTCGCACTAAAAATTATGAAAAAGAATGTGCGAATTTTGAATTGGCGATTCGCCAGAAAGGTGGTATAGATTTATTTGTCGGAGGTGTAGGAGCTGATGGCCATATTGCCTTTAATGAGCCGTTTTCATCATTAGATTCTCATACCCGTGTTAAGACATTGACCACAGAAACCATGAAAGCTAAAGCAAAATTATTTGATAATGATATAAACAAAGTACCTCATACTGTTCTGACTGTAGGAACAGGTACAATCATGGATGCGAAAGAGGTAATGATTTTAGCAACGGGAGAAGCAAAAGCAGAGGCAACAAAAGCAGCAATAGAAGGAAGTGTAAATCATCGCTGGGCCGTAAGTGCATTACAAATGCATCGCCACGGAATATATGTTTGCGATGAAGCATCTGCCTCTAAATTAGAGCAAGAAACAATCCTTTATCTAAAAGATATAGAACGCAATGCGTACTAAAGTATTAACTAAATTACAACAAGAAGCGGAGGAAAAATATCAAAAATTCTCCGCTAAACTTTTACCAGCAAATATCAAGTTGCTGGGTGTTCGTATTCCCAAATTACGACAGTTAGCAAAACAAATGTTAAAAGAAAATGAGGCAGAAGAATATTTGCGTCTTTCTGTTGAAAAATTTGAGTATCAAGAAGAGACGATGTTGTATTCTTTGCTGTTAGCACAAAATAAAGATGCACATAAAATAGAGCGAATAAAAAATTTTGTTCCGCATATCAATAGTTGGGCGGTGTGTGATATTTTTTGTTCCTGTTTAAAGGATGCAAAAAAACAGCAACAAATATATTGGGATTCTTTTAAGGTTTACACCCAGAGTTCAAAGGAATATGAAATACGCTTTTTTTATGTCTTAGCACTAAGTTATTTTATAAATGACGAGTATTTGGAAAAGATATTTTTACTCATTCAACAACAAAAATATGTAGGCTTTTATGATAAAATGGCGGTGGCGTGGCTTTTATCAATGATGTATGTGAAATATCCGGAAAAGACAGAAAAATTTTTATTAAATACCACGCTAGATGAGTTTGTATTTAGAAAAAGTATAAGTAAAATTTGCGATTCTTATCAAGTAACAAAAGAGGCTAAAATCCATTTAAGAACTTTAGCCTCAAAGAAAGCGATTAAAAACAATTAATCTTTATAAATCGGAAAAGCTGAAGTAAGCTCCAAAATTTTAGCTTTTGTTTTAGCCGTTACTTCATCAATATTTGATGTATGTAAAGCATCAACAATATCGGCGATAGCATGACCAATAAGTTTAAATTCTTCTTCTTTAAAACCTCTAGTTGTTCCCGCAGGTGTCCCCAAACGAATACCGGAAGTAATTGATGGCGGAAGAGAATCAAACGGAATAGCGTTTTTGTTTGCAGTAATATTTACCAATTCAAGAGCTTCAGTTAATTCTTTTCCGTTGATACCTTTAGGTGTTAAGTCAACTAAAAGCAAATGAGTGTCCGTTCCGCCAGTAACAAGTTTAAGTCCTCTTTGCAACAGAGTATCACCTAAAACTTTTGCATTTTTTATAACTTGAGCAGAATAAGTTTTGAACTCATCGCTTAAGGCTTCTTTAAAGCAAACAGCTTTCGCCGCAATAACATGTTCCAAAGGGCCACCTTGCATTCCAGGAAAAATAGCGGAATTAATTTTTTTAGCAATATCAGCGTTGTTTGTTAAAATAGCGCCGCCACGAGGACCCCGCAGTGTTTTATGAGTAGTCGTGGTTACAACATCAGCAAATGTTAAAGGATTCGGATAAAGTCCACTAGCGACCAGACCGGCAAAATGAGCCATATCAACCATCAAAAAAGCGCCACATTCGTTAGCGATTGCTCTGAACTTAACAAAATCAATTTGTCTCGGATAAGAAGAACAACCGGCAATAATGAGTTTCGGCTTATGATGATGAGCAAGGCTACGAACCTGTTCGTAATCAATTAAACCGGATTCTTTTTCAACACCATATTGAATAGAGTTAAACCATTTACCGGAAAAGGAAACTTTTGCGCCATGAGTTAAGTGTCCCCCCGCATCAAGGCTCATTCCGAGAATTGTATCACCAGGTTTGAGTAACGCACCAAAAACAGCCATATTAGCTTGGGAACCGGAGTGAGGTTGCACATTAGCGAATTGAGCATTAAACAACTGTTTTAATCTATCAATAGCGAGTTGTTCAATTTTATCAACAAAAGCGCAACCGCCATAATAACGATGTTGAGGGTACCCTTCAGCGTATTTATTTGTGAGAATAGAACCTTGAGCTTCCAAAACAGCTTTAGAAACAATATTTTCAGATGCAATTAATTCAACATTATTTTGTTGTCTGACAAGTTCATCATTAATTGCAGCATAAATATCTGCATCAAAATCTTTCAAATCGGTAGTGTTCATCAATAACCCCTTAACTATAAATCTAACAAATCGATTCTTTTCTGATGTCTTCCGCCTTCAAATTGAGTATTCAAGAATATATCAATTCTACGTAAAACATCATCTTTATCCATAGTACGTCCGCCAAAAACAATAACATTAGCGTTATTATGTTGTTTAGCCATTTGAGCGACTTCATCAGAATAAAGAAGAGCCGCGCGAATGCCTTTGTGTCTGTTTGCCCGAATAGAAATACCGATTCCTGTACCGCAAACTAAAATCCCCAGATCAGCCTGATGTTCTAAAATACAATGAGCCATTTTATCTGCAAAAGTAGGGTAGTCCACTGAAGAGCAATCAGAAGTCCCTAAATCTAAGACATCATAACTTTTTTCAGAAAGAGTTTTAGCAATAAAATCTTTCATTTCAAATCCGGCGTGATCGGAAGCAACTGCAATTTTCATATTTATAACTCCTCAAAAAATATTAATGAAGTTGTAGCAAAACAAAGAATTTTATGGAATTATTTTATAAGATATACACAGAATAAAAAAAAATAACATTTTTTAAAAAAATATATTGACGTTCAAAATTTTTTATGTATATATACAAATCACCACGTTGACGTTGGTACTTTGAGTTGGCCGGTTGGCAGAGTGGCTCATGCAGAGGACTGCAAATCCTTGTACATCGGTTCAATTCCGGTACCGGCCTCCAATAAGTATTATTCCGACTTAGCTCAGTGGTAGAGCAATCGGCTGTTAACCGATTGGTCGCTGGTTCGAGCCCAGCAGTCGGA
>CALXPU010000007.1 GCA_944390455.1 uncultured Alphaproteobacteria bacterium | reverse complement strand
TGGAGCGTTTTGTCATCCTCACCGCTATAAGCTTTACTGAACCACGCGTCTAACGCGTGGTTTTCAGAATACAATAAGGTTTCCGCCATCTAAACGGAAACCCTAACTCTAAATTCAAATTCTTTTAAGTAGCAAAAGTTACCTAATAAGAATAATCCGCACTTTCTCTACGATTACCTTGAGATTGATAATTATTTACAGCAACGCTATCTTTACCTTCAACTTCCAAATGAGGATTAACATATGCTGTTGCCCCTTTTTCATAGAAATAAAAATCACGTCTTAATCTCGTTTGATCACGAATAGAGAGAGAATTCCACTCCTGTTCAGTCAAACCATACGGATACTCTACTTCTGCGCTGGAACACGCGGACAACAAAAACAGCAACAATAGACCTGCTTTTTTCATAACTAATCTCCATAAATCACAAACATAGAAGCGTTTATAAGTCATAATAAATTGTTTTTCAAGCAAATATTTACCAAACACCTCTACAAAAGAAACTAGATTTTAAGCAATTGAGTTACAAATGTCTCTACATAATCTTTGCGCCGATTTTGATAATCCAGATAATAAGCATGCTCCCAAACATCAACATTAAGAAGAGGTTTATATCCCAAAACCAATGGGGTTTCTCCATTACGCGTAGCCAAAACAGAGAGCTTCCCGCCAGCACCTTCAACCAGCCAAACCCAACCGCTGCCAAAGAGTTTAACTGCTTCATCAATAATTTTTTGTCTCAATGCATCTTTAGTTTCAAAATGTTCTCTGATTTTAGCATCTAATTCAGCATCAATACGTTCACCAAAACCGACCGAATTCCAATAAACATTATGATTAAACACTTGTCCGGCATTATTATACAACACCTGATATTCTGGCTTATCATATGTTCTTTCAATAATTTCTTCCAAAGACATATCCTGAAATTCCGTACCAGCGATTAATTCGTTAACTTTATCAACATAAGCCTGATGATGTTTAGCATAGTGAAAACTGATTGTTTCAGCAGAAATAATCGGAGCCAACGCACCATCTTTAAAAGGCAATTTCATCAATTCAAACATATTTTCCTCCAAAAAACATATCTATCTCTTTTATAATATCATCTAAATATTTATTTTAAATAGGTGTTTTAATTTTGTTAATAATTATTAACAGGGTATAAACAAAGATTCACAAATAAAATTTATGTATTATGATGAACTCAAACAATAAACAAAACGGAGAGGAAAAATGAGAGTTTTACTAATAGAAGACGACTATGCGGTTTCTCAAAGTGTTGAAACAATCCTCAAAAAAGAAGGCATGGTCGTAGATACAACTGATGACGGCGAAGACGGCTTAGACTGTGGCAAATTATATGATTACGACATCATCATCTTGGATTTAAATTTACCTGGAATGAACGGCTACGAAGTATTAAAGAGCCTACGCAATGCCAAAATAACCACTCCGGTACTAATTTTGTCTGGTTTATATGAACCTGATAAAAAAGTAAAAGGCTTGGGCTATGGTGCAGACGACTATTTAACCAAACCGTTTGATAAAAATGAATTATTAGCACGTATTCAAGCCATTGTTCGTCGTTCTAAAGGACATTCCAATTCCATCATTCAAACCGGACTTGTTGAAGTAAACTTAGACACACAAACCGTAAGTGTTGCCGGCAAAGATTTACACTTAACCGGAAAAGAATATGGCATTATGGAATTACTCTCATTACGTAAAGGTTCTACATTAAACAAAGAACAATTCTTAAACCACTTATATGGTGGCATTGATGAGCCTGAATTAAAAATTATTGACGTATTTATCTGCAAGTTGCGTAAGAAGCTGGAAAAAGCATCCGGCGGCAAGAACTATATTGAAACTGTTTGGGGCAGAGGTTATATATTAAAAGACCCTGACGAACACAAATAGTTTCAATAAAAAGGATTAAGAGGCGGTTGCTCCCACATTAGACCGCCTCTTAATTTTTTATATCAATCGCAAAATAAAAAAGCAAGTTTAAAAAATACTGAAATTTTCCATACAATTTCTAAGATTTTTCTTTAAAAATTAACTCTTACACCAAGAGATATTTCCTCATCATCATAATAATCAGAATTAAACATTTTATATCCGGCATAAAGCATCACATTGCGAGTTAAACCATAAGCCCCCTCCGCTTGATACGTCTGCCCACGTGCCGTATCGCTGGTTGTAAAATTCTGCATTGCATTGAGATTAAGACGTACTTTACCAGAATTATAATAAACACCGCCTTTAAAACCAATTCCCAAGTAGCCATTATCGTGTAAACCGCCACCATACACCACATTAGGCACACTCATCGCATATAACAAAGTATTTTTAGTCAGAGCATAACTTTGCCCCACTCCTGTTTCCAAAACCATCGCCCCGCTGTCTTCTCCGGTTCTGGCATCAAACAATTCCCGATAACCAAATTTAATATCATAGGATAAAGGTACAAACATCGCATCCGCTCCGGCAAGAGATTTAATACTCAAGAGATTAAGCTCTTGCAACACCCACTTATCGCGAGCGTCATAATGACGCAATTTTCCATCCAACAAATTAATCTCCGCCCCAAACAGTAACCCGTAACTATCATCCAACAACGAATTATACACCGGTTTGAAACTAATTTCCTGAAAATTTTCACCATTTCTACTTCCAACAGCCATTGACACTTGTTTGGCTTTATGCGCATCAACCGGATTTTCACCATCTTTTAATTCATCAAAATATTGTCGTTGATTAGCAATTTTACTCCGCGCCATAAGAAGTTTCAGACTTTTTTTGCGATAGTCGGCTAATTCCAAATCGCCATCCACATATTTATACTGCACATATTGATACGCTGTTTCCAAAACATCCGCCTGCTCTTCTTCATTAAGATTCCCCAAATCAATTTTATTATCGTGAATAATATCAATAAAAGTATCATACTGCCGAGCGTTCATTTGTTCAGCCCGATATTTTAATTTGGATTGACGGGACGGACGATAATTAACATTTTTCACAAAATCAGGAATTTCATTAACGGCCTTAAGCGTAGCGAGTGGAACCGTGTAACCACCAAATTGTTGACTAATTTGCAAATCAGGACGTACAGCATCTAACATAAGCAACAAAACAAATGAACAATTACGCGACAAGAAATAGTAGCGAATTTTCGCACGTTGCATTTCCCACATATGCGCCGTAAATAATTCCAATTCATCGTCGGAAAGATTAAGTTCATATTCCCAAATATCACGATTCTCAATATTGTTATAAAGATTAATCACGTCGTAGTAAGGTTTAATACCAAAAGTTCCGTAATATCCGCCCCAAAGTCCTTTAAGCGCATAGAGAACGCCGGTTTCATCGCCGGTATCCGCTCCAAAATTTGCCCCATGCGCCAAAAGTTGCGTTCCTTTGCGCTTCGTATCAATACGAAACAAGGTATGCCCAAACAAAGAAGAAGGATTGCTCATATACGCATTAGTAAAAAGCATAGTAACGGCTTTAGGCTGTACATCCGCCAAAAATTTTTGATAATCTTTACAATCATCCAAAGAACCATTGACCAAACCTTTTCTTTGCAAATATAAAAAACGCGCCGGAAATGCACACTTTTCCTGATTTCCCTGCTGATTAAAAATGCGCACAGCTGACACAAACTCATCTTTTGGGTTTTCACGACCATCGGAACTTAAAAAGAATTCATCATTCTCCACAAAAGACAGATAAACATCTCCGTTTTTTTGATAATGCAGCAAATTTAACCATCCTTGATTAAAAGCCTCTTCATCTTGAACAGTTTCAGAAATGTCCGCCTGCGCCTCAAAATCAGAAGTAAATAAAGCACCAACAGTTAAAAAAAACAGAAAAACCCAACGCATCAACAACATCAACCACGCACCGCAATTATAGATATAAAAAAGGCGCGAAAGACTTTCTCCTCCGCGCCTCTAAAACTAGAATTAAGCCTGAGCCAATTCCATAATTTTCAAAGTTAAATCAACTGCTTCAACATTCTCATCTGTAAAGAGATAAGCAAAGTTTTGCTGAGCTTTCGCACCCAATTCAGCGCTATCAACATCAAGCAAACCTGCAATAGTATCAATCGTTTCGCCTTTACCAGCTGAAGCATCCATAGCAAATTGTTCCATATTATTTTCAATAACAGCCAAAACCAATTTACCTGTACCACCTGTAACACGACCGTTTGGATCACAACCGGAAGTACCCAAAGTTACACCGATAGTATTCAAGAAAATACCGTTAGTTGTCATAGCCAAAACTTGAGGGATAATACCAGATTGCCCTCTCCAAGCCATAGAGCCCAAACCGCAACCACCGGTAGAGTCAATAGCCTTTGCCGGAGAAACCGCAAACAAAGCAGCCGCAAAAACAGCGCTCAATAACAAGTTCTTTTTCATCAAACATTCTCCTAAATAAATAATACAGAAGAAGTGTAGCACGACAAAAGCGGTTGTATAGCACAAAGTTTAACTAATCAACACCTAAAAAGCCCGTTTACCAAAGGTTTTAATTTCAAAAGCTTTCAAATTTCTACAATAAAAACAAGACATTGAGCAAACAGTTTTTCACAATTTCGCACACTTTCCCCAAAATTACGCTTGATTTTTTATTTAACTCATGCTATATAACAAGTACATAAAAGCAAAGAAGTCGGCTGGCACCATAAAGGTGGCAGTCAAATTTTTTCAAACTTTTCAATTAACACCCCCATCCGCCTAATAAAGGCGGAAGGTATATTTTTAGGAGAATCAAGATGGATAAATTTCCACTGACCAAAAAAGGATTTTTACGGTTAGAGCAAGAACTCAAAACCTTAAAAGGTGTTGAGCGGCCAAACGTAATTGCCGCCATCGCCGAGGCACGTTCGCATGGCGATTTATCAGAAAATGCAGAATACTCTGCCGCAAAAGAAAAACAAGGTTTCATTGAAGGCAGAATTCAAGAATTGGAAGCCGTAATCAGTCGTGCCCAAGTTATCGACCCAACAGAAATGGATGGCAACGTTATTCGTTTTGGAGCCACCGTATCTGTTGTAGACGTCGATACCGATGCAGAAAATTGCTACCAAATCGTCGGCGATTACGAAGCAGATATAAATGAAAACAAAATATCTTTATCTTCTCCGTTAGCCAAAGCTTTAATAGGCAAAGAAGTTGGCGATGAAGTTGTATATATGGCTCCTGGTGGTAAAAAAACTTTTGAAGTATTAGAAGTTTCGTATATCTAAAAGCCAAATCTAAACCTTATATAAAAGACCGGAAATATTTCCGGTCTTTTTAGTATAAAGCTGAAAACATTGACCAAAAATAACCCTCCAATAAGTATAACAAAAGAAAAAACAGACTTATTGGAGCTATAACAATGAGACAATTTTATCCGATAATACTACTAACCATATCCAATATTTTCATGACTTTTGCCTGGTATGGTCATTTAAAATTCAAATCCACCGCATTATGGACTGTGATTCTCGCCAGTTGGGGAATAGCCTTTTTTGAGTATTGTTTTCAAGTTCCGGCAAACCGCATCGGACACGACTATTTTAGTGCCGCACAACTAAAAATCATGCAAGAAGCCATTACGATTGTCGTCTTCTGCATCTTTTCAATACTATACTTAAAAGAGGAACTAAAGTGGAATTACCTGCTCGGATTTGCCTTAATATTATTAGCAGTCTTCTTCGTCTTCAAAAAATGGGACTAACCCCAAAGTTTCAACAAATTTCACAAACACACAAAAAAAAGACGCTATTTTTAAGCGTCTTTTTAAATAAATGGCGGACAGAGTGGGATTCGAACCCACGGTACCCTTTGGGGGTACACACGATTTCCAATCGTGCACCTTCGGCCTCTCGGTCATCTGTCCGTGCGGGAGATATGTATAACGTTTTTTAAGATTTTGCAAGAACTTTTTTCACTTTTATCCAAAACACAATCTTCCCTATTTTTCAGCCTAACTTTCCGGATACCCGATAACTTGATTCATAATAACAAATTCATCTCTATCAAGATGTAATTTATCTTTCAGCTCATCTTTATCAATATAAGCACGCACAATAGTATTTAAGCCTTTACTTGTTGCATATAAATAAACATTTTGAGCAGCTGCTCCGGCATGAAAAGAAGAATATTCTTTATCACTACCCGTATAAATCAAATTAAGAGGTGCATTTTTAACAAAATCCTGCTTTGCAATATATGTACTGATCTCCTCATCACTAACCTTAACCAAAGTATTAGCATTTGCATCATAAGACCAAATTGAATTTTGATAAACTACAAAGACCTTCAAATTTTGCTTATTCATAGCAGTCGGTACTGTTCTTGTGCCTTTTTTATTAATACCGAATGAAGCCCACAATAAATCACTTAAAGTCTGCTCACTAATATCTTTATTTGAATATTCCCGTGAAGAATGACGATTATCAATCAACTGCATCAATTCCGAACTTTTATCCGGCTGTGGTAATTGCATAATCTCTTCCGCTTGCACACTTAATGGTGCGCCAACTGAAAACAACATCAAAAACAGCTTACGCCACATGGCACATCTCCCATAAACAACACATAGTTATTTATAGGCATACGATAATTTAAATTCCGTTAAAATAACTAGATATTTTACTCGCGGCTACCACGCCCTAAATTAATGTTCAGCGGAACATATTTTTCGTCTAAAGATGGTCTTTCACGTCCTTGTTGCTGTTCTTCCAACATTTTCTGCTTACGTTCTTCAATATTTTTACGCTGCTCTTCATTATAAGCTTTACGTTCTTCTTCAATACGCTGAGCATGAAATTCTTTGGCTTTTTCAAAAATAACTTCATCCTTTTCTTCAGGTTTCTTAGCAATAACATTTTTAACCTTCAAAAAAGCCTTTACCAATTGATCCGTACTAATACTGTTTTTAGTTAAATCAATCCATCCCGTAAAGTGGCCATTACTTAAGAATTCAGAAAAATCAATATAAAAACGTTTCGCTTTTTTTCTATTTTTCGGAGCTAAAATTTTCTTTAATTCATCAGCACTCGGAACTCGTCCCAAAGCCTGTGCAATCTGTTGGGGCGTAATGATACATTCGCTTAAATCAAGCTCCATAATATTCACACCGGTAAAATCAAGTCCGGTAAAATCAACCCCTCGCAAATTAACCTGACGCAAATCAATTCTGGTTAAATCCAACAAAGAAAGATTAATTCTCCGCAAATTTAATTTATGAGGATAGTAAACAGCTAAATACTCAACCAACGCCTGCAATTCCTCAATAGCCAATTCATCCATTCGGATATCAATCAAGATAGCATCTTCGATATCGGCATCGCGAAGAATAACGCCTTCCATGTTAGCGCCGGTAAAGTTAGTACCTTTTAATTTCGCACCGGCAAAAATAGAGTCGCTTAAATCCGCATCAGATAAATCTGCACCAGATAAGTCTGCTCCGGTAAAGTCTGTACCGGATAACTTCGCCCCTTTAAAGTTAGCATCTTGCAAATTTGCAGCAGAAAAATCAGCATGAGATAAATCTTGACCGGAAAAATCCATCCCCACCATGTTTTGCCCAACATGATATTCGCCATCGGCTAAATTTTTCCGCCGACCATTTAAGTCGTCATATTTACTGATTTCATCTGCGATTGAGTGCCAAGAGTGACTGAATTCATAAAGTTTTGCCTCAACTTCACCCTCTACCACATGACCGGAAAGAGTTGCCTCCAACTCTTGCTCCATCATTTCACGCACTTGCCCTAATTGAGCATAATACGCGCGCAACTTTTCCATACGGGGAGAAACGGGCTTTTCCTTAGCCTCAGAAACAACAGGTTGAAATTCAACATTTGGAGCAACATTTACCGTATCGGAAACATTTGCTGTTTCTTCCTTAACAACGACATCATCATCAGAAAGATTAGCCACGCTTCCTGGACGAGCACCGCCAAAATCCGTTGTATCTATATCGTCAGAATGCTCCATGAAGTTTCATCCTCAATCAAAAAAACTGAAGTTATAGTACACTACTTTCTATAAAAACTCAAGCATCAATTAAATATGCAGGCTTTTTCTTATATAAAAAGCAACAAAATACGGCTCCAGGAAGTGTCAAAAGCGCACTAATCATAAAAAATTCCGGCCAAGATGTCTGATCCAAAACCCACCCGGACGTTGAAGCAAAAATATCCCGAGCGAACCCTGGAAGTGATGATAACAAAGCATATTGTGTTGCCGTATGACCTTTATGACACAAGACAGACATAAACGCGATAATTGCGGTTGTTGCCATACCGGAAGAAAGATTTTCCAAAGAAATCGTAAACATCAAAAACCACACATTATGCCCAAGATAATAAAGAGGAATATAAAGAGCCGTCGTCACTCCTTGCACAAAGGCAAAAATCAGTAAACCTTTCAACAGCCCAACTTTCGTTAAAAAGTAACCACCTAACAAGCCACCTATAATCGTTGCCCCCATACCATACAATTTAGAAATATAGGCAATTTCTGTTTTCGTAAACCCCAAATCATCATAAAAAGGATAAGCCATCGGAGCAAAATACGCATCACTTAAACGATAACAAAACACCACAATCAATGCAGCCAACCAATACTGCCTTTCCATAAACAAACGAAACGGCTCTATTACCGCATATTTAAGAACATTTTTCTCTTGTTTGACTTCTGCCACTTCCGCTTTGGGTTCTCGTGACAATAACACAGCCCCCATACCTATAAGCAAAATCAAAGCATTAATAAGATAGACTTCATTCCAAGTTAAAATCGCAGCCAAACCAATAGCACCGGCTCCGGAAATTACGTTACCGATTCGATACCCCAAAACATACATTGTTGCACCATCAATTTCTTTTTCTTGATTATGCTGAAACAATTCAACACGGAACGCATCCAAAACAATATCTTGTGTTGCTGAAAACAAACTGACGCAAAAAGCCGCCACAGCCATCCACAAAATACAATTATCCGGAGAAAGACAAGACAACCATAAAATAGATAAAAACAGACCTAGCTGTGAAAAAATAGCCCAACTTCTGCGTTTCCCCAAACGAGAAAGGAATGGAATTTTAATAGTTTCAACCACCGGCGCCCATAACCATTTAAATGAATACGGTAACCTTAATAAAGAAAAAGCCCCAATCGTACGATACGCAATATGATAGTCTTTAAACCAAAGAGAAAGCGTCCCAAACACCAAAGCCAAAGGCAAACCACTAGATAAACCAAAGGCGATGGTTATTAACATTTTACGTGAAAAATAAGAAGCAAATTTACTCTTTGTCATTACCAAAATTTACCTTTTTCTCCACAATATAAAGCGGCCGATGTTTAACTTCGATGAAAATTCTACCGATATACTCCCCAAGAATACCTAAAATAATCATCTGCACCCCGCCCACTAACAAAATAAAAACTAACAGAGAGGCATACCCTGGAACATCAGCGCCATACATAATTGTTCGAATGATAATATACAAGGCATACAACAACCCCAAGAATGAAAGCATTGAGCCCAAATAAGTCCAAATACGCAAAGGTAACGTTGTTGAAGCGGTAATACCATCAAGAGCAAAATTCCATAACTTCCAATAATTCCATTTGCTAACACCGGCAGCCCTTTTTTGGCGAATATATTTAATTCCGCAAGATTTAAATCCGGTCCACCCAAAAATACCTTTCATAAAAATATTACGTTCTGGAAGTTCTAAAATAGTATCAATAATTTTACGATCAATCAGACGATAATCTCCGGCATTATAAGGAATAGGCGAACGTGTCATCAAATTATATGTTTTATAAAAGAGTTTCGCCGTCCATCGCTTAAGCCAAGTATCACTGGCACGATCGTTACGGATTCCATAAACCATATCATAACCTTCTTCCCATTTTTCAATAAACTGAAGAATGAGCTCAGGTGGATCCTGCAAATCAACATCTATCGGAATAGCGGCCCGACCGGAACAATATTTAAGCCCTGCCATAAGCCCATATTCTTTACCAAAATTACGTGAGAATTTCAAAACTTTGATTCTAAAATCATCTTGAGCATATTTTTGGAGCAATTGAAAAGTTCCGTCAGTTGAACCATCATCAACACAAACTATTTCATAACGACAATCCGCCTTTTTTTCCATAACTTGCCGAATAGCCTCAAAGAAAATATCCAAACTATCTTCTTCATTATAAACAGAAACAATAATTGAGATATCGGGTTTTTCAACAGTTTTGGCAAGAACCTTATTCATTTTTCAACTCCATTATCACCCAGATAAGCACCTGTTTTTACTAAAAACAAGACTATCTTTTACATCTTCAAGAAAAAAAATCACTTGATTACATAACTTTTATTTGCCCTTTATTAACAGATTTAAAGTTAAACTCTCCTTAAGAAATAAAACTTTTTTAACAGGAACTACAACAAATGTCATTTATCAAATCAATAGCAACCTTCAGTGGATTCACAATGGTCAGCCGCTTAACCGGCTTTCTGCGAGACATGGTCATCGCAAGTTTTCTGGGTGCAGGCATGGTTTCCGACGCATTTTTAGTCGCGTTCAAATTACCGAATTTATTTAGGAGTCTTTTTGCTGAAGGAGCATTTACATCAGCGTTTGTTCCATTATTTTCTTCAAAACTGGTCGCATCCGGCCGAGACAAATCTGTAGAATTTGCTGCCAAAGCCATTTCTTTACTAACGTTTTTCTTAATCCTATTCACAATCATTTTTGAGTTGTGCATGCCTTGGGTTGTCAAGATTCTCGCCCCTGGTTTTATGGAAAATCCAGAAAAAGTCGCTTTAACCATAGACTTATGTCGCATCACCTTTCCATTTTTATTGTTTATTTCCATTGTTTCCTTCCAAGCCGGAATTTTAAATTCGTTTGATCGCTTTGCTGCACCTGCCGCAGCTCCGATAATTTTAAACGTCGGAATGATTATCGCCGGACTTGCATCCATCGCCTTCTTAGATATGCCTGTTTACGGAATGGCTTGGAGCATCACCATCACCGGCATGATAGAAGTCATCTGGCTCAAATACTTCCTAAATAAAGACAGCATCAAAATAAAACCTGATTTACACATCATCACTCTATTAAAAGACAGCGAAATTCGTACTCTTTTCAAGCGTATCGCCCCTGGTATTGTTGGTGCGGGAATATACCAAATCAATATGGTTGTCGACACGATTCTCGTCTCTTTGGTATCAGGAGGAGCAGTATCATGGCTATATTATGCTAATCGTGTACAACAATTGCCATTAGGCGTTATCGGAGCCGCCATAAGCGTTGCATTATTACCCCTGCTTTCTAAAAAACTAAAAGCTGGCGAAACCAACGAGGCTTCCAACGTTCAAGACAAAGCCATTATTTACGGATTACTGATGTCTTTACCTGCTGCCGTATTATTCGTTTGTCTTGCCGATTCGATAATAGAATTATTATTTGAACATGGACGTTTTACCGCATCAGACACATATAAAACAGCATTAGCTCTAAAAGCATATGCTGTAGGATTACCATGTTATGTAATGGTCAAAGCCTTAATGCC
Organism: uncultured Alphaproteobacteria bacterium; assembly: GCA_944390455.1. Lineage (GTDB taxonomy): Bacteria > Pseudomonadota > Alphaproteobacteria > RF32 > CAG-239 > CAG-267. The sequence continues at coordinate 60,457 of CALXPU010000007.1, read as the reverse complement.
AAACTTTTTCGCCAGAGGTGATACCATAACTCCCGTTAAATACAGTGCCGTAGTATTCATCACAAATCTTGTTCTGAATTTAGCGCTAATGAAACCTTTTGGTCACATTGGTATCGCAACCGCCACCTCCGCAGCTGCTTTTGTATCTTTATTCCAATACATCCATGGTTTGAAAAAAAGAGGCTTCTGGTCTTTCTCTGCAGAACTCAAGAAAAAAATATGGGATATTGTCCTCTGCACAACTATAATGGGGATATTTGTTTATGCAACTCAATACCTATTAAACACCATTTATCCGGAACACAATATCTGGTTATTAATGCTGAAACTGGGAATTATTGGCATAATAGGACTTGCAACTTTTTTAGCAGGCGCTAAAATAAGAGGCATCTTGGATATTAGTGCAATTATCCAAAATCTGATTTTAAGGAGAAAAAAAGCATGATAGGAACGCTTTTGACCAAATTAAAAATACAAATAAAACGATTGATTGGCAAAGGTGTATACCTATATGTGTACGTAAAAAACTCCATTATCGCCATCCGCGCAAAATCTAAAAATCCTCAAGAAAAAAACAAACGCCGTCATAAAAACAGCATTTTAAATTATCTTGCGATATTTAGTGAAAGATGGCGTTTATTTACCACTGGTATCTTAGGATTTCTGATAATTTACTATGGTCTGGGTGCTACAATAAGCTCAAACATAAATAACAGATTAGACGTCCCCATAAATGTGAGCCAAAAATCTCCGCGTCATACAACCGAAGCTCTCAGCCATGTATTAAAATCACAAATCGACGATACTCCGTGGACACCGGCTCTTCCTATAATTTTCCCAGCCGCTGTACTAGATAACCTTCCCAACTTCCAAATTGGCGCCAAAGATAGTGCCAAATATCTGATTAAGCGTTTATCCAGCTATCATACCGATGATAATTTAAAAGAAGCCGGAGAACTGCTGGATTACCCAGCTAACATTTGGCTATTTTCCCAAACTGCGGATGACAAATTAGCCCCCGGTTCTGCCAAACAATATCGCAAAGCCATAGCTAAACTAACAGATTTTGCCTCCTCTGAAAACAATAACAAAGCAACAGGAAGCCACGAACTTTTATACATAATGACTGGTTTAGAAAATCTCATTGAACGCCAATTAAATATCCTAAACCAACACGCTTTGGAACACAATTCTGAACTATTGGATTTTAAGGCCGATAATGTTTTTTATCAAACTGAAGGATATATCTACACAATTCACTACATACTACAAGGTATAGCGAAAGACTATCAAGATATTATCGTAGAAACCAATCAATATGAAAACCTGACTGCGGCATTAAGTTTCTTAGAAACAGCTTCAAAACTAAATCCTATATCCATAAAAAATGCCTCTCCGCAAGACACCTATGAAGCAAACCACTTGCTTTATCTGGGATATTATTTAGCCCGAGCTCAAAACTATCTAAAAACAATTCATAATAACATAGAAGACTATGCACGGAAATAATCATGATAATAGAACAAAAAAGATTAAGCTCACTTGAAACAACCTTATTTTTCCCCAAGCGTTTCCCAATAAGCGGAGTAATTTACTACAACAAAGAACACGCTCCATTAACCCAGCATATAGATTTACTTGATAACATTTTAAGTTGCGGAGAAGTTGAAAGCCTTCTTTTAACCGAAAACTTCATCTATTTACAAAGCACCGACACTGCTCATTTAGAAGATATAGAAGCGCTAACCATGGCCGAAATCTCCGAATACGATTTTGATGCCCCAAAAATCTCTATGCCATCTCAGGAACATACTGCAGCCCAAATAAAATTAATACTAAAAATCATTGTTGCTCCTTTTTTGCAAAGAGATGGAGGAGATATTGAATTAGTATCTTACAACAACGGTACTGCCATCGTACACTTTTTAGGAAAGTGCCAAGGTTGCCCATATGCTCAAAAAACATTAAAAGAACGAGTTGAAAAAAATCTTATTTACTATTTACCAGAAGTAAGAGAGGTTGTCTTACAATGAACCTAAGAAACAGCATTTTTCTAATTATTGTCTTATTCTGCTGCCACATAACCAACAGCTATGCGCAAATGAAAGTTCAAGATTTTGGTGGCACATTATACGTGGAAAATGCCACTGTTTCCGAATTAGAAGCTCTCTATAAAAAAAATAAGTATCAACGAGCCCGCGCCTTAGATAATGACGAATATCCTGCCATTTTCATAAAAACACTCCCAATTGATTATCAAGATATCAAATCACAAAAATATCGGAATGAATTATTTATTCGTATGCTTGCTCCGCTCACGTTAAAAGTAAACGAAGAAATTACAAACGAGCGTAACACGTTATTGAGATTAGAACGCCATTACAAACAAAACAAAAATTTATCGCCTGAAGAAATAGAAAAACTAGAAAAACTCGCCACTAAATATGATTATTTTACCAGACTAAAAGGAACCAACCGAATTGAATCTCAAATTCATAACCTAAAAATACGTATTGATAATGTTCCTCCGTCTATTTTAATCGCTGCCGCCGCAATGGAAAGTAACTGGGGCTTTTCCCGTGTTGCCAAAGAAGCCAACTCTTTATATAAAGAAAAAGTTTGGTTTACAACAGAAGGATTAGAACCTCTTGAAAATAAAGATGACGGTTATAGATTCAAAATATTTGATAGCCTTTTAGAATGTATGCGTAGCTTCGCCTTAACATTTAATTCAAACATCAATTACAGCCATATATGGATGGCGCGAGAAGGCTACGCGGATCGTCATGGCGTAATTATCGGAGAAAGTATCGCATACGCTCTTTCACAATCATCTAACTTACCTAATTTTGCCGGAATACTAGATTATACAACGGCATACTATGATTTACTGGCAGTTGATCTTGGGCATTTAAAAAGAGGATTAAAACAATGACAACAGAAATAATACCGATTCTATGTAATGAAAAAAACATGACGAACTACGCCTATCTAATTGCCGACAAACAAAACTCGCAAACAATTATTATAGATGCCGCAGAAGCCAATCCAATCCTGCGTGAATTAGAAAAAAGACAACTCCACCCAACGCATATACTAACCACTCACCACCACTTTGACCACGTGGAGGGCAATTTGGCTCTAAAAGAAAAATACAACTGTGAAATTATTGCCTCTCAAAAAGAATTCAACAAAATCCCAGGTGCAACCATATCAGTTCAAGAAGGCGATATATTAAATATTCAAAATACCCAAATACAAATAATAGAAGCCCCCGGACACACTTTAGGACACATTTTGTATCATTTACCTAACGAACAAAAATTATTTACCGGAGATGTTCTGTTTAATTTATGTGTCGGCGGTTTATTTGAAGGAAGTGCCGAACAAATGTTCAACAGCTTGCAAAAAATAAAAGCACTTCCTGATAATACAGAAATTTTCCCCGGACATGAATACACCAGAGCTTGCCTAACGCGAAATTTACTCGCTATGCCTCAAGCTCAAACCTACATAAAGAAGATGCTCAGCCGAGAACAAGGACTACTCGCGCCAAGTACCCTTAAAGAAGAAAAAGAATTTAATCCATATCTGCAAGCCAACACTTTGTCAGAATTTACACAGCAGGAATAATTTTATAATGTTTTTCAGCTTAAGCAAAAAAATACTTTTAACCATCTTAGCCTTTTTAGGACTAGGTGCCTTTTTGTTTATTATCTTTTTTGATAATGCCATCGGTAAAAAAATCCGCAATGAGCAAAGCAATTTAATCACTAGAAACCAATATGTTATTGAGTTGTTAAACGAGAACATATCGCTACGCCAAAAGCTTGAAAAACTACAATCACAAACCGTAACAGACGGTAGCCTTTCCCAAAAAAGAGAAGAATTAAATCGCGAAAAAAGATTAAACGAAGAACTCACCCAAAACTATGACGAAAGCTATGCCACCATCCAAGAAAGTCTACGCATACTAGGTGTAAGCGCCTTTTTAACGTTGCTATCATTAATCATTTTATGGTTTTTACTAAAACGTTGGGTTATAACACCGGTTGATAAATTAACAGAGCTATCTATTGACGTTGCGAATGGTAATTTTAACAAACGCCTAAAAATCAATAAAGGGCATTTTACCGATGAATTTAATACCTTAATGCAAACCATCAATTTCATGTTAAACAACATTGAAAATAACATTAATGAGATTAAAGAAAAAGAAGTATTTCTGCAAAGCCTGATAGACACTTTACCTGATGCTATTCGTGTTATTGATGAAAATTACAACATCATCCTCTACAACAAAGCTTACGCGGAATATATAAAGAAACAATGCTTATATCCCTCAGACAAATGTTATGGCGCATATTCAAAAGAAGGACAGTGCCCATGCAGTTCATCTCAATATATTTGCCCTCTGAAAGAATTAAAAGAAAAAAACAAAAACAGCCTAAAAATCATACATAGCATAAACAATCGCCCATTATCCATAAACTCCGCGCGGATACATTTGAACGGACAATATGGTATTGTGGAATCAATCCGTGACTTAAGCGATAACGTAAACTATTCACATCAACAAAAAATATCATCATTAGGTTTCTTAGCCACATCTTTAGCCCATGAAATGAAAAACAATCTGGGAGCCATAAATATAATACTGGATGGCATACTACAAAAATACTATACCAACACCACAAACTCCGAGGAAAAGCAATATCTAGAAATGATATCAGGACAAATAAAAGATTGCATAAAAGTTCCCGAACGTTTACTAAAAATTTCCAGAAACACCGAACAGGTTAATACAACCTTCAACATTGCCTCAGAAATTAGCGATACACTTTCATTATTAGATTATGAAATTAAAAGCAAAGGTATTGTTTTAACTAAAAATTTCTCAAACACTAAAGAAAAAATTTACGGCAACGAAACAGACTTTAAAATGATAATTTTAAATTTGGTGCAAAACGCCATACACGCCATGCCCAACGGAGGAACTTTAGAAATAAAAACCAACACCAACAAAGAAAATATTATCATAAGCGTCAAAGATAGCGGCTGCGGCATACCAAAATCAGCCATAAAGCACATCTTTGAACCGTTCTTTTCAGCATCAACTTCTGATGAAAAACGCGGTACAGGCTTAGGCTTAGCCATTGTAAAAGATTTAGTTGTAAAACTAAACGCCCAAATAAGCGTATCCAGCCAAGAAAATGTGGGAACATGCTTCGAAATTACAATCCCAAGACACAAAACGCAAAAAATACTTGTAAAATAAGATAATACAGTATATATAGCAGAAAAAAAGAATTGATAAGGACATAAAATGAGTAAAGAAGAACTGCTAGAATTCACGGGAGACGTTATTGAAAAGCTTCCCAATGCCATGTTTAGAGTAAGATTGGAAAACGGCGTTGAAATTTTAGCGCACACTGCAGGCAAGATGCGTAAATTTCGCATTCGCGTAATGGTAGGCGATAAAGTTGATATTGAAATGACGCCTTACGATTTAACTAAAGGGCGTATTACATTCCGCCATAAAGATTAAACAAAACCATTAATCTATTCATGCACAAAAGAAGGACATATTTGAAATATGCCCTTTTTTATGCTATAAAGAAAATTAATTATCCAGCTGCAAAGATTTAACATCAAGTTTAAGATGAGTAAATTCTTTATCCACTTTACCTGTAATTAAGATTTTATCTTTTGGGGTAACAGTCTGCCCCATCCATACTTTATCATCAATTTTCACGATAAGATTGTTTGTTCCATCCGAAAAATTATATTTATCATCACTCAACCGTTTTGTAATGTAACCAGACAATGTAACATAAGCATCATCTGGAAGTTTTTGTACTTCAGCTACGCTCATAGGTTTCATGGACGTATCAATAAACCCACCTTGTTTCTTCATCATTTTATGTTCCATTTTTGAGCAATATTTTTCGCAATCGCAATCATGTTTTGCATAAGCATTACCAGACAAAGAAATAGCCATAGCCAAGATAAATAAAATTTTTTTCATATTATTCTCCTTCAAATAACAACACCATACATATAAGCAAGAAGGAGATTTTTTCAATTACATAGAAGGATTAAGAAAAAGCTTATCGCCCACCAAAAAGTTATATTTCTGAGCACTTCCCCCTAAAATTTCCACCACATAACAAAAATCCTTAGCAGAAGAAATTTTATCTAATGATTGAGGCTTGGCATTAGGATAAATATCAACAACATTAAAATTGCAATCAACAAACAACATATCCAAAGGAACATACGTGTTTTTCATCCACATACTAGCTTTAGGATAAGCCCTCAAATCAAACAACATTCCTCGATTCTCCGGTAGTTTTTTAACAAACATCAAGCCTCTTTGTAACTGCTCGGGAGTTTTAGCCACTTCAACTTCAAACTGCGCTTTATCGGCTATTTGCAAAGTCTGCGCCCATGCCGAAACCGAATAAAACAACAAAAAAAATCCTAAAATATACCGCATAAAAAGCCTTTCAAAATTTACTATAAATTATACATTTGGAGATTAAGCTGTCAACAACGAAACCACAAATGCGTAGATAACCGATGCTTGAACTAAAACAAGACATAAACAAAATAAAAACAGGTAACTATCTTTGGATAGTTCCTTTAATCATCCTATGCATAAGTTTTTCTCCTCTACTTTTCAATTTTATATGGGGCAATCACGATTGGCTCCCCCTCATTCAAGACAATCATCTAACATCTGGATTAATAGAAGGACGTTTTTCGCAATATTTGCTCTTAAAACTTTTATTAATGGGAAAAATTCTCCCCATATTAAATATCATCATCGGCTTCTTTTTTTATAGCCTATCTTTGTATTGCTTAGGCAAATATTATTTCAAATTTCAGCCCACAAAACTTTCAACTGTATTGTACACCAGCGCTGCAGCAAGCTTGCCCTATATCATAGAAATCCTCTATTTTCATTTCATAACCTTAAGCTTGCTATCTTGGACATTCATCATCACACTATCATTAATTGCCACCCAAAAAGCCACCGAAAAAAGCTTTATTCCGTGGGAAATATGCGGATTTGCCTTATTATATATTGCTCTTGGAGGATATCCTGGTTGTATTAACATGTACGTAACCGCGGTTTGCTGTCGCCTAATCCAACTCAGAATAGTCAAACAATTAAGTTACACCCAGTTGAGTAAACATATTCTAGCCCATGCAATAAATCTCATCTTAGCGCTTGGATTACTAAAAATAACTTTTGACTACTTACAACAAAATCATCTTATGATGAATATGTATAATAGTCAGGCTGCCTCTCCTATTGAATTAATACAAAAATTACCAACCATCATCCAAGCCGGTATTATAGGATTTACAGAAACACAACCTTTTTTAAGTATCTCTTTAAAAGAGGTACTCTCAATAATTTTCATAATTTTTCTTATTAGTGTCTTTACTCAAACATTCAAAACCCGCAAAAACATGGGCGACATCTTGCTCATTTTGATATTAATTTTAGGCTTGCTTATTAGTTTAAAATTTTCCGCATGGCTAATATCAAATAACACAGACAACGCTTTTGCCAAACTTGATCCCTCAACATCAATGGTGCGCACCGACTTTTATAGCTATCCAATCTTAATTTTATTTTGCCTATATTTCATACAAGAGCAGAAAAAGCAAATACTAAAAAATATAAGTTTTATTTGCGCCGTTTTCCTTTTACTGACCAATATAAACACCAACCTAAATTTCAGCAAAATTCACTTACTTGGTTTTAATGCTGAAAATAAATTATTGGAACGCATCATAAACAGACTAGAAAACCACCCACAGTATCTAACCAATAATTTATACACGATTATTCAAGCAGGAGAAATTCCGCTTCGCCCCCAATATTATCAAAAAAAGCCCAATGAAAAATACGGATACTACACGCTAAACACCCCTTATTCCAGACATTGGATTGCTTTTGAATATTACAATTTCTACGCACCGCAAAACTTTGTACAAGAAGGCACATCCATAAAACCGGAAGAGATTACCCCTGAGATGATAACATTTTTATCAACTCAAATGACACCATGGCCTCATCCCTATTCAGTATATGTTGATGACAAATACGCCATCATCGCCTTAACGCCGGAAGGAAAAGAACTTTTACGCAATCAATTTAAACTACTTCATCTAAGCCCACAACTACGGAGATAACATGAAAGAATTTCTAAAAAAGCTAAATCTTCTCCCCGATAAAACCGACCTAAAAGCTTGGCTAATTAGTTTTGGCATCATCAATTTCGCTTTTTTATACCACACCTTAAATTTCATGTGGGGCAATCATGATGTAAAATTCATCAAAGAAGAATTACTCTTATCATCTGGACTTTTTGAAGGCAGATTTACACAATTTATCCCCTATCGTCTTTTAACTTCCGGTCAGATTCTCCCCATATTAAACAATCTGCTCGGATTCGCATTTCTAACCATAGGATTATGGATTCTGGCCAAATATTGGAACATAAAAAAATCTCTAATCGGATACGTTTTGTTTATATCTTTTGTCGCCACCCAACCTTATACTTTATCTTGGATGTATTTCACTTTTATTACCATCAGCTGCTTACTCTGGACATTACTGGCCGCTTTGGGATTATTTATATCAGAACGCATCAATGCCAGTCATCACAAACTCGGCTTATGTTGCTTAGCCATCCTTTGTTTTTACCTAACATTAGGGGGCTATCCACCGATAATCAACATGTTTTTCGTATGTTTAGGTGGAAAAATCATCATCTGCTATGTTTTTGAACAAAAAAGCTTAAAGCAACTATTTCACATCCACAAATTTACGATTTTAAACATAATAATCGCTGCCATTTTATTCAAAATCAGCCTTTTCATCCTCAATCCAAACAACGTCTATAATCTGGAAACAGAAAGCCTAAACAACCTTCCTCACAAATTTATACAAACCATAAGCATTTCTTTTAAACAATTTTTCATCACTGTACCTTTTATGGAAATTGGATATAAACTTTGTTTAGCGATTATGTCGTTTATAGCCATTATCGGCACACTGTTTATCCCATCAAAAGCCACAAAAAAAATTCTAATCTTATGTTTTTGGATAGGAACAATTTGGGCAACCGCATTAACAACTTTTCTCGTTGTACCGCACACTGAATATGTATCTCGCATAGACTTTTACGGCTTTGGATTTTTATATGCTTTGGTGGCAGGAATTTTATTAACACTCACCCCAAAAATCTACCAAAGTTTCGGAGTAATAATTATCGCATTTCTGCTATGCTTAAATATTTTAAACGACTATCAAGCACTAAAAATTTGGAAACAGGGACATGACGCCGAATTTCAAATTTTAGATAACGTCGTTGAAAGAATAGAAAATCATCCTCAATTTGATGCAAATCATCAATATCGCTTTTACCAAGTAGGAGACATCTCTTTACGCCCCAACTACTACAATGGTTCTTTTGAGTTTAACGATGTTTTTCTCTTAACTATTCCATATTTAGCTATGTGGCAAGGCAGCAATTTATTAGAATTTTATACCCTCACAACCTACATTGACCATAAATTACCCTTGCTCCCCGAAGACATTACGCCGGAAGTTTATGATTTCTTTATGCATAAAGCCCAACCATGGCCACACCCTAACTCGGTATATGTTAACCAAGACATTATCATCATCGTCTATAATCAAATAGGATTAGATGACTTCAAAAACATTTTACGCACACTTCGCCCTTAAATAATAAATCAGATTGTTAATAAAAAACTTACGGTTTTGTGCTACAAAAGAGCTAAATTGTTATAACAAAATTAATGGGTGACACCTATGAAAAAAGCCGCAAAACTTGCCTTAATAATACCCTGCTATAATGAAGAAGAAGTTCTTCCGCAAAGTATAAAAAGGCTATCAAAATTATATGAAGATTTACAAAAAGATGAATTAATCACCAAAGACAGTCAAATTGTTTTCGTAAATGACGGATCAAAAGACAGCACCTGGCAACTAATTGAAAAAGCCCACAAAAAATCATCTTATATCAAAGGGATTTGTTTATCACGCAACTTTGGCCATCAAGAAGCTTTACTTGCCGGATTATACAATACAGATGCCGAAATATACATAACCATAGATGCCGACCTGCAAGATGATATTAATGCCATCAAACCCATGATAAAAAAATATCAAAATGGATGTGACATTGTATATGGTGTCAGAAACAAACGAGATACAGATAGTGTTTTTAAACGTAGCTCAGCCATTTTATTTTATAAACTAATGAAATTACTTGGAGTAGAATTGGTCGCCAACCATGCCGACTTTCGTTTATTAAGTCGCCGTGCCGTAGAAGCGATGTCAGAATTCAAAGAAAAAAATCTCTTTTTACGCGCCATTGTTCCGTTAGTTGGTTTCAAATCCGACTGTGTATACTATGAACGCCAAAAAAGAGAAGCCGGACAAACTAAATATCCTTTAAGAAAAATGATTTTATTTGCCTTAAAAGGAATATCTAGTTTTTCAGCCATGCCGCTTCATTTAATCACACTTTGCGGCATGCTTATATCCGCCTTAAGTTTCCTCTTGATGATATGGACCGTCTATGGATATTGCACTGGATCCACCATTGTCGGCTGGGCATCACTCATGTCTACCATCACCTTTTTCAGCGGTATTACCATCTTATTCATGGGAATAATCGGCGAATACATCGCCAGCATCTTCGTTGAAGTCAAAAATCGTCCAACCTATATCATAGATAAAAAATTGGATTAAAAATGGCAAACACTTCCCCCACATCAACCGCAAAAACAGAAACATCATTTTACCTAAATAGCGCATTAAAACTCTATTTAATCAGCCTCATAGCCTATCTGCCATTTCTGTTTAACTTTATGTGGGGAAATCACGATTGGGAATGGATAAAAACAGGCACCCCTCTCAAAAGCGGTCTATTTGAAGGACGTTTCTCACAATTTATCCTGCAAAATGTACTTTTCGGCGGACAAATTCTTCCTGTTCTTACTCTTTTAACTGCATTAGCCTTTTTTTGTATCGGAACAATTTTGCTCCTCAAATTATGGAACATTCCACCTAAAACCAAATTATACTTACTCATCGGCGCCTTAACCACCACCGCCCCATATACTTTATCTTGGTTATATTTTGCATTTATAACCTTAAGTTGCTTATCTTGGAGTTGCACTGTTATATATGCATACTACTTATTAGAAAAAAAGCATATCATCCGCTTTATAAGCGCCATTATACTATTCACACTATCACTAGGAGGCTATCCTCCGGTTGTTAACCTCATCGGTTTGCTCTTATTTAGCTTAATCCTTAAAGACTTATGTTTAAAAAAATTAACAGTTACCAGTATTTTGCGCAAATATACCACGCATATATGCGCCGTAGCATTAAGCGGAATTTTATTCATCATTATTCAGCAACTTCTAAAACATTACCATCTTCAATACGCTACATATAATACGGCAGAATTAGACATTACCCAAATTCCCGCCAAAATTGCTTTTTGTTTACAAGCAATGGTTCAACAATTTTTCATTACAACCAGTTTTATAGAAAAGTTTTATAAATACTGTGGATTATGCTTATTTTTATTAAGCATAATCGCCCTCTGGCACAATCTTCCCAAAAAACTATCTAGCATATGCGTATTTATTTTCTGCATTCTTGGACTTCTTTTCTCTAGCTTATTAACCGTGTTTTTAACACCAAACACAGCTCATGTTTTGTATGAACCGCGCATTGAATTTTTCGGTTTAATGTATATCTACATTTTTTCTATAAGCATCCTTTGTTCTATTCCCAACAACTTCATGCGCAACCTATGTTATCTTGCAGGATTTTTCTTAATCCTCAATAATATTAACACACAAGCCTTTGCCGCCAAAGTTTGGCAACTGGGATACCAATCAGAAATGCGCTTAAGCGAAAGAATTATAAAACAACTAGAACAAAAACCGCATTTCAACCCAAATGAAAAATATACGTTTGTACAAAGTGGAATATCTGATTTCCGTAGCCGTTTTTACCACCACACCAACTTAAGCAAAAAAGACGGATACACCTTAACTGCTCCTTATGTTCCGTGGCACCTACCCTCAAAAGCATATCAATTTTACTATCTGAAAGAATTTGTTTCAGCCGATTTTGACGTTTATTGGAGTTATATTGATGAAAAACAAATCGCCATCACGCCAACTCTTATCCAATATCTCAACAAACAAGCTCAACCATGGCCATCACCAAACAGCATTTATATATCACCGGAGTTAATTATTCTAACACTCAGCTACGATGGTAAAATTCGTGGTCAAAATTGGATAAACGAACAAACAAAAAAATCAACACCGCTATTTTTTGAATAAATAAAATTATCCTCACGGTAAAGAATTTTATTGTCAATCAGAAGAAGCTCGCATAAAATCCGACCAATAAGGGATAGAAAATGATTGAAGCAGAAAATCAAGAACTCTCATTAGGAGGCAACATTTGGAACATAGCCGACACAGACGAACGTGAAACCGAACGAATGTGCCGCCAATTAGGTTTATCTCCAAATCTAAGTAAACTCTTGCTGTTACGAGGAATTAACACAACCTCTGCTCCGTATTTTCTAAATCCGAAACTTTCCACATCCATGCCTAACCCCAGCGTTTTAAAAGACATGGACAAAGCGGCAAGCCGTATTGCCGATGCCATCATGAAACATCAAAAAATCGGCATTATCGGCGATTATGACGTTGACGGTGCTACATCTACTTCTGTTTTAAGACTATTTTTAACTTATAATAATGTAGAAACAGCCGTCCATATTCCTGAGCGTGAAGAAGGATACGGACCAAGTGATTTGGCCTTTCAAGAATTTTCAGATTTTGGAGCAGACTTAGTCATTACCGTAGATTGCGGAACCACCGCCTTTGATGTATTAGAAAGAGGTGCCGAAAAATTTGAAATTATTGTCCTTGACCACCATGAAGCTGAAACAAAACTACCTAAAGTATATGCTGTCGTTAACCCTAAACGACTAGACCAAAGCGACGAACACCCTGATCTTGGCTATATGGCAGCCGTAGGCGTGGTATTTATGACCATTGTCGCCGTCAATCGCCTACTAAGAGAAAAAAACTTTTACACCGCCGAACATCCTGAACCTAATTTAATGCAATGGTTGGATTTAGTTGCTTTGGGCACTGTTTGCGATGTTGTAACTTTATTGGGAATAAACCGTGCGTATGTAACGCAAGGCTTAAAAATAATGTCCAACCGCCAAAATTTAGGACTAAAAACTTTATCCGATTTATCCGGTATAAATGAAAAACCTGATGCTTATCATTTAGGCTTTGTGCTCGGTCCGAGAATAAACGCTGGAGGCCGTGTCGGCAAAGCCAGTGTCGGCAGCAGACTTCTCTGCTCTACCAATCCTTTGGAAGCGCAAAAACTAGCGGAAGAACTCAATACATTCAACCAAGAGCGCAAAGATATAGAATGTTTCGTATTAGAACAATCCATTGAGATATTAGAAGGCACTCCTCAAAGCTGGCCTATGGCTTTTGTCTATAACAGAGGGTGGCATCAAGGCGTGATTGGTATTGTCGCCGGAAAATTAAAGGAGCGTTACAATTTACCGGCTTTTGTGATGAGCATTGAAGAAGATGAAGTCAAAGGCTCAGCGCGCTCGATTCCTGGCATTGATTTAGGAGCATTAATCATCGCCGCCAAAGAAAAAGGCGTTATTACCAAAGGTGGAGGACACACCATGGCCGCTGGTTTCTCTTTAACAGAAGAGCAAATTCCTCAATTTGAGCAATTCGCCGGAGAATATATAGCCAAAGTTTTGAACAACACAAAACCGCATCCTATCTTAAACATAGATTTAAGTCTAAGTTTAACCGCAGCGAACAATAATCTATGTGAAGAATTAGAGAAACTAAAACCGTTCGGCACCGGCAATCCAGAACCCTTAATCCTCATCCGCAATGTATATTTTGAAAAACCATACATCATTGGAAGCGGACATATCAAATGCGAGCTGAGCACTTTAACCAAAGAACGTTTAACCGCCATTGCTTTTAAGATTGCCGATACAGAAATGGGCAAAGAAATTTTAAGCAAGCATCACGATTGTTATGATGTTGTCGGCAACTTACGCTTTAACCATTGGAACAATCGCACCACGTTGCAATTTATGATTACCGACATTAAGAGGGCAAGATGAAAAAATCTCAAATCAAAAAACTGCGTAAAACCATTGAACAAAAACAAAATAAGCCAAGCTTTTTTGGATATGTAATATCCAAACTAAAAACCTATCTATTCACGGGTATTTTAGTAACCGCCCCTGTAACTATCACTTTTTACATGGCATACGAATTATTCATTTGGATGGATAAATGGACACGCGCATTAATTCCGCCCCAAGTTGTAGCCCACGAATTAATTCCATATATCCCTGGAGTTGGCGTAATCATTTTAATTGCCGTTTTAATAGTAATCGGCATGTTTACCACTGGGTTTATTGGCGGATTCTTCGTACGCTTAGGTGATTACATTGTTTCAAAGATGCCTTTAATTTCAAGCATTTACTCACTATTAAAACAACTCTTTGAAACCATTTTCTCCCAAAAATCAAAATCTTTCAAAGAAGCCGTATTGTTGGAATATCCTCGCAAAGGCATCTGGATAATCGGCTTCCTCGCCGGAGACACCACCGGAGAATTGGCACATAAATTACACAACAAAAAAATGTTAAGCATCTTTGTTCCCACAACACCAAACCCAACTTCTGGCTTTTTAATTATCGTACCGGCAGAAGATGTCATAAAACTAAAGATGAGCGTAGAAGACGCTTTAAAATATGTCGTATCCTGTGGTATTGTCGTACCGGAAGAAGAAAAAGAAACTTTTACCCGCAAAGCGCTTGACAAACATCCGCAATAGGTTTTTAATCACGCTGAAAGTGATATTTGATATATCACTTTGTGTGGATTTAACCTAACTTGTCCGACACCTGATAGGACTAAACAAGGAGAACTAAAATGAACAGAACTGCGGAATATGTGTCCCTAGGACACCCGGATAAAATTGCCGATTTTCTTTCAAGCTACCTTCTGGACGAATGTCTAAAACAAGATAAAAAAGTACGTTACGCCGTAGAAGTAATGGTCAAGAATAACAACATCATCTTCGGCGGAGAAGTAAGCGGTAAAGTTAAAATCGGAAATTTAACCGATATAGCCAAACAGGCTCTGCGTGAAATCGGCTATGATGAAGAATACAGCCAAATTTGGCAAACAAACGCTATTGACATCAATCAGATAAAAGTAACCAACCTCATCAGTGCTCAATCAGAAGAAATAGGTCAAGGCATTGACGCAAACGGTTGGGGAGATCAAGGCGTATTTGTGGGCTATGCAGAAAAGAGCCAAGGATTAATCAATCAAGAACTTTATCTGGCCCAAAAACTAAATCATGCCCTTTATGAAAAAGCTCAAACTTCTGAAAATCTAGGCTTAGATATAAAAACCCAGATAACCCTAAATGAACAAGGCAAAATTATAACAGCCATTGCCGCTATTCCAATGCTTGAGCCTGAGGATTTGAGTACATTTATCATAAATGTATTAGAACAAAAACCACAAAATTTAATCATCAACGGCACAGGGTGCTATAAGTGTCATTCATCTATTGCTGATTGTGGCATTACCGGCAGAAAATTAGCTTGCGATTTCTACTCCACAGCCTGCCCCATCGGTGGCGGTTCTCCGTGGACGAAAGATCCAAGTAAGGCAGATTTAACCTTAAATTTATATGCTCGTAAATTGGCAATAAAATATCTTGAAGACAATGATGCATGCTATGTTTATTTATCTTCATGTATTGGTAAATCACAACTCCCAAGTGCGGTTATCAAAACAATAAAAAACGGAAAAATCAAGATTGCAGATATCAGTCCGAATTGTGAACCGAAAACTGTAATTGAAGAATTAAAACTAGCTCGCCCGATATATAAAGAACTATGTCGCAAAGGCTTAATGAGTTACTTTGATAACCAAGGCAACCCGACAATTTAACCATATAGATGGGAAAAATCCATACAAAATCAAAACAAAAAAGGAGCGATAAAATCGCTCCTTTCCTTTAGTTTAGACGTAACTCCTATTTCTTAGAAGTCTTACCTGTATTTGCAACGTCAGCATCATCTTTTTTAATTACTTTATTAAGAATCTGCTGTCCCGCTTCAGAACCTGCCAATGCTTCAAGCATAGCTCCTAAGCTCTGTCCACCTTTAGCAGAGAAGAGTTCCATTACGGAATTAAGTCCTTCATTCAAATTACCTCCGGCATTGGCAATAATCTTGATATCTGCATTACCCAAGTTCTTAGCCTGTTCAACACCGACTTCTTTGATAGCATCAACTTTTCTGATTTCAATCAAATACTTCTGATAACCTTCATTATTACCGATTTCCTTAGCCAATTCAATTTGAGGAGCCACTTCCGCATTACCCAGTTTTTCTTTAGCTGTAGCTTCAGCCGCACCCTTCGCTTCAATACCTTCGGCTTCTTTTTTAGTCGCAACCAAATTAGCTTCAGCTTCCTTAGTTTTCTTCACATAAGCAGCCTGAGCATCATGGGTTGCAGCTTTTTCGTTCTGTTCAGCCACCAATACTTTAGCTTCAGCCTCAATTTTCTGAGCTTCTTTCTGCTGTCCGGCAACAATAACGCCTGCTTCAGCATCAATACGTTGTTTATCTTTGCCGGCATTAGCCTTGATAATAACTTCTTGCTTATCAATCTCAGCCTGACGCACAGTCTTAACTTGGATAACATCCATGTCTTTTTCCTGTGTAATTTTCTTTTGCTCTGCAATCTCTTGCTTAGATTTTTCCTGAGCAATACCGACAGCTTTTTCTTGATCAGCAGTACGCTTACCAACCTCTTCAGCTTTTTCCTGTTCCTTAATAGCAATAGCCTTTTCAGCAGCAATTTCAGCTTCTCGGGCTTCTTGTCTATTCTTGGCTACTTCTTTGCGAGATTCCATATCAATACAAGATTTTTTCTTTTCCATGATATTGGATATAACCTTTTCGCCTTCTTTGTCACGAACATCCATGAGCTCAATACTCTTAACTGGAACAATACCCCATTCTTTGAGATTCTCTATCACCTCTTCGGTAAATTTCTCTCCATAAATAGAACGTTGAGTCATAATTTGATCCAGTGTGTCATTTGCTAAAATGGAACGAACAGCACTTTGAACAATGCTTGTCAGATGGCTTTCCAGAGTTTCATTATCCTCAATACGGGAAGCCGCTTGGCGATAATCTGCAATACGGAAAAAGGCTGTAACATCAACAACAAATGGCAATTTATCTTTGTCATATGCCTCATAATCTTCCAAATTGACTGAGAAGTTTGAAAGAGGCAGAACCTGTACTTCAACACCCCAAATCGGCATCCAAATTGGAATCTCGTAATAAACATTACCCGCTGTTTCATCTTTGCCAAGGTCCGAATTAGGCTGTCCATAGATCTCCGTTGATTTCGTACGCCTTACAACATGAACTTCAGAAGGTTTTACTACTCGTCTCAAAGACAAAATCCATCTAATGATGAACAACACAATCACTACCGCAATGGCTATGCCAATCCACGGTAAATAAGTCATAAACTCATTCATAAAAATTTAAATTTAATTTAGTGAAACAATAATTTTATTTGTCAGCAAAACATATACAAAACAAAAACTGATTTGTCAATATATTTTGTCAAAAATATTTCAAACCACGTATCACAGACATAATCATGGCATCCCTCACCACAACTTTCATCTAAGTCTTTTAAAAATTTTAAAAAATTTGCATTTTTTTCGCCTTCCCCTATTGCTTAGCAAAAAAGCACTCCCTATATAAGGTAACAGAAAGATTTTATAAACGTAATTAAAGGATTTAAGAGATGAGCAATAAAGTATTAGGTATTGACTTAGGTACAACAAACTCCTGCTTTGCCATTATGGAAGGCGGCGAGCCGAAAGTACTGGAAAATTCCGAAGGTGCAAGAACAACACCATCTATGGTTGCTTTTACAGATACAGAAACCTTGGTTGGCTATCCGGCAAAACGTCAAGCTGTAACCAATCCGGAAAACACATTATTTGCAATTAAACGTTTAATCGGACGTCGTTATGATTCTCCTGAAGTTGCAAAAGACAAGCAACTCGTACCATTCAAAATTATTGAAGGCGACAATGGCGATGCATGGGTTGAAGTTAAAGGCAAAAAATATGCTCCTTCACAAATTTCTGCTATCGTTTTGCAAAAGATTAAAGAATATGCAGAAAGCTATCTTGGCGAAAAGATAGAAAAAGCTGTTATCACTGTACCGGCATACTTTAATGACTCACAACGTCAAGCAACAAAAGACGCTGGTAAGATTGCCGGACTTGATGTATTGCGTATTATCAACGAACCAACTGCCGCTGCATTGGCTTATGGTATGGATAAAAAGGCTTCTGGTACAATCGCTGTATACGACCTTGGTGGTGGTACATTTGATATTTCAATTTTGGAAATCGGCGATGGTGTATTTGAAGTTAAATCTACAAACGGTGATACTTTCTTAGGTGGTGAAGACTTTGACCAACGCTTGGTAAACTACCTGGCTGATGAATTCAAAAAAGAAAATAACATTGATTTGAAAACAGACCGTTTAGCTTTACAACGTTTGAAAGAAGCAGCAGAAAAAGCTAAAATTGAATTGTCTTCAACAACTCAAACTGAAATCAACTTGCCGTTTATCACTGCAGATATGAGCACCGGTACACCAATTCCAAAGCACTTAAATATGAAATTAACCCGTGCTAAATTGGAATCAATCGTTGAAGATTTAATTGAAAAAACAGTTGAACCTTGTAAAAAAGCTATGGCAGATGCAGGCGTTAAACCATCAGACATTAGTGAAGTAATCTTGGTTGGTGGTATGACCCGTATGCCGAAAGTACAAGAAAAAGTTAAAGAAATCTTCGGTAAAGAACCACACAAAGGCGTTAACCCAGATGAAGTTGTTGCCGTTGGTGCATCAATTCAAGGTGGTGTCTTGATGGGTGATGTCAAAGACGTATTGTTGTTGGATGTAACTCCATTGTCTTTGGGTATTGAAACTTTAGGTGGTGTATTTACACGTTTGATTGATAGAAACACAACTATTCCGACACGTAAATCACAAGTTTTCTCAACTGCGGAAGATGGTCAAACAGCTGTTACAATACGTGTATTCCAAGGTGAACGTGAAATGGCTGCCGACAACAAATTGCTTGGTCAATTTGATTTGGTAGGCATTCCTCCTGCACCACGTGGTATGCCACAAATTGAAGTAACATTTGATATTGACGCAAACGGTATCGTAAACGTTTCTGCAAAAGATAAAGCTACAAACAAAGAGCAAGCCATTCGTATTCAAGCATCCGGCGGCTTATCAGATGCCGATATTGAAAAGATGGTAAAAGATGCAGAAGCAAACGCCGA
Source organism: uncultured Alphaproteobacteria bacterium (assembly GCA_944390455.1). GTDB lineage: Bacteria > Pseudomonadota > Alphaproteobacteria > RF32 > CAG-239 > CAG-267. The sequence goes on along the minus strand of CALXPU010000007.1, from coordinate 40,877 downwards.
AGCAGACAAGAAGAAGAAGGAATTGATTGAAGCTAAAAACCAAGCTGAAGGATTAATTCACACCACAGAAAAAACCTTGAAAGAAAATTCAGACAAGATTTCTTCTGCTGATAAAGATGCAATTGAAACAGCTATTACCGCATTAAAAGGCGTAATGGAAAGTGACGATGTTGCAGCTATTAAAGAAAAATCCGACGCTTTAATGCAAGCTTCTTTGAAACTCGGTGAAGCTATGTACAAAGCTCAAGGAGCTGCTGCAGGCGCTGCCGGTGCCCAAGGCGCAGAACAAGGTGCACCGGAAGCGGAAGCAAAAAAAGATGATAACGTTGTTGATGCAGACTTTGAAGAAGTTAAATAATCAACTTCAACCATCAAAAAAGAACGCAGGCTTAAAAACCTGCGTTTTTTATTATGCTAATTACGCCCCTCTCGCTTTTTTTTAGCCATAATCGCTTCGTCACAGTCAATAAAACAAGCCCGATAAAATGCCGTTCTTTTTTTATTAAATTGCACAAGAGGATGATTTTCATCATACATTTTTGCACATTCTTTTACAAACTTCTGGTAATTATAAAAACGTACCAACGGATTATATCCGGCATTTTGACACATTTTAAAACCGACAAGATCCGCAAAACACTCTTCTGCCAAACGTATTTCTCCGTAAAAATTATCCGGCCGACTACTATCATCAAGCCAGTGTCCTAATTCATGACACATAATACCGACCAATAGTTCTTTATTATCCTCCCTCAAAAGACCTCTATCAAGAATCATAACTGGTCTACGTTTTCCATTTTGAAAAATACTAGCCATCGCAGCATCAGTACTATCATGTTCGGTATAATAAAAAATAATCAGATTATCTTTCAACAATTCTGCCAATTTTTTATTCGGATATACATCAACAGAAAGAACCTCATTTAATACCTCATCTGTTTTCATTTGGTATTTCTGCTTCGTATCGTTATCAATTTCTTTCATTAAATAAGAAATATCACAAAACTCTGGAATATATCTCACTACTTTCTGTTCTTGCACCAACTGATTAAAAAGTGCCGCCTGACGAGGAGTAACTCGTCCATATGTTTCCAACAAAGAAACCATTTGTTTCTTCACATCAAAATTCGTAAGAAGAGGAAGAGATAGCTTAGAATCCAAATACTGCAACGTTTTTTTTGCTTGTTCATCCCCTTCTTTTGCCGCAAAGTATAACCGAGCATACTCAACTTTTTCGTCAGCAAAATCTTTTTCATCTAAACAAGGATACCCCTCAGTCGACCATTTTTCTAAAACCTCCGCCAAATGCAGAACATTTTTATCAAACACGAGTATCACTCCACCTTATTTAACTTAGCAAACTCCTTTTTTTGCTCATCGGTTAAGATATTCCAAAACTCCTCAAAATAGCGTTTTTCAATTTCCATAATCCGATTGCGTCCGCTTTCAACTTCTTCCCAAATAGGTTGAACTTCTGCTTGAAGATTATCTTTTAATTCAATCAATTTTTTATTCTGCTCATCTGTTAATTTAAGACTATCCGCCGTAATATCTGCCGCAGAAACATTAGAGGCCGCAAAAAACAACAAAGCCGTCAAAATTGTTCTAAATTTTCCCATCAAAAATCTCCTATACCAACAAATTATATCTCATTTTAACAACCATCAAAAAAATCGCAATAACAAATAAAAACATGTGTATTTTCTCTTCCATATATTATAAACACCAGCATTTTAAAAGTTGCAAAAACAAAACAATAAGCTAGAATAAGCGCATCAAAAACTTAGGAGATTTATAATGAAAATTACGGTTATCGGAACAGGTTATGTTGGACTTCCCACTGGTGTAGGGCTGGCAGAACTTGGTAATGATGTGATATGCTTGGATATTGATGAGAAAAAAATTAATCAACTCAAATCAGGCAAAGTTACCATTTTTGAAGAAGGATTAGAAGATTTATTTCAAAAAAATACCGCAAATGGCAAAGTAACATTTTCAACCTCATTTGCAGACAGTATTCCTAATGCAGACTTAGTTATTTTAGCCGTTGGTACTCCACCAAACCCGATAACCAAAGAAGCTGATATGAAATATATCAAAGCTGCCGCGGAAGAACTAGCACATCATCTGAGCGGTTATACTGTTATCGCCATAAAATCAACTGTACCGGTTAATACAGGTAATGCTGTTGAAGACATCATCCGCAGAACTAACCCTACAGCTGATTTTGATGTTATATCTTTACCGGAATTTTTACGTGAAGGCTTCGCGGTGCATGACTTCTTCAATCCAGACAGAATTATCGTTGGTGCCAACTCTGAACGTGCCAAAGATGTCATCCGCACTTTATATGAACCGTTCAAAGATAAATGCACAATTTTATACGTTTCCCGCCAATCTTCAGAAACAATAAAATATGCATCAAATGCCTTTTTAGCCATGAAAATTCAATACATCAACGAAATGGCTGACTTCTGCGAGACATCTGGTGCCGATATTTATGAAGTAGCTAAAGGTATGGGATTAGATTCTCGTATTGGTGCAAAATTCTTAGTACCAGGACCGGGATATGGTGGCTTTTGCTTCCCAAAAGACACAAACGCAATGGCATATATGGGAAAATTCAATGGTGTTGATTTATCTTTGATAGAAACAACAATTAAAAGTAATGAACGCCGCAAAATCAATATGGCAAAACGTATTCTTGATATGGTTTCAGACAAGAAAAATCCAACGATCGCCGTTTTGGGAAGTGCTTTCAAAGGGGGAACAGACGATTGCCGTGAATCTCCTGCTTTGCAAATCATTGAAATCATGTTAGCGCATGACGTAAATATTCGCTTGTATGATCCACAAGCAATGCCAAACACAAAAGCAATTTTAGGCAACATGATTACTTATTGCAATTCTGCGTATGAAGCCATTGGCGGCGCAGATGCTCTTGCTGTTTTGACCGATTGGGCAGAATTCAAAGAGTTGGATTTAGAGAAAATCAAAATGTTATTAACAAAACCTCAAATTGCAGACTACCGCAATACATTTGATTGCAAAAAAGCAAAAGAACTCGGTTTTGAAATCATGAGTTTAGGAAGAAAGCTCTAAATAAAAACCGAAAACAAACACCCCGCACAAAATGCGGGGTTTATTTTATACGATAAAGACCTCTAAACAGAGGCCTTTAATTTTAAGATATTTTCACAGACTAATACGCGTCGTTAATCAGTTTGAGTTCTTCTTCAGACATCAACACAGGATCTTTACCATGATTAAGACTATACCCCTTAATAGCCTCATCTTTATTAAACAAGACCTTAGCCATTAAAGTTCCATCTTGATTATACGCATCCAACATACCATGTTTCTTACCTTTTTCATAAGAAACTTCGCCCATAAGCTCTCCGGTCGGATAATAACGTTTTACTTTTCCTTCTTTTCTGTTTTTAACATAAGGAATTTCATAAGATAAATTTCCATCCTCATCATAAACAAGTGTCAAACCTTCCAACACTCCATCTGTATAATTAGCTGTAGACTTAACCTTACCTGAATCATAAAATTCTTTATATTCGCCATTCAAAACATCTTTAACAAAATTACTTTCAGAAACAAGCTTACCATCTTCATCAAAATTCTTCTGAAGACCATCTTTCTTACCATCTTTATAATAAGCCTCTACAGACAACTTTCCTTTTTCATCATAAAACTTTGCCACGCCATTTGCCACAGCATCAACATACGTCATTTCCATTTTCAAACCGGAAGTTTCATAATACTCACGCCCAATACCATTAACAACCCCATTAACATAAGGCATTTCCATTTTTACTTTACCATCTTCAAAATATTCAGTTTCAACTCCATTTTTGACATCATTTTGATATTCTACTGCAAGTTTAACCGAACCATTTGGGAAATAAGCACGAGCCACCCCATCGCGAACATTATTTTTATAATTAACCGTTAAATTCAGTACACCATCTTCAGTATAAAAAGATCCTTCTCCATCAATAATATCATCCTTATAAGGAACAATCGCTGCTAAACCACCGCTTTCATAATAGTTCTGCATATTGCCATTCTTTTTACCAAACTCATAACTCATACGAGATTTAACGCGTCCGCTTTTATAATAGATTGTCCGCTCTCCGACAATAGCATCTCCACTATAGTTAAGTTTTTCAGCAATACTCCCATCGTAAAAATAAACCGTAGCTTCCCCTTCTTTCTGCCCATCGGTATAATTATAGAGTTCCTTTAATTTTCCATCTTCATAATATGATTTCGCCGTTCCGTTTTTAATATCTGCATCATAAGATATTCTATCCTTAACCTGACCATTTTTGTAGAAAGCTCTCATAACACCATTAATCTTACCACCTCTATAAGGGATTTTCTCCTTAAGGCTTCCGTCTTCATAATAAACCAGTGCCACACCTTCTAACTTTCCATTAATGAACGGCATATCTGCTTCTTTTATTCCTTGTTCATTATAAACAGAGCCCACACCGTTTAACATTCCGTCAACATACGGCATCAAACTTTTTCTGATATTATTTTCATAAAAGAGCTCATAATTACCTGTCACCGGATCACCGTTAATGTCATACAATATGCCATTAACCATACGAGTATCATCTTCTTTATAAGTATACGTAGCCCAAGCCGCATGGAAATTTAAAACCATACACCCTAAAACCAAACAACAAAAACGAAAAGACATAAGAGCTCCTAACTTATATATCAATTAACATGATATAAAAGTAAACTACATCTGACTATATAATCAAGTAAAAAGATAGTTTTACCACATCATATGCACACAAACAAAAAATCCCCTAACAAGGGGATTTTTTGATAACATCCGTAATTTATTTATTCTCATTTAGCAAAAATTTAAAAACAAAAACTAAAACAAGAACAAAAGCAATACCAAAACGCACAATGCCTAACGTTGCAGAATCAAGTACTAAATCCAATACAAAAACTAAAAACTCCACTCCGGCAACAGTAACGGCACTCAAACGCATCAAAGATGATGTGCGAATTAACTCTTTCTTTTTCAATATCCTTAAAATCAAAGACATAAACAAAACAACAAAACCGGTTTTAATTAAATATGTAATAAAGAAAAAGATTAACAAAACCAAAACCACAATAGCAGAAACAGCACCAACAGCATTATCAACTATTTCCGGAAAATTTTCTTTAGTGAATTCCCCATCTTGAAATTGAATACGTTTAATTTGATTTGGAGATGACAAATAAACAACATCTTTGGTAATAAAAATCCCCAATTCATTCATAGCCGGAGCTTTAGCATCAGCTCTGGTATCCAAAACAACCGAAAACAAATCTTCAGGCTTACCTTGTTGTCCTAAATCAATATCAACTTTTTTATATGCATCAACAGGTTGCACAACTTGACCATCCTTAACCGTCAACGGCAAAAATTCATTAGCAACCAACATAATTTCCGGTTTCGCTTCAGAATACGAATTTCTAAGAGAAATGGCCAACATCATGGTAATCAATACAGCTGCTGCTAATAAAAAGAGCGCCCCAATTCCTTTTCCCTGTCTAATATATAAAATAAATTTTTCCATATTTCCCTCTCACTTAAAATTTATATTGCACCCCAGCATCAATAAGTAAACTTTTATCATTTGATGTTTCTTTTTCAATATTTCCATAAATTGTAATATCTTTATAGTTATAATTTACGCGAGCAGATAAAACAGCACGTCCATCATCTGACTTGTGTGATAATTTATATTTGCCATCAAGAGCGGATACAGAAGCATCAAAACCATCATCCGGATCAAGAAATTCTACATAATAAACACCACCAATTTGAACCGTCAAATGACTATCATCAGAAAAATCAACCTTTTTAGCCAAATAAGCGCCAAGTCCACCTTCTAAAGATAAATCATTTTGGCTATCAGTATGAATTGCTCCTTCATCATTCCCCTCATCATAACCATCGCTATAAACGCCAAACAAATTTAATTCAGCTAATGGACTAAATGTAAAACCACCACCTAAACTCAAATCATAGCGAACTTCATTACTCAATCCATATTGATATTCATTCATATCTGCAGAATATTTCTGTAAATCTGTTATACGATCATAAGAGCCATCAACATAACCTAGATACAATTTAGAATACCATTGTGCACCATTTTTAAAATCATATCCAACAGGAGCCCATACCCCAAAAATATTGGCATCACGTTTAGAACCATTGTCATAATCGCTGTTAAGCTTAGCAATACTAGCCCCTAAACCATAGGTAACTCCGTTATCGCCTTTATTTTTCATCATGCCATAAGCAACATGAGCCTGACCATCGGTTCCCATAAGTGTACCATCAGCATCTGTTGAAATATCAACATATTTATATCCGCCAATATAATTCTGATTAGGCTGATTAAATAAATTATCATTAAATTGTCGGCTCAAATTACGATAAAGCAAAGCATCTTCACGACGGAAATTTGGTAACATATCCGTTCCTAAAAGATTTGCCGCTTTCTGATTAAGAGTACCTTTATCGCCTGCGGTTTTCAAACTATCAAAAATCTTACTTCCGTTTTCACCAACATAATTATTTTCAAGATAACCAGAAATATTATCATCATCAATAATATCTTTAAAGTTCTGACGCGTCATAACGACATCATATCCACCATTTTCATTTTTCTGAGAAGTAGCTTCAAACATTGCCGATTTAGAATTTAAATTCAACTCATCAACATCATCCGCTTGCAAAGCTCCCGTCAAGACATATTGATTATCAAAACCACCTAATACATTTTTTTCGGAAACACTCATATCGCCTTTTAGGCTATCCGCAAAAAAGCGTCCGCCTTGTCCTAAAATAATTTCTCCACCAATATCATTCAAGTCAACAGAAGCTCTATCTGTCCCATCCCCATAAATATCAATAGCTTCTCCATCTTCTTGAATAGCGGAATCTGAAGAACCATTAAACTTAACATCTCCGGAATTTTCAAATGTTGCCCCTGCTTCTAAATAAATACCGGCTCCTTTATCCGCTCCCGTAACAGTAATAGTTCCAGCATTAATAACATGAGAACCTGTTTCCGCATAAATACCATAAGCCGTACCGCCTGTTGCACTTTCAGGTGTATAAGTTTGCTTCATTTCATCATCTACATAGGCTTTACGATAAATATTAATAGTTCCGCTATTAACAATATTTGAATTTGCCCCACCATAAATACCAACAGCAGTACCGTTTCCTAAATTATTAATATTAATTTCACCTGAATTTTCAATATAACCACCTTGGCCACCACGCAAACCTGTTGAAACCCCATCTCCGCTATTAACAATATTAATAACCGAATGAGCGCCATCATTAGTAACATTACCTATATTGGACGGAGTACCATCTTTTCCACCAAGCGTATACATACCATAAACATCACCATTCCCATGATTAACAATGCTAATCAAGCCATCTGCAAGACCTTGAACATTTCCTTCTCCATCCACAACTCCTTGGTAAATAGCATTTTGAAGAGTTTGTCCTCCATACATTCCATACACATTACCATCACCTATATTATGAATATTAATCTCAGCAGATGTAGATGTCTTTCCCGTCCAATCATAGCTATTATCACTGTAAACCACTGAGTTATATGCAAACCAATTTGCTAACTGCCCCTCTCCACCTTCAGGCTGCCCTACTCCTGGAATTCCATCAGGACTAACGGCCATTCCATAAATGTCTCCATCACCTTTGCTATATAAATTAATGACACCTTTAGCTTCACCACCACCATTAAATGTAATTACATTAGTCGCATTAGTATATCCGCTCAAACCATAAATATCACCGTCATTGCGAATAGTAATATTTCCGTATGCTTTTCCACCAAAATTACCTCTGGCATTATAAGCGCGCACATCGCCATAAACACCGGTTGCGGTCCCTCCGCCTTGATTATTTATCTCCAAGTTGCCATACGCTGTACCACCTTTTGTTGCCATGGCAATATATGCTTCTTTCAAAATAGAAATATCTTCAACATGAGAGTAAATTCCAAAAACATTACCAGTACCTTGATTATTAATAGTAATATTTCCTACACCAACATTAGCTTCTCCATCAGCCTCAGCATCTGTAACACCGGAATTCTTAATATTACCAAAGCCATAAATACCATAAACGTTACCATTACCCTTATTATCTATATTAATATTCGCCTCTTTATCAGGATATTCAGAATCTGAACGTAAATTATATACATCTTCTTCTTCCGAATAAATTCCATACACGTCCTTATCATTATCGTTATCAATATTAATATCGTCGGCAACACAATCATTCCCAACCAAATGCGTATTATCAGGACAAATAATCGGAATACATTTAGAACCATCCCATTTCTGACCGGTAGGACATGAAACACAATTATTTCCCTCTAAATGAGTTCCGTCCGGACAAATAATCGGAATACATTGTTCGCCATCCCATTCTTGACCGATAGGACAACGATTTGTATTTCCGGAAGAACCACCACTACCACTATCTGCCAACAAAGCAACCGCGGCAGCTGTTCCGGCCAAAGCAGTTCCTGCAATTAAATATTTTTTAGTTGTATCTGAATCCGCTAAATTAGAAGCATAGTTAGGATGAGAAGCCACTGCGTCATATCTTTGCGCCAAATCTTGCACATAAGCCGGATTAACCTTTTGCATACACTCATGATTTTCATCAGCCCCTAAATTACGTAAACGACTATATGCCGGATAATCATTATATGCAGCAGCATAGCACAAAGCTGTATATCCATTCGGAGAAATGGAATCTATTTTATATCCTTTTTTAAGATAATTTTTTATCGCAATAATATTTGCCTGCCTTGCATTTTGATATGCAAAACCAGCAAAAGACAATGCTTTAGCCTCATTAACGGCACAAAAAAGAAACAAAAATAAAATATTAACGCCAAAAATACGTTTAAGTAGTCCCATTTCAAATATCCTAAAAAACACCTGTTGTGTTCTAGGATAACAGACAATAATTAAAATTAAGTTTATACAAACAAAAACAGCCGGAAAAAATCCGGCTGTCAAATAAGCAACAAAAAGATTAGAAGCCCATAGCTCCGGCACCGCCAGGCATTCCGCCATGACCACCACAGCCACATTCTTTTGGTTCAGGAAGTTCCGTAACCATAGCTTCTGTTGTAATCAACAAGCTAGCAACAGATGCAGCATCTTGCAAAGCAGTTCTAACCACTTTAGTCGGATCTACAATACCAGCCTTAATCAAATCTGTATACTCACCGGTTGCAGCATTATAACCAAAGTTATAATCTGTGCTTTCAAGCAATTTACCGGCAACAACAGCTCCGTCAACACCTGCATTTTCAGCAATTTGACGAATTGGAGCTTGCAAAGCGCGACGAATAATGTCAACACCAACATGTTGATCTTGATTAGCAGGTTTAACTTTATCCAAAGCCTTTGTAGCATACAACAAAGCAGTACCACCACCGGCTACAATGCCTTCTTTAACAGCAGCACGAGTTGCATTCAAAGCATCATCAATACGATCTTTCTTTTCTTTAACTTCAACTTCAGAAGAACCGCCAACTTTCAAAACAGCAACACCGCCGGAAAGTTTACCCAAACGTTCTTGCAATTTTTCACGATCGTAATCAGAAGTTGTCTTTTCAATTTCTCTCTTAATTTGAGCTTTACGAGCTTCAATAGCTTCTTTATCGCCACTACCATCAATGATAGTTGTATCATCTTTAGTAATAACAACACGTTTTGCAGTACCAAGCATATCAACTGTTGTATTTTCAAGTTTCATGCCCAATTCTTCAGAAATAACCTGACCACCGGTCAAAACAGCTAAATCTTGCAAAATAGCCTTTCTTCTATCACCAAAGCCAGGAGCTTTAACAGCGCAAACTTTCAAACCGCTTCTGATACGGTTTACAACCAAAGTAGCCAAAGCTTCACCATCAATATCTTCTGCAACGATGAGCAAAGCACGACCAGATTGCAAAACAGCTTCCAAAACTGGCAAAATAGCTTGTAGGTTAGAAATTTTCTGATCATACAACAAAACATACGGAGCATCGTATTCAACAGTCATTTTATCAGCATCTGTTACAAAATATGGAGACAAATAACCTCTATCAAACTGCATACCTTCAACAACGCTCAATTCTGTTTCAAGACCTTTAGCATCTTCAACGGTAATAACACCATCATTGCCAACTTTTTCCATAGCTTGAGCCAAATAATCACCAATGCTTGTATCGCCGTTAGCGGAAATTGTACCAACTTGAGCAATTTCTGCAGAAGATTTAACTTCTTTAGAACGAGATTTAACATCTTCTACAACAGCTTCAACAGCCATATCAATACCGCGTTTCAAATCCATCGGGTTCATACCGGCAGCCACTGCCTTGCAACCTTCTTTTATGATAGCTTCAGCCAAAACTGTAGCTGTAGTTGTACCATCACCGGCTTTATCAGCTGTTTTCTGAGCAACTTCCTTAACTAATTGAGCGCCCATATTTTCAAACTTATCGTTCAAAACAACTTCTTTGGCAACAGAAACACCGTCTTTAGTAATTTTCGGAGCGCCATAAGATTTATCCAACATAACATTGCGACCTTTAGGACCCAAAGTAACCTTTACGGTTTTGGCCAAAATTTCAACGCCTTTAAGCATTTTAGCTCTGGCATCAGTACCAAATTTAATATCTTTAGCAGCCATAATACAAAATCCTTTCTAATTATCTTTCCACAACAGCCAAAATATCACCCTCTTTGATAATCAAATGAGGCTCGCCATCAATTTTAACTTCAGTTCCGGACCATTTGCTAAACAAAATATGGTCACCAACTTTAACACTCATCGGCAAGATTTTTCCATCAGGAGTTCTCGGCCCTTCACCGGCAGCAATAACAACTCCCTCGCTGGGCTTTTCTTTCGCTGTATCAGGCAGGATAATACCACCTGCGGTTTTATTTTCTTCTTCAACGCGTTTAATTAAAACGTTCTCGCGTAAAGGCTTTACTTGCATTTAAATTACTCCCATCAAATAGGTTACACTAAAACTAATAGGTTAGTTAGTGTTTCGTTTTTACAAAATCAAGCCTTTGAGAAAGATTTTATCATTTTTTTATATTTTTAAAGAGAGCGTCAAACATTTCCGCAATTTTAACATTAGAAAAGTTCTTCAAAGTAATCTCACGAGCTTTCTGAGCCATCACTGCGCGTTCTTCTGGATGAGCCAAATAATACTCTAACTTTTCTTTAAATTCATAATAGTCTTTATAAGTTGCGACACTATCGCCATAAACTGCCTCAATTTCAGGTAAATAATCCGTAAGCACAAAACCGCCAGACGCTGTCACATCAAAAATTCGGTTAGAAATAAATCCATAATAGCTCATATCTTCCCGATGATCATTAAGAACAATATCCGCACTTGCATAATAACGATACAAGTCATTATTCTCAATAAAGTTCCCTTTTAATACATCCGGTTGCAAACTTTTTTCCCAAAACTTGCCAAAAACACTCAAGTTAGCATCTGCCAAAACGGCATAATCAACACTTTTGCGTCCAAATCCCGAATGGTCAGAACCGACAAACAACACCGTATAAGCCTTATCCATTTCTTTAGCTGTCGGCTTAAATCTATCCGGATTAGTAAATTGCGGAATATATGCAGTAGCCACCCCTAATGGAGCAACCATATCTTTAATAAACTTTTGCGAAGCACAAGCCACCACATCAACTTCGTTTAATATTTCAGGATGCAAACCTTCCACATAATAGAGATAGAGAACACGTTTACGCCCGTCGTCTTTATTTTCGGCATCCGGCAAATGCTCAAAATTATAATATCCCTTAAAATAAATCACATTGCCGATATCACTCAAATTTAAATCATCATAATTTTCGCGAAACCTATACTCAACTTTGTACCCTAATTTCTGCAACCCCTGTTTTAAATCATCCGCCAAGAAAAAATCCCCATCTTTTTGATAGTAATAAGGAGATGAGGCGCGTTCGGAAGAAGGTAAAACAATCGCAACTTTAGAATAATCCAAGCGATTTAAAAACCAAAAAGCTCCCACGAGCGTTAAAACTAAAACAACCAAAATGGCAATTTTCTTCATCAAACAGCTCCTTTTAATTTTTTACTTGACAAAAATATTTTTTTGACTATTATACACACATCGCAAATTTTTAAGGCTATTTATTATGGATATTAGAACGCTTATATTAAAAAATCTTAAAAAATGTAAAAAACTGTTTATTCTTTTTTGCATTACATTCATTTTGACCTGCATCATTTTACCATTAGAAACATGGCTTATCAGCCGCCTTGTTGGTTGCTTTGAAATAAAAAACTCAACCGAAGCGCTCAATCAATGTTTCACAATTTTATTGATATTAGTCGGATATTACCTTATCCGCGCCCTCGTAAACGGCTACTACGCCACATATATAAAAGACGCCTTTTCCCAAACATTTTTAAGTCATTTAGTAACAGACATTTTCACCAAAATTCATGCTCATTCCGTTCGTTACTTTGATGATGAAATGAGTGGTCGTATATCATCGGCACTAACAGGATTATGCCAGAGTTTAACACAATTATTCTCGGATACCTGTTTTTTACTCATCCGTCCAATGGGAATTTTAATCGTATCTTATTCCATTATAGCAACATTCAGTCCATCACTAAGCGCCCTATTATTTGCAATAAACATTCCATATTTTTTCGCCGTATATAAAGTAAATCGTCACTTTTTTGATTTAGGCCGAAATCGTGTAAATTATGAAAACATAGCCAAAGGCATTTTAGTAGACAGCATTGCCAATGCCAATTTAGTCAAATACAGCGGATCATTTTTCAGCGAACAACTTTATTTTTACAAAAGCTTAAAACAAGCCCTTTTACGCATAGCCGAACAAGGACGTTATCAAATTGTTTCGCGTTTTACCTTTCATGCAATAGATACCGTATTCTTAACCTCCGGAATCTTTTTAATCTTATATTTTGCACAAAAAGACAATATCGCTCTGGATAATCTGTTTTACGTTTACACCACCTTGGTCAACTTAGTTTTAGCCACCATGGGCATAAACAACTACTGCCAATTTATATCTGATCAGCTGGGAGGAATTCGTGCTAATTTCTCAACCCTAAACCAACCCATTGACATCAAAGAAAAAGAAAACGCCATCAACATACGCCCAACAAAAGCTGAAATAATATTCAAAAACGTAAACTTTGCATACATCAAAGGCAAACCGATATTTGAAAACCTAAATCTACATATCAAAGCCGGAGAAAAGATTGGAGTAGTCGGACATTCCGGCTCAGGAAAATCCACCTTGATTAACTTATTACTTCGCGCTTATGATGTAGACAGCGGAGAAATATTGCTAAACAAAACAAATATCAAAGACTTAACTTTCCGCTCCCACCACAAAAACATTGCCGTTATCTCACAAGATACCGCCTTATTTAATCGTAGTATCTTGGAAAATTTGCGTATAACCAACTCACAAGCGAGCGAAGAGCAAATCCGCCAAGCCGCTCAATTAGCACAAATTGATAAAACCATTATGAATTTACCACACGGATACAATAGCGTCGTCGGTGAAAGAGGGACAATGCTTTCCGGTGGAGAAAGACAACGCATTGCTATTGCCCGCGCTATTTTACAAAATGCTCCGATTTTAATTTTGGATGAAGCAACATCGGCCTTAGACAGTGAAGCGGAAATAATGATAGAAAAGGCATTACAAAATATCATCAAAGATAAAACCGTGATTGCCATCGCTCATAGACTTTCTACATTAAGAAGCATGGATAGAATAATTGTCTTAGAAAATGGCAAGATAATTGAAGAAGGTCCCATTGATGAACTACTCAAAAACAAATCCGGTACATTCTATAAACTTTATCAGCTCCAAAATAATGGCTATCTTTCTTATGGAGAAGAAGCATGACTGCAATAAAATTTATTTTCAAATATTTTAAGCAAATCAAGCTCTACACCATCGCAACACTTGGTTTATATAGCCTTGAACGCACTCTCATTTATCTGGACAATTATTATATAGCCTCATTATTCGGTTATATAGCCGAAAATCCGACACAAATAATAACCAACACTTCTTTAACCTATATTATCATATATACTCTCTTGCACTTTAGTTCAAACGTAATCGATAGTATTCGTGCCTTTACAGAACTTCGCATGGATATTTTCTTAAAACGCAATATTTATAAAGATGCATTCAAACATACGCATAAACACTCCTCTTCTTATTTTACGGAAGAAATGTCCGGAAAAGTATCTGATAAAATTATTCAACTTGTAGATAGTTCAATATATTTTTGTGGGTGTTTTAAAATAATACTTGAAATCGTCATTATTCCTTATGCTGTCGCCCTACCGATATTGTTTAGTATTGACAAAGGTTTAGCTACATCCATCATCTTTTTTTGCATAATAACAAGTCTCCTCAACTGTTGGCACAGCAAGATTCTAAAACCGATATCCAAAGAAAATGCAAAATTAGAGTCAGAAGCCACCGGAATTATCGTGGATAGCATTGCCAATGCTCGCCTAGTTAAAAATTGCGGTGCCATATTGCATGAAAAGGCTTACTTAGGTAAAGCTCTTAAAAAAGTCATCAAAAGCCATTTAAAACAAGGACACGAAAGAGGAATATCAATCAGTTTCAATACTACATCCCTAATGGTCTTGCGTGTCATATCTTTACTGATTTTAGTTTACTTCTGGCATACAAAAAATCTCAACATCAGCCAAGTTCTGATTGCCTTAACTTACATTCAGTTAGCATTATCCCCCATAAATCAAATAGGAGCTGCATTTCTTCGCTATTTACAAGACACAGGCTCTTTGGAGGATGCTATAAATGTCATCTATAAACCGATAGAAATAAATGATGCTCCCAACGCTAAACAATTAAAAATAAACACCCCCAATATCTCTATCAAAAATATGAGCTTTGCTTATGAAAACAAAGCCCCATTGTTTGAAGATTTCAATCTAGAAATAAAAGCAAACGAGAAAGTCGGTATCGTTGGTTTATCAGGCTCCGGCAAATCCACTCTAATCAATTTAATTCTTCGCGCCTATGATATAAAAGGGGGAGAAATTAAGATTTCCGAGCAAAATATTACAGAAGTGACACAAAGTTCGTTGCGCCATCACATAGCCTTAATTCCACAAGAACCCAGTTTATTTAACCGCTCCATAATGAATAACATCCGCTTTTCAAACCCCAAAGCATCTGATGAAGATGTTTACAAAGCAGCCAAACTAGCTCAAATTCACGACACGATTTTAAAAATGCCTAAAGGGTATCAAAGCGTAGTCGGAGAAAGAGGCGTTAAGGTATCCGGCGGCGAAAGACAAAGAATAGCCATAGCCTCTGCTATCCTAAAAGATGCTCCGATTTTAATTTTGGATGAAGCAACATCGGCCTTAGACAGTGAAGCGGAAATAATGATAGAAAAGGCATTACAAAATATCATCAAAGATAAAACCGTTATCGCCATTGCTCACCGTTTATCAACCTTAAGAAGCATGGATAGAATAATCGTCTTAGAAAATGGCAAGATAATTGAAGAAGGTTCCATAGATGAACTACTCAAAAACAAATCCGGCACATTCTACAAACTTTATCAGCTCCAAAACAATGGCTATCTTTCTTATGGAGAAGAAGCATGACCGCAATAAAATTTATTTTCAAATACTTAAGACGAATTAAATTGTACACCATCGCCACCTTTGGTTTATTTGGGCTCAGTCGTGTATTTATTTACCTAGACAATTACTACATTGCATCGTTGTTCGGTTACATTGTTGAAAATCCAACGCAAATTATAACCAGCACTTCTATAACCTATGTTGCCATATACGCTGCCCTACATTTTGGCTCAAATATTTGCGACGGCCTACGCACCATTTTTGAATTTCGCATGGATATTTTTCTAAAACGCAATATTTACAAAGACGCATTCAAGTACACACATAAACACTCCACTTCATATTTTACCGAAGAAATGTCCGGAAAAATATCTAATAAAGTTATTCAACTTGTCCTTCAAACCATAAATCTCTGCTGGAGTTTTAAAGGCGTATTGGAAGCAGTCATTATCCCCTATGCAGTTGCCTTACCGATATTATTCAGCGTTGACAAAGGCTTAGCCACATCCATTACCTTTTTTTGCGTAATAACAAGTTTCTTTAACTACTACCACTGCAAAAACCTAAAACCAATCTCCAGAGAAAACGCTCAATTAGAGTCGGAAGCTGCCGGAATTATCGTAGACAGTATCGCCAATGCCCGCCTAGTAAAAAACTGCGGCGCTGTATTGCATGAAAAGGCTTACTTAGGCAAAACACTGAAAAAAGTCGTCCGAAGTTACCTCAAAAAAGGACAAGAAACAGGCATATCCAACAGCTTTAATATCTTATCGCTGATGGTCTTACGCGTCATATCTCTATTGATTTTAGTTTATTTCTGGCATGCAAAAAATCTCAATATCAGCCAAGTTCTGATTGCCTTGACATACATTCATTTACTTTTATCTCCGATAGATAGAATAGGAGATTTTATCATACGCTATCAACAAAACCTAGGCGGTTTAGAAGATGCTATAAATATCATTTATAAACCGATAGAAGTCAATGACGCCCCCAACGCCAAGCAACTAAAAATAAGCAAGCCCAATATTTCCATAAAAAATATGAGCTTTGCCTATGAAAACAAAGCCCCATTATTTGAAGATTTCAATCTAGAAATAAAAGCAAACGAAAAAGTCGGTATCGTTGGTTTATCTGGCTCAGGCAAATCAACTCTAATCAATTTAATCCTCCGCGCCTATGACATAAAAGGAGGAGAAATTCAGATTTCTGAGCAAAACATTGCCAAGATAACACAAAGTTCGCTACACCGTCATATAGCCCTTATCCCGCAAGAGCCGACCTTATTCAATCGTTCTATAATAAATAACATCCGCTTTTCAAACCCTAAAGCCTCCGATGAAGATGTTTACAAAGCAGCCAAACTAGCTCAAATTCACGACACAATCTTAAAAATGCCTAAAGGGTATCAAAGCGTAGTCGGAGAAAGAGGAGTTAAGGTATCCGGCGGCGAAAGACAAAGAATAGCCATAGCCTCAGCTATCCTAAAAGACACTCCGATTTTAATTTTAGATGAAGCTACTTCCGCTTTAGATAGCGAATCAGAAACAGCCATCCAAAAGGCTCTACAAAACATCATGAAAAACAAAACCGTTATAGCGATTGCCCACCGCTTATCAACTTTAAGAAACATGGATAGAATAGTAGTGCTGGAACACGGCAAAATCGTAGAAAGTGGAGCACCACAAGAATTGCTCAAAAACAAATCCGGTAAATTTTACCATTTATTCAATTTGCAGTCAGACGGCTTTATCCAATCATAACCAAGCCCCTAACCTTAAAGTATAAGCTATTATTAAATCTCCGCCCCACCACGATTTAATACAGCTGATGGCGGATTAAGAGGTTGTCTCTGTTTCTTTTCTGGTAAAGGTTTGCCTTCCTTGCGACGTTGATTTTCAAGCGTTTTCTTGCGAACCCCAACATAAGCTCTCTTATGCGCTTCCAAAAGTTTTCTTTTCTCCGCCCTTTCAATATCGCTCAAAACTTTACCGTTAGCTTCTTCATTAAGCACAGTTGCAGCCTCCTGCATCGGATTAACCCCATTAATACTGGTTTGATAAAGCTTATTTTTGTTTTTAATATCATCTTTAGTTAAGACATTACGCAAAAACTCACTGGTTTTAATCAAATCCATCGGCTTTCCGTCCGCAGCAATTTCACCTTTTTCAATCACAACCACTCTATCAGAAAGCGCAACTTCAGTTGGATTATGTGTCACCATAATCACCGTTTTATCTTGAGCCATATCTTTAAGAGACTTCATAATTTTAAGACTAAGATTTGGATCAAGACCTGTTGTCGGTTCATCCATGATCACTATCGGTTTATCGGTTAAAAAGACACGAGCCAGCGCCAAACGTTGTCTTTGTCCACCAGAAAGTTTAGCTCCATCTTGCCCGATTTTATGAGAAAGACCATCATTAAACTTCTGAATATCACGATTAAATCCTGCTTTTTCGCATGCCTGCATAAGTTCTTCATCTGTAGCTTCAGGCTTAAAATATTTAAGATTATACCCCACGCTTTCATCAAAAAAGTGTACATTTTGATCCACAAACGCAATATGCGCATTAAGTTCATCATCAGATAATTCACGAATTTCCTTATTTCCGATAAATATTTGCCCCGACTGAGCATCATAATCATGACGAATAAGGCTCATCAACGTGGATTTGCCATTACCTGAAGTACCAACTACAGCCGTTAAACAACCTTTATCAAACTCAACACTTAAATCTTTAAGCACATTTTCGCCTCTTTTAATCTCGCCTTCTCGATCCATGGCCTCAACCAAGCTCATATCGGTAACATCTTTAATTTGCGGATATGCAAAATTAACTTTTCGCACACTAATTTTAGTATCCCTTTCGGTTAATTTTTCTTTACCTGTAACACGTTCAAGTTCTTTTGGTGTAATCAATTTTTTAGAAGCATCAATAAGTCTATGCGTTCCCGCCTGCATTTCATTCCAAAATTCCGAAAGCATATTCCCAGAGCTCATCATCTGCCACGAAGCCGTGCTAATCAGAGCAAACCGGCCGATATCTCCGGTTTTAACCACATCAGCAAAAGCTGCCGCCATAATTAATCCTTCCATACCGATATTAATAGCCATACTCATTTTCAGATAAGCTTTACTCTTAGCATATGTAATCTTCTGTGTAACTTTAGAAGCTTTATTTAAGCGATTTTCCATTTGCTTTGTTTCCACTTCAACCCGATTAGTATCTTGGACAAGTGGTGTATTTTTAATTGAATCACTATTTTCTTTAGAGATTTTATGAGAAAAAGAACGCATTTTACTATTGAGTTTACGATAAACTTTATTCATATATCCGCCAAATTCTGCCGTAACCACAGTCACGCCCAAAACCCCTGCAGCAAGCATCGGATCAACAGCCACTAAACTAGCAGAACTAATACCAAATACAATCACTTTAGACATACATTCTACTGATTTATTTAGCAAAGTATTTTTAGCCGAAACAATCTCTGATGTCAAACCTCCCAAAGATGCTGGAGCATTATCTTTAAAATACGGACGCGGTTTATGAAGAATATCCTTATAGATAGAACTAGAAGCGGCATTAGCATGCGTATCATTTAAAACAATCGTTGCCATTTTAGATTTAAATCGGCAGAAATCCCCCAATCTTTGTCGTGCAACATTAAGAGCTGCC
Source organism: uncultured Alphaproteobacteria bacterium (assembly GCA_944390455.1). Lineage (GTDB taxonomy): Bacteria > Pseudomonadota > Alphaproteobacteria > RF32 > CAG-239 > CAG-267. The sequence continues at coordinate 21,423 of CALXPU010000007.1, read as the reverse complement.
GCTCCAAAGAATTTAGCTGTTGCCCCGCTTGTACCGGCAACAATCCCCGAAAGTGAACCAAATAACAAATTCTGACAATATGGTAACAATCCCTGAAAAACAGATTCTCCCATTTTATAGCCAACTGATTTTCTAAAATCTTTACCAGTTTTTTCCCAGGCTTCCTTAAAAACCTCCCAAGATGTTTTAAGTGTTCCCTTCTCTTTAACTTTTTTTTCCGGAGCATCCAAAACTTCTTTTCCTATTTTCTGTCCGGCAGATTTGAGTTCTTGAGCAGCTTTCCTCGCTTCACTTGCCAAATTTTTAAGGCGCTCACGTTCATATTCCGCAAAATTAGGAATTTTATTTGATTTTTTTTCTTTCGTTTTCTCTTGAGCCATTTTCAAATCTCCCTAACATTTAGGCATCTATTAGAGAGATTTTACCACAAAAAACCACATAAAACAAGCACAAAAAAAGACCTCAAAAGGTCAATAAAACAAAAATTTCAAAGCAACAATACGCAAGTCACAAAAAGCTATACTCATCCATCAAAAGGCAACAACAAACACCTTACCAATAAATCGGTGGCAATGCGGTCAACCGTCCTACACCACCATCAATAACTCTGGCCCGTGCATTTTTATATCCATTTTGTTGAGTTCTTTCTTCCACAAAACACATATCATTACCATACCCACGTTTAAACGTATTATCTTTGTATATAGACGGCCGAATAGACTGGTAATAAAAAACGCTTCGCCCCCGAAACTGTTTTACATCTAAAGCATCAACTCTATCTAGCATAGCTTGCTCCAAGTTCTAAAGAAATTTGTATATAAAATAAAAGATATATAAAAAATAGAAAAATACAACAACTAATTTATAATAAGACAAAAAAATATGGGATGACTCACGTCACCCCATATAATTGTTCTTTAAAGTTTACCCTTCTGTTTCGTTATGATAAACATGTGAAACTTCCGGTTTCTTAATATACTCCTTCCACTGAAGGGTATATTTCTTCATCGGTGTCTGCAGTAATGCTTGATACTGCTCATCCGTCAGTCCCCATTTGGCTGCATATTTGCCAACCAAAACATCAGGAAAAACCACCTGATCTTGAAGTTTAACAGTTTCTCTATGTATCAAAGCATTAAATGCCTTTTCAGACAATTTAAATTCATCAACATAGAGTTTCTGATACTTCAAGGAGTACCGCGGATCCATCAGCACCAGATAGATTTCTACCTCAGGAAGCAAATGATACCCTACATTTTTGAAGATATCACTTTTTAAAGCAGCAATCTGAGCAGATACTTCCATTTGGTAAGTTGCAAATTCCTGCAAATCCTCAGGAAGTTCGTGCATTTTTGCCAAAGGAAAATGATTGTCGGTAATGACAATACGTAAAGCACTTTTGATTAGCTCTTTATCCTCCCATGAAGAGAACGGATATTGAGCAGCCAAAAGTACTGCATATTTTTTCTCCACCATTTTATGGTAGAGAACCTGCTTCCGTTTGTCATCAGCCAGACTTAGCAGACGAGAAACATCCGCCGGACAATTCGCCAATGCAATCAGTCTATCAAGAAGCTGACTGTAAATTGACTCAGACACCATCGGCTTAATATCGCTCATCTTGGAAATGATAAGCTCATAAACCGCCGGCTCATTCATCCTATAATAGGCAATACTAAGCCAAGCATAGGCATCTCCGACTTCATCAAGCTGCCCTTCCACCGAAATCTGAGAAAACCCCTTGGAGAGAAAACTATATCTCCCTTTATCCAAGTATCTCAACTTCGCAGGCAACATTTTTGTGATATATGGCGCGAATTCCTTATATAAGAAAAAATTCGCTCTCACCTGAGCATAAAGCTCGGGGAAGAAAACCGCCATATATGGCATCAAAAATGCCACGTTCTCCTTCGCCTCATACGCGAATTTGAAAAAGAAGTTAAATTTAGCTTTCCCCAGCTCGCCAAGTCTTTGCGGAGGCATCTTGCGAAGTTCATCCAAAAACTTAAGCGCCCAAGACGAACGCTTAGAGACCAGAGCCTCTGCAAAAGCCCAACGAGGACTATCAGGGGCGCAAACCTCATTTGGCTTAACACTCAAGATGTCGCTGGCCTTAAGCCCATCAAACGCCGCCGGAGCTTTATTAATCAGCTCAACCGCATCCAGACCGAATTGAGACAGAAGACGCAGAGCCATTTCTTGTGTCGGGGTGTAGAACTTCATTGCTTGCGCAACAATATCTACATGAGCACGCTCTACAAGAGCGGAAAACTCCTGTTCAGTCTTTATCTCCTGAATCAGGTCATTGTGTCTCTGTTGCAATCGCGCAACTTTGACCTGAAGAGACCATACACGCGCTCGTATCTGGTCGGTGTCTAAATCCAGCTTTTCAATTGCTTTAAGCTGTTTTGCCTCGCTCGGCAAAAACAACTCAGCGTGTTTGTTGGTTTTCTTGGTGAAGTACTTAACCGCCATAAGCGGAAAACACACTCTCATGATTGCGGCAAAAATCCGCACAAAAACATTTTGTCTCATGGTTAAAAAAATTTAAAAAAAAACAAAATACATTAAGAAGATTTTCCCCTTAACGGCTCACCAATTAAAGTCCAAAACCCAAATCACTCCCTAAAGCAAATACTCTAAAGAACGTTCAAATCTATAGAAACAATAATACGGTAAACAAGAAGATAATACCATATTTTTTGTCTAAGGTCAATACTATTCCATGAAAAAAGAAAGAAAACTAAGCAATTTGTTTTAAGAATTTATCCAAATATTCTTGCCACTCATCAGCTCGCACTTCATCAAAAAATTCTCTTAAAAACGCAATCATAAACAAATGGCGTTTTTCCGCCTCCATTTTACCGACTTTTGTCTGCATCGCACCTTTAAGTTTCAGCAATTTATCAAAAAAATGGTTAATAGCGTGGTTTGTCGCCCGATTTTTGTTTTGATATTGTTCTGGTGTTAAATTTTCATCCGGAAAAATTTGCTCATTAAAGAGCGGACGTTTTGTCGCCGCCGAATACATAGCTGTACGACAAACTCCAATCGCTCCAACCGCATCCAATTTATCCGCATCAGATACAATCGCCTGCTCAATCATCTGAAAATTTGGATGACTACCCGATTTAGAAAAACCGATAGAACTAACGATATCCAATACTTTTCTAGCAAAATCTTCTTGAGCGCCGATTTCAGATAAAAAACTTTTAGCCCGAGCACCGTCAGAACCTAATTTGTAATCATCAACATCATGCAAAGCCACCGCCACACGTACAGCTTCAGCATCGGCCAGAGGCTCTTCCATCAAAATCTTTTCGGCATTAGCCATCACCCGCAAAATATGCTCAAAATCATGTCCGGAATTATCTCCTGCATGACATTCTTTAGCAAATAACAATGCTTTTTCAACAATTCCGGACATTTCATTTCCCCTCTAAATAAAAAATAATTTAGAGAATATTACGCAACCTTCAAACAATGCGCAATAAATAATTCTCGTTTACTCAACACATCTTGCTTTGTCATTGCCGATTTCAAAAATTCCGAATGTGTCACCAGGTGCAACGGTTCCCCATCCGCAACAACATGTTTATCTTTGATAATCAGCACCCTATCCGCCAAAGCAATTTCAGTTGGATTATGTGTAACCAGCAATACCGTTTTGTGCTTTGCCAATTCTTTAAGAGATTTCATCACCTGAAAGCTCAAAACCTGATCCAATCCGGTTGTTGGCTCATCCATAATCACAATCGGACGATTGGTTAATAAAGTTCGCGCCAAAGCCAATCTCTGTCGTTGACCACCGGAAAGTTTATTCCCATTAATTCCGATTTTATAGTCAAGCCCCTCTTCAAACTTAGCAATATCTTCGGTTAATCCAACTGCATCCAAAACCTCATGCAAACGTTTTTCATCCGTTACATCACTCAAATAAGTAAGATTACGACGAATAGACGCATCAAAAAACTGCACACTCTGCCCAATAAAAGCAATATGCTTGTTAATTTCCTCATCTGGCAAATCACAAACATTCTGACTTCCGATAAAGACTTTACCTTGTTGCACATCATAATCATGTCGAATAAGCCTCATTAATGTCGATTTACCCTGCCCTGAAGTTCCGGCCACAACAGTAACGCCTCCCGCACGAATATCAAGCGATACATTCTCTAAAACCGTAGCACCGTATTTAATCTCCGTTAGATAGCCTATTTCTTCCATACGTTTAAGAGCCGGATACGCAAAACTAACATTTTCCAAGCGAATAAAATTATCCGCCACACTTAAATGATGATTACCGGTAACTCTTTCTAAAACTTTAGGAAGTTGCATACGTTTTCTGGTATCCGCAACCAAATTTTTATACTCGTCCACATTAAAATAAAAACGAAATACACTCTGCCAACGTCCTTGCATCTGCATCGCCGCACCGGAAATTAAAGCCAATCGTCCGATATCACCGGTTTGAATAATATCCCGAATAGCCACATAGCAAACCGCAATAGCTAAAAGCGCATCCAAAATTAGGCGAATACTTTCTTCCCCCATTAAACGGTTAAAGATTTTTAACCGCAATTTAGCGGAACTACGCATAAGCCTGGCATAAACACGTTTACTTTCTTTTTCCACCTTATTAGCACTTTGCACCAATGAAGCAAGACTGCTGATTTGTCCGTTTTCGCGATAAACTTTCGCCGAAAACAAACGAAACCGCTCATCAACTCTTCTAAAAAACTTATTATTATAAAGAGCAAACTCCATTGAAATAAATTGCAACAACAAAATAAACAACGCCAACTGCGGAACAATAGCAAACAAACTAGCCGTACAAACAACTAAAGAAATAAACTCTTTATAAGAAATGAACAATCTATCCAAAATAAAGCGTTTATACCTAAATATAGATTCAGCCATAGCAAGCAATCCCCCCACACCGTTAACATTAAATAAGGCTCTGGGTTTATGCAAAATTTCAACATAATTTTTCGCCCGCACAGAATTATCATATAAATCCATCATTTCATCTTGAATAAATCTGGAACGCGTAGAAAAAATTGATAATAAATAACCATTAAGTTCACTCATTGCCATAAAGCAAGAAAAAATAATAATAGCCTTGGTTGTTCCGTTTAAAAGTTCGGGAAGTTCCCCCATATAAAGCATTCTTAAATAAGGGGTTATCCCACTCAACACCCCACATATAGCCATTGCTAATAACAATTTTTTACAAGGCTTAAACGCATACAATTTAAGTTCTGAAAAAATCTCCTTAATAATTTCCCCAATTGAAATATCATAACTACTTTTCTGCTCTGCATGCTCCTTTTTCAATCCCCATAAAGACTTAATTCTTTCTAATTCAAATTTTACAAAATTATACTTTTCAAGAAAAACTCTCTGTTCTTGCATAAAAAAGTCCTCCAAAATTTGATGAGAACTTGAAAATACATAAAAATAAACAGTAAAATCAATAACTTATTTCAGCAAAACTGCAAATAAAGAACTTGACAAAAAAGAATTACCTCTTTATAATAAAAGCATAAAGCAAGGGTGCGATACTTCGCCCCCTTTTTTATTGCTGATAGATATTTTTACTTCAAAATTTTCTGCAAATTAACATCCAATGTACGATATCCGTTTTTTTCATAAAACGTCAAAGCTCGTTGATTAAACATAAAGACACTGAGCTCCACAGCTTCAACACCTTTCGTTTGTAAAAAGCTCTCGGCTGTTTGTAGCATCCTTCCGCCAATTCCACGGCTTCGCATAGCTTCATCAACCCCAAAGTTATAAATATAAGCAACTTTGGAATGTACATAACCATTGCGTGATTTTTCTTGAATAAGCATACACATAAACCCGCAAATTTTACCACCCTCTACTGCTTTAAAAATAACGGCATTTTCATCTTTCAGCATATTCTGAATAATCCGCAAATGTTCTTCTTCGGGTGTCGGTTTAAAATAATCCGGCAACGCATCATCATGCATTTTTCCCACTTGATAAGAAAGGCGGGCAATATCTTCTGCATCTTCTTCATTTGCTACTAAAATATCAATATTCTTACTCATTCAAATTCCTCTACATCATAAAAAAGGAGAGCAATCACTCACTCTCCCTTGTATAACATTATTTTCTTAAAGCATCAATCAATTTTTGCGGATTAACAATCACCCCCATACCGGCACGATAATCTCCTGTTTCAAGAGAAAACTTCCAAAACTCCTCAGGTGTCAAATCATTTTTGATACACCTTGCCAATACAAACAATCCGCATTCATAAGGCTTGAGATAAAACCCCGGAGCCGAAAATGCATAAGCATCTAGTCTGTCATTTCTCGTCACTGTGCGACCACCAGCCGGAAAACATAATCTGTTTTTCCAAAATTCACTAACTTCTAAAGGAATTTTGGGAGCGTTAGGCATCACTTCATAATCCATCGGATTATCTAAATCTCCGCTATAAGTACAATGTATCCGTCCTTCAGACCACAGTTTACCCTCAAACTTCAAGTCACCGCTATTAACCCAAATATTTAAGCTATGAGCTCGTTCCAGAGCGTCTTTCATCTCAGATACACCGTCATCCTGCTGAAAAACAGGGCTTGTAATTCCCCATAAAATGCAAACCGTATCAATACCGTTTTTCCCATTTTGCAGAAGTTTCTCATGAATATCACAAATTTTCTGCAACGCTTGCGCATAATATCGCTGCGTCCGATGATTATTTTCCATCTGTTGCGCCGAAAAATAATAAACATCGGCAAACGGGGCTACTCCACAAGTTTTCCCCACAAGGGCAGACACCAACGCACCACCATTAGCACCATGTCCCAAATCATCTGAACAAATTCTCTCATAACCTTTCAAATTTTCATGATATTCCAAATGATCACTCAATAGAAAACCATCAATAACAGCCATCGCACGCCCCTGACCAACAAGATTTTGCCGATGCAAACGACGAATACCAAGCCCTGGATTTTTTCTTTGCTCCATAAATTTTTGCGGATTAAAGTTTTGAGGCAATTTAGCAACATCTTCCGGCCAACGTGTATACTCATCAAAAGACACAAACAACGGATTCATTTTTGATAAATCATAATCAGACAAATCAAATCTTTCTAATTGCAAAAAAGGAGACGCATAACCATTCGGTGATGTTTGAATAAAATTTTCTAAATCCACTCCCGCACGGCTTTTAATCAAACCAACTTCATAGCGTTCAGCCCGAGAATAAACATTCCCCTTTTTTTCATCGGCATAAAGAGGCATAGCTAATGTTTGATTTTTAGATTTTATCAGCACTTCGGCAAGTTGCCAATTTTCAGCTTTATTCAAAGCGTTCCAATTGTCAAAACCATATTCTTTAGCCACCACATGTTGCATATTCATCAACGATAAATCTTTTTTATCGCCAAAAACTTCTGCACATCTGGCAACCGCACTTTGTTCATTTTTCTGGAAATTTTTTAATAAAGATTTTGCTTCCACACGGAAGAATTCAAGATATTTACGCATACCAATTCCTTTCTGATAACTTACCACTTTGCCTGTCCGATGAGCAGAATAAGTCATCTCAAGAAATCTATGTAAAAAACAACAACGGCAACGAACCCTTTGGCGGACAATCCGAGCGTTTGCCAAGCTCATACTCAGCTTATACCAAAAAACTTAAGCAAAGTCAAGCCTACACATATTAAAAAAATCAAACCAGTTCCAATTTAGTTAGCATAACTTTCAATAATCGTCTCTACCTGACTTTTAACTTCCCATGGATTATCCACTGCCGTAAACCGAACTTTAGCCGTTCCGGTTCCAGAAAACATCAACATTCCATACCCTAAGAGCCTACCCAATATTGATTGCTTAATTTCAACAGACTCAATCTTGCTAGTTTTCAGTTCCTGTGTTTTAACACTAATAATTCCCTTCTTAAAAATCACACGTTTATTTGTAAGCACCATTTCAATTGTAGCCAAACGTAAATAGTCATAAACAGCCCATAATACCACCGCACCAACAAAAATCTGAGCTTCTATACTTTGGCGCCATGTAGCATCAAACAACCAAAGCAAAACTAATAAAAAAGCCAGAAGACATAAAAACCAAGTAAACAGATAGTTTATCCAGTGCAGCCGAACTTTCCCTTTAATTTCTTCCCCTTGAGATAATGTACCTTCAACATATGACATTGATGCCTCCTAAATTTGAACACTTTAAATATAAATCATCTCTCAAATTTATCAATCATTTTATCGCAACTCAACAAAATAACAAAACTACTCATTCGCTTGATACTGACGAATAATTTGTTCAAAAAAAGGAAGAGTAATATTTTTAACCACATCAAAATGTCCATAAAAATCTCTTAAATGTTGCTTCAATTCCACTTGAATCACGTTAGGCTTATTATAAAATTTTTGATACCTTCCGGTTAACCCTATTTTTCCCATATAATTTGGATGATTAATAACCGCTTTCAGCCCAAATTGATGTGCAATATTCACTATACCCTGCAAATATGGATACGCCTCTTCAGAAAACTCTCCCGTACCAAGACAAATATCATAACCGACTTCCTGATTAAATCCATGAATATCTAAAAAATAATGTTCTCCGAGATTTTTTTGCACAACACAATCAGAAATCAACGCTTTAAAAGGAGTATATTTTGTGCGAATTAACGTTGATACATGATGCTTTTCGCCCAGATATTGAACAAGAGCTCCGGTATACAAATCCGCCATTTTCTCTCTTTTAGCCACAAAACTGCGCGTAGAATGCGGTGCAGACAAAATCAATAAAGAAGAGCGATCAGTAAATTCAAAAATCTCTTCACACAGTTCGTCCCCATGCGAATTATTCTGCATAAATCGTTCATTATATTTTTTGAGCAATTCTTTTATCCCCATCGTCGCAACAGTTCCTCTACAACCAAATTTTCTACATGCACTTATATTATAAAAAAATTAAACTTTATATTTTAAGATAAAGTTTATAACTAAACAACTTCAGGAAAATAAAATGAACTCTTGCCGTTTTTGCAAACCGCTAATGAATAAAATTATCCGACGCTATCAAGAAGAACTTAACCGGAATAACTAATAAATGTCTGAAAAAACAAACAAAAACACCTATCTACTCATTATTACTAATTGCATAAATAAGATTTATGATATCTTTCTTGGTACATTTATGGTGTCTTTTTTGCTCAGAAAGACAGAAGAAAGTGTAACAGATATTAGTATTTATCATCTTACTTGTTATATGTTTGTAGCAATTTTGGCGTATTTAACCGGAAATTGGATTAAACGTGGCAATAGGTTGTTAATGTATCAGTTGGGGATTATTACGACCTTTATTGGCTTTATGTTCTTTATTTATTTGCAAGATGATATAATCAGTTATATTCCATTTTGCGGTATTGTTTTTGGTATCATTATGTCTTGTAAGGCATTCCCATTTAATTTGATTGTGGCAGATAATGTACCTGCTTCAAAAATGATTACTTTCAAGGGATATTTAGAAAGTCTGAAAAATATAATTCGTGTAGCATCTCCGCTTATTTTAGGTTTTTTCCTTACTTTTGATTCTTATTTCAAAACTGTGGCTTTTTTAGCTTTTTTATCGGTTTTTGAATTTATTTTATTTAGTCAAATTAAAGCTCCTGCACGAAAAGAACTTCCGCCGATGGATATAAAAACCTTTTGGCAAAAAACTAAAAATCTTGTGTATGTTCGACAGCTTTATAAAATAGAGTTTTGTCGAGGTATGACGATTGATGGAACTTTAGGAACTTTGATTACGCTTTATACTATTTATTTATTCAAAACAGATTTTAAGTTGGGATTGATTAGTTCAGCTTTTTATGCAATTACCATTGTTCTTAATTTTTGGTTTGGTCGTTGTTGTAAATATCATCATTTTGTAAAGATTTTAATGTTGGCTGCTGTCTTGGTTATATCTTCGGTACTGATATTTATTTTTGTTCCAAATAAAGTTAGTTTTATTTTTTATAATTTTTGTTTTATTGTCGTTACTCAGTTTATGCGTGTTATTGTTGATATTAATATGTTTAATGTCGCTAATCTTCCGGAAGTTATTGAATATAAAAATGAGTATTTTGTAATTAGAGAGCTATTTCTAGGCTTAGGGCGAATTGTCAGTTATACTATGCTCTTGATGTTTGGTCTTTATGGAAATTTTGAAATTTTGCAATACTTCTTATTATTTTTGACAATGTTTGTTGCATTAATGAGCCTTAATGGAATTCGCTTAAATCATTATTTTGATAAATGGAGCAAATTTTAGTAATATAGATAAGATATGAAAAAAACTATAGATAGCATTTGTAATACTGTTTTAAGAGGCAAATATAAGTTTGTTTTGATTTCCGGCAATGGTGGCGCCGGAAAATCTACCTTTGCAAAAATATTACAAGAAAAATTAGAGCTTACCGGCAAAACTGTCCGCATTATAAGTACTGATAATTATATGAAAGATAAAGCATATCGTAAAAATAACTTCATTACATATAATGACAAAAGCGGAAAACCTAAAACGGCTTACATTGCTTCGACCTTTCCCGAAGCCTATAATTACCAATATTTAGACAACGCAATTCATTCTAAAAATGCAGATATAATAATTGTTGAAGGTATCGGTGTTGCTCTTATTATCGATAGCTTTGAAAACGCATATAAAATTTTTATGCAAGTAGATAAAGAAACGGAATATAAAAGAAGAGTTCAAAGAGCAAGAGCCGGAGCCGATTTAACAAGAGAGAGAATGGAGATAAGATACGAACAGTTTGAGCTATTTATTCTTCCTTTGGCAGATAAATTTGATTTGAGATTAATTTCTCAAGATGATTTTTCGTATTCTCTGATTTAATTATAGGATATTTCACTTAACTATAGAGATTTCTCCTCGCCATATAAGCGGAAAAATAAACTCTCTAAATATAGATGAAGCCTGAGATAATCTTTATAAAACATTTAGGAAATTCATAAGCGAATAAAACATACATATTATCCATCTTCATTTCCCAATCACGCATAAACAGCTTTTCTTAATACAAAAAAGGCAAGGTAAATAAACCCTGCCTTTTTCTAAATAAAGTATGCGCTAAAATTAAGCGTTAACAGTAACTTTACCGCCAGCTTTTTCAACAGCTTCAACAGCTGCCTTAGAAGCTGAATCAACAGTAATGTTGATAGCTGCAGTCAAAGCACCTCTAGCCAACAAACGAATACCGTCCATTTCTTTAGAAACCAACTTAGAAGCCAACAAAGATTCTTTATTGATTTCAGCAGCATTCAATTTACCAGCATCAATAGCTTTTTGGATTGTATCCAAATTGATAACAGCAAAAGTCTTAGCAAACGGATTTTTGAAACCACGTTTCGGCAATCTACGATAGATAGGCATCTGTCCACCTTCAAAACCGTGAACAGCAACACCTGAACGAGATTTTTGACCTTTCTGACCACGACCAGCCGTTTTACCTTTACCGCTTCCGATACCGCGACCAACGCGAATACGGTTTTTAGTAGCGCCTTCATTATCTCTTAATTCATTTAATTTCATTTTATTCACCTTTTACAAAAACTCAAAATAAAATCAAAAACACTTGCTACGGGCTAACCTCAACAGCTTGGGGCAGAGCGGTAAAAACCGCTCAACGCCCGACTGCAATTATTCTTCAACTTTAATGAGGTGAGCTACCTTATTAATCATACCTCTAACAGCTGGAGTATCTTCCAAAACAGAAGTTCTGCCAACTTTGTTTAAGCCCAAACCTTTCAAAGTAGCAATTTGCTCTTTGCCGTGGCCGATGGAACTTTTAACTTGAGTAACTTTAACAGTCTTTTTAGCAACCATGATTAAGCCTCCTCTTTTTCCATCTTAACGTTAGAAGTATTTTCGCGGCGACTTACGATATCACCAACTTTTTTGCCACGTTTAGCAGCAACCATACGCGGACTGCTGATAGATTGAAGTGCAGCAAAAGTTGCTTTAATCATATTGTAAGGGTTATTAGAACCCAAAGATTTAGCAACAACGTCTTGTACACCCAAAACTTCAAATACAGCACGCATAGGACCACCGGCAATCACACCAGTACCGGCAGGAGCAGTTCTCAAAACAACCTTACCAGCACCAAAGCGACCAGCAATATCGTGGTGTAAAGTTCTGCCTTCACGCAAAGGAATGCGAACCATGTTCTTTTTAGCTTCGTTAGTAGCTTTAACAATAGCTTCAGGAACTTCAGCTGCTTTACCGGAACCAAAGCCGATACGACCTTTTTGATCACCTACAACAACCAAAGCCGCAAAAGACATAGTACGACCACCTTTTACAGTTTTAGCTACACGGTTTACGAAAACGAGTTTCTCAACCAATTCTTCTTTTTTATCCGCCTTATTATGACGATCTAAAGATTGTGCCATGATAACCTCCTAAAATTTCAACCCGGCTTCACGGGCAGAATCTGCCAGAGCCTTCACGCGACCATGGTAAACATAACCGCCACGATCAAACACAACTTCGCTGACGCCATTTTTAACAGCACGTTCAGCAACTACTTTACCAACATACTGAGCAGCTTCAATATTAGAAGATTTAGTAATATTGGCTCTTACTTCTTTATCCAAGGTAGAAGCAGAAGCAACTGTAGCACCTTTAGCGTCATCAATAACTTGCGCATAGATATGTTTTCCGCTACGAAATACAGACAATCTCATCTTTCCATTCGCAGCAGCTTTCAAAGCCGTTCTAACACGAGCTTTTCTTTTTTCATATAATTTCTTTGGTGTATTCATTGCTTTACATCCTATTTCTTCTTACCTTCTTTACGACGTACATATTCGCCATCAACACGGATACCTTTTCCTTTATAAGGTTCAGGTTTTCTGTATTTACGAATTTCAGCCGCAACCTGACCTACTAACTGTTTGTCAACACCGCTAACTTTCAAAGTTGTAGGAGTTTCGCAAACAATAGTAATGCCATTTGGTGTTTCAAACGGAACATCGTGCGAAAAGCCCAATGTAAGAACTAATTTTTTACCTTCCATACGAGCCTTATAACCCACACCGTTCAACTCAATGCTCTTGCTGTAACCGGCACTTACACCTTTTACCAAAGAGTTAATTTGAGCTCTGGTTGTACCCCAAAGAGTTCTAGCCGTACGGCTTTGAGAATGCGGAGTAACAACAATTTTGCCTTCATTGAGTTCAACATTAACGTGAGAATCATCATAAGCAAAGCTTAATTCACCTAATTTTCCTTTAACGTTAACAACATTCCCATTAATGGATGCGCTAACACCTTCCGGGATAATTACAGGATATTTTCCAACTCTTGACATCCGCTATCTCCCTAGAAAACTTGGCACAAGATTTCGCCGCCAACATTAGCTTTTCTGGCTTCGTTATCGCTCATAACACCTTTCGGAGTAGAAACGATAGAAATACCGAGGCCATTATAAACTCTAGGCAGGTCTCTAACACTGGAATATACACGACGTCCCGGAGTGGAAACGCGATAAATTTCAGTAATTACACTTGTACCCTCATGATACTTTAATTGAATACGAAGTTCATCAACACCAGGACGAACGTTAGTTTTTTCATAACCAGCGATATATCCTTCTCTTTTCAAAACTTCCAATACATTTTCACGCAAGCGAGAAGCAGGTGATACAACATCACTTTTCTTCGCTCTTTGTGCGTTTCTAATGCGTGCGAGCATATCGCCCAAAGGATCAGTCATAGACATAATATCATCTCCTTACCAGCTTGATTTTACCAAACCAGGAATTTCACCGAAACTAGCCATTTGTCTTAATTCAACACGGCTAACACCGAACTTCCTGCTAACACTACGAGAACGACCAGTAATTCTGCAACGATTTCTAACTCTAACCTTTGAAGAGTTACGTGGTAATTCAGCCAACTTCAAAGTAGCCTGAAATCTATCTTCTTCAGGAGCATTTTTGTCATTGGCAATGGCCTTCAACTTGGAGCGAACGTTTGCGTATTTCGCAACCATTTTCACTCTTTTCAAGTTTCTGTAAACTGAACTTGTTTTTGACATCGTAAAATCTCCACTTATTTCTTATATGGTAAGTTGAAAGATGTAAGAAGGAATTTAGCTTCTTCATCAGTTTTAGCAGAAGTGCAGATAACGATATCCATACCTCTAACCTGTTCAACTTTTTCATAGTTAATTTCAGGGAAAATAATTTGCTCTTTAATGCCAAAAGCAAAGTTACCTCTTCCATCAAAGTTCTTACCAGAAATACCATGGAAGTCTCTGATGCGCGGAAGAGCCATATTAATCAAGCGTTCAAGGAACTCATACATTCTATCAGAACGTAATGTTACTTTACAACCGATCGGCATACCTTCTCTTAATTTAAAAGTAGCGATAGATTTTCTGGCTGTAGTTACAACTGGTTTTTGACCAGCAATCATAGCCATTTCCTCAACAGCATTATTAAGCTTTTTCTTGTCTGTAATAGCGTCACCAACGCCCATATTCAGAACAATTTTAGTCAACTTCGGAATCTCATGCGGGTTCTTGTAACCGAACTTTTCCACAAGAGCCTTCTTAATGACATCATTATATAAAGTTTCAAAATTTGTCATCAAATTATCTCCTAATTATCGATTACTTCACCGGATTTCCGAGCAACACGCTTTTTAACACCATCAACAACTTTATAACCTACTTTAGAAGGTTTACCGTCAGCTGTCAATGCTGCCACATTAGAAACCTGAATAGCTGCTTCTTTAGTAACAATACCGCCAGGATTTGTTTGACTTGGTTTTGTATGTCTTTTAACGAGGTTAACGCCTTGAACAACAACTTTACCTTCTTTCGGCATAGCTTTCAAAACTTCACCTGTTTTACCTTTATCATCACCTGCGATAACGATTACTTTATCACCTTTTTTGATTTTCATTTTGCTCATTACAAAACCTCCGGCGCTAAAGAAATTATCTTCATAAATTTTTTCGCACGCAACTCTCTGGTTACCGGGCCAAAGATACGAGTACCGATTGGTTCACCATCTTTGTTAACCAAAACAGCTGCATTGCTATCAAAACGGATTACACTACCGTCTTTACGTCTGATGTCGCTAGCCGTTCTAACGATGACTGCACGTTGAACGTCGCCTTTCTTTACACGCCCTTTAGGCATAGCATCTTTAACGGAAACGATAATAATGTCACCGACTGAAGCATGCATTCTCTTGGAACCACCAAGAACTTTAATGCACTGCACCTGACGTGCTCCAGAATTATCCGCAACATCTAGGTTGGTTTGCATCTGTATCATAATTCATTCCTTCCTAATTAGGCATTTTCATTATTAGTTAACACAGTCCAAGTTTTAGTTTTGGAATAAGGTTTAGATTCAATGATAGAAACCTGATCCCCTTCTTTGAACTGATTATTTTCATCGTGAGCAGCAAATTTCTTACTTTTCTTCACGATTTTCTTGTAAACAGGATGCATAACTTGACGCTCAACGCTGACAACGACAGTTTTATCCTGTTTAGCACTTACAACAACACCTTGAAGAATTCTTTTAGGCATCTGTTTTTCTCCTAACTATTCTTCTTACGCTCTGTTAAAAGCGTATTGATTTGAGCTACTTCTTTACGAACTTTAGAGATATCAGAAGGTTTTTGGAGCTGACCAGTAGCCTGCTGAATGCGCAAACTTAATTGCTCTTTTTTGCATTCTACGAGTCTGTTTTCCAACTCATCATCACTCATAGCTCTCAAATCTTTAATTTTAACCATTATGCTTCTCCATTATCAGAATTCAAGCGTTTAACAAACTTGCTCTTAACTGGCAATTTTGCTGCACCCAACGCAAATGCTCTGCGTGCGGTTTCTTCATCAACCTCACCGATTTCGAACATAATGCGACCAGGTTTAACTCTTGCTACCCAAAATTCAGGAGCACCTTTACCTTTACCCATACGAACCTCGGCAGGTTTATCTGACACAGGAACATCTGGGAAAATTCTAATCCATAGTCTTCCGGCTCTCTTCATTTCACGAGTGATAGCGCGACGAGCTGCCTCGATTTGGCGAGCGGTAACGCGCTCCGGTGAAAGAGCTTTCAATCCGTATGAACCGAAACTTAACTCAGCACCGCCTTTTGCAACACCGTGAATACGGCCTTTATGTTGCTTACGGAACTTTACACGTTTTGGACTTAACATTTTAAAACCTCATTCTTACTTTTGTTCAGCCAATTTCTTGTCTTGTGCCATTGGATCGTGAGTCATAATCTCACCTTTGTAAATCCAAACCTTAACGCCGCAAGCACCATATGTGGTGTGAGCAGTTGAAGTAGCATAGTCAATATCAGCACGAAGAGTGTGCAAAGGCACTCTGCCTTCACGGTAATATTCAGTTCTTGCGATTTCTGCACCGCCTAAACGACCAGAACAGCAAACTTTAATACCTTCGGCACCAAGACGCAAAGCAGATTGCATAACTCTCTTCATTGCACGACGGAAAGCAACACGTCTTTCCAATTGTTGAGCAACAGAATCAGCAACCAACTGAGCATCCAGTTCAGGCTTTCTGACTTCCAGAATATTTAATTGAACTTCAGAATCAGTCAACTTTTGAATGTCTTTTCTCAACAACTCAATGTCTTGACCTTTCTTGCCAATTACAACACCTGGTCTTGCTGAATGAATAGTAACTCTAGCTTTTTTAGCTGGGCGCTCAATAACAACCTTACTAATACCAGCTTGAGCCAACTTTTCTTTCAAAAATTTTCTAATTTTCAAATCTTCGTGGAGGTAATCAGCGAACTTCTCATCAGCATACCAACGAGAGTCCCAAGTGCGGTTAACACCTAAACGAAGACTGATAGGATTTACTTTCTGTCCCATTTAACTTACTCCCCACGCTCTGCAACAACGATAGTCAATTTAGAGAACGGCTTCAAAACTCTAGCGCCTCTACCACGACCACGTGCGTGCATACGTTTCATAACGATACCATTACCAGTATAAGCTTCAGCAACAACAAGTTTATCAATGTTAAGCTTGTGATTGTTTTCAGCGTTAGCAATAGCAGATTTTAATACTTCTAAAGCAACTTTTGCGATTCTTTTCTTAGAAAAGCTAAGTTCTGCAACAGCCTTTTCAGCGCTTAAGCCTCTGATTGTCTGAGCAACAAGGTTTAATTTACGAGAGCTTGAGCGGATAGAATTGCATACAGCCATAGCCTGGTTGTCGGCAAGTCTTCTTGTATCTTTAGTTTTTCCCATAATTAACCTCTCTTAACTTTTTTATCTGCAGCGTGACCATAGAAGGTACGTGTCGGAGCAAATTCACCGAATTTATGGCCAACCATTTCTTCAGTAACGAGTACTGGAATAAATTTATGACCATTGTGAACACCAAATGTTAAACCAACAAACTGTGGCAACATGGTAGAACGACGAGACCAAATTTTAATCACTTCATTACGAGTAGATGCTCTTGCTGCATCAGCTTTTTTAAGAAGATAACCATCTACAAAAGGTCCTTTCCAAACGGAACGTGTCATTTGTTTACCTCCTTATTTCTTTTTATTTTCATGACGAGATCTCATAATAAAGCGATCTGTCTTCTTGTTAGAACGAGTTTTAGCACCCTTAGTTGGTTTACCCCAAGGTGTAACCGGATGACGGCCACCAGAAGTACGACCTTCACCACCGCCATGTGGGTGGTCAACAGGGTTCATAGCAACACCACGAGAAACCGGACGAGCGCCCAACCATCTAGCGCGACCTGCTTTACCCAAAGAAACATTTTGATTATCTGGGTTAGAAACAGCGCCAACAGTAGCCAAGCATTCTTCACGTACGATTCTCAACTCACCAGAAGAGAGCTTCAATTGAGCGTAACCAGCGTCTTTACCAACAACTTGAGCATAACAACCAGCAGAACGAACTAATTGTCCGCCTTTGCCAACTTTCAACTCAACGTTGTGAACAATAGTACCAACCGGCATGCTCTTCAACGGCATTGCATTACCCGGCTTAATATCAGCTTTCTCAGAAGAGATAACTTTATCGCCGGCTTTCAATCTTTGCGGAGCCAAAATATAAGCCTTTTCGCCATCTTCATAATTAATCAAAGCGATAAAAGATGTGCGGTTAGGATCATATTCGATTCTCTCCACAGTTGCTTCACAATCAAATTTATTACGTTTGAAGTCGATTACACGATATTTGCGTTTATGACCGCCACCGATTCTACGACTTGTAACGTGTCCGAAATTATCACGCCCACCGCTTTTGGTCAGACCAACGGTCAGACTTTTTTCCGGATTACCTTTATACAGTTCACTTCTGTCAACAATAATCAGCTGACGAAGACCCGGAGTGGCAGGTTTATATGTTTTCAAAGCCATGACTAAATTCCTGCTGTAACATCAATATTTTGACCTTCGGCAAGCGTAATAACAGCTTTCTTATAATCAGAGCGAACGCCCTCATAACCTCTAAAGCGTTTTACCTTACCAGCTTGTTTAACGGTATTTACTTTATTTACCTTAACATTAAAGATAGCTTCAACAGCTGCTTTAACGCTTTCTTTCGTAGCTGACAAAGGAACCATGAAGACAACTTTGCCATTTTCGGAAGACATCATAGACTTCTCAGTAATTACCGGACGAAGTAATGTATCATACATAGCTGCAGTTACATTGTTTGTGTTATTTGATTTTTTCATTGTAATCTTTCCTCCAAGCAAGCAACGGCCTCTTTAGTCAATACTAACTTCTCTTTTCTCAAAATATCGTATACATTGGCACCAATTGTCGGCAAAACATCTACACCAACAATATTGCGGCTAGCCAATGCGAAATTAACATCAACTTCCTTACCATCAATAAACAAGCAGTTATTCAAACCGCAAGCGTTCAATTTAGCGAGTAAATCTTTCGTTTTAGGATTTGAAAGCTTTGCTTCGTCAATAATGATAAGATTACCCTCTTTGGCTTTAGCCGAAAGAGCTGTTTTCAGACCTAATTTTCTGAACTTTTTGGTCAAGTCGTGAGAATGATCTCTAACAACCGGTCCAAATACAATACCACCTTTTCTAAATTGAGTTCCTTTACGGCTACCTTGACGAGCATTACCAGAACCTTTTTGTTTAAAAGGTTTAGCAGGAGTCAAAGCAACGTCAGAACGGCCTTTAGTCTGGTGATTACCGCATTGGCGCATAGCAAGCTGCCAATTAACAACGCGGTGCAAAACATCGGCGCGAACTTCTACACCAAAGATAGCATCGTTAAGTTCAATGCTGCCAACGTTTTCATTATTTAAATTTAAGATGTCCTGTTTCATATTCAAAATTCCTTAAACTCTTTTATGCATTATCAGCTGCTGTTTCTTCAGCTTTAACTGCAACAGGTTCATCAACCTTTTTCAAACCGGCAGGCATTGGCAATTTAACGTCTGCAGTTTTCTTAAGAGCATCAGTAACACGTACCCATGCATTTTCAGCACCAGGAACGCCACCTTTAACCATAATCAAACCACGGTTAGCATCAACTGCAACAACTTTAAGGTTTTGAACTGTAACGCGTTCATCACCCATATGTCCAGCCATCTTTTTACCTTTGAATACCTTACCCGGATCTTGTCTTTGTCCTGTAGAACCATGAGAACGGTGAGTTAAAGAAACACCGTGAGTAGCTTCAAGACCAGCAAAGTTATGACGCTTCATAACACCGGCAAAACCTTTACCGATTGAATTAGCGCAAACATCAACATATTGTCCAGCTACAAAATGTTCTGCAGACAATTCATCGCCAACAGACAAAAGGCAATCTTCAGAAACTCTGAATTCAGCCATTTTCTTTTTAGGCTCAACGTTAGCCTTAGCGAAATATCCTTTCAACGGCTTAGATAAATTCTTAGCCTTTACAGCACCTGTTCCAAGTTGAACAGCACTGTAACCGTCTTTTTCAATTGTTCTGACATTGATAACTTTCAAGCCTTCAACAGCCAAAACTGTTACTGGAACATGAGTTCCGTCAGCTTCAAAAATTCTAGTCATTCCAAGTTTTTTTGCGATTAGACCAGTACGCATTATTATTTTTTCCTTTTTTCAATAGGTTGATTTTATCTTTCAAAAACCAACATTAAAATTATAACTTAATTTCTACATTCACACCGGCAGCCAAGTCTAATTTCATCAAGGCATCAACGGTTTGAGGAGTAGGATCTACAATATCAAGAAGTCTTTTGTGAGTACGGATTTCGAACTGTTCACGAGACTTTTTATCAACGTGAGGAGAACGGTTAACCGTAAACTTCTCAATTTTAGTTGGAAGAGGAATAGGTCCTCTAACATTTGCCCCTGTTCTTTTAGCTGTATGAACAATCTCTTTTGTTGACAAGTCAAGCAAGCGATGGTCAAAAGCCTTGAGGCGAATTCTTATATTTTGTGTATCCATCATTTTAACACTTTTCCTATAACTAAATGGCAAATACTTCCACAATGGAAACTTGCCATTTACAAAAATTACTGCAGATATTCGCAACAACCAATCTGCATTATGGGTTATATTTGATTCGCAAGAAAGTTAACACTTCCTTAACATTTGTTGCGCTGCTTTTGTAGCATATAAATTTTATAATTGCAACAAAAAAATGCACAAAAAATCAAAAAAAATCACTTTTTTTATCTTTTAAAACGCCTTGCAAAGATTCACATAAATACACTTTAGACAAAAATTGCGCCTCAAAGATTTTTCAAAATTTATACCTTTAAAAAAGCCTCATCAAAACTATCTAAAAAGAAACACAAAAACAGGAGAAAAACATGCTAGCTTTAATCATATCATCCATTATCATATCATCCGTCCCGAACTCTCCGACTGAAGTCATCGGCTCTGCCGCCACTCCGAACGGAGGTCGAAATGAAATATTTATAGAGCAACCCGAAAACATTCAAGATCCATTCGGATTACCAGCCTCGGCCGAACAAGCAAACAGCGCTCCATCCACCACATTCTCCCCAGAAGCCCGGCCCGCATCTCCCTCGCCTACAAACAATTCTCCACAAACAGCGGCTAACAGCCCAACACCATTAGTCAGTCAAACTTCCGAAGTAAATCCCAAAGACATGAATCCTCTTGATTATAAAAATCAAATTGAAAAGACCATTTATCAATCCGGTGACCGATTAATAGATGTTCAATCTATTCCTTTACAAGACATTAGCTCTGCTGTGCAACCCAACCTTCAACCGGAAATCACAGACTACCCTGCATTTTAACCCATTAAAACAGATATTTTCAACAAAAAGATACCCCCGCGTAAAACGCGGGGTTCTTCATATGCGGCTATAAGCCTTTACCACTGGCTTCCCCTGAAC
>CALXPU010000006.1 GCA_944390455.1 uncultured Alphaproteobacteria bacterium | reverse complement strand
GAGCGTTTTGTCATCCTCACCGCTATAAGCTTTACTGAACCACGCGTCTAACGCGTGGTTTTCAGAATACAAAAAAATCCGCCGTTTGCGCGGCGGATAAAAAACATTATGAAAAGAAGATTAAGCCGGAACTTCATCAAAAGGTGGCGTAATATCTTTAGCTTCAGCCAAAACAGCCATAAAAGTTTTTTCTAATTCACTTAATTTTTCCTTTTCATAAGCGAAAGCGACAATAACAGAGTTGTGATATTCCTTGATAAGTTTAATATCTTCCTCATCCATCATGCTGGGATATTTGCCCAAAGAAAACAGAATTTCACGATTTTTCTTGGCTAATTTAAGCAAATAAACTGGCGCTCCGGTTAATACAACCAAAGATTTGTTAGTCTTGAGCGCATCAATAATTTCATCAATAGCAGATTTATCCAATCTAGGTTCGGGCCACACCATATGAGCGATTTTGGTTTTAGCGATAACTTTTGCCAAATCAATTAATTGTTCATCTGTAAAGTAGCAACCGCTAAGATCTAAGTATGCCAATTCAGAGAGTTCATGGATAAGTTCAAGTAAGCGTTCAAACAAAATCGGATCATCTGAAAAAAGAAAGCATTTAATAGATAAACTACGTAATTTCTTCTGTTTAATAAGTTTCAAAAAAATGTTTCTGAGCATTTCCGCATCAGCGTATTTATGCTTAATGATAGAATTTTTTAACAATCCCTTAGCTGTGGAATATAAACTATTAGCACGTCCATCCGCAACAAAAGCTTCAAAAGAGCCGATACCTAAAGAAAATTTCTTCAAATCGGTACAGCTATCAAGCCAAAAATAAGCCTCTTGCAAGTCACTTTTTTTAGAGCACGGACGTTTTAGCACAATTTCACCGGCGCAAGCATCAAAGTAACCAAATGTATTTCTGGAGCCGCATTCGTTAGAAAAGCCCTTCATCGTACAATCCCTTCAATAAAAGTTAAGTCCCATACTATACAACCGTTATGATAAAATAAACAACGTCAGGTTGTATAAGTTTGATTTATAAACAGATGTTATGCTAAAACACAAATAAAAGCAAGCAAAAATTTACCTATTATTGTATTTAAACAAAAAAAACACTATAAGTTTAAAAATAAACAAGAATAAATAAGATTGTATATAAATAATCTCATAAGGGCAAGTGAGGAGAGATTTATTAACAACTTGCCTTTGGTCTTTGAAAAGAATTGTCAAAGCAAAAGAAGGAACATATAGTAAACATAAAACAAAGAAACAGACAGGAAGAACATCATGACAGAGTATATTACCGGACTTTTAGGGGGAGCGGTTGTTATATTAGCCTATGTATCAATAGCTTACCGCATTAAATTGTTGCACAAATCAGCCGAATTCAACGATATATCTGAGAAATACAGTGAATTGCAGTTAAAACACGCCATAACGGAATCGAAATTTGCCGACACGATATCCGGCGCTGCCAAAGCTGAAAGTGAAAAGTTGCAATATCAAGAGGCGATACGTGTTTTGGAACGAGAATTAAGCGCCTTAAAAGCATCATCTGCCGCAAAAGAAGAAAGCCTAAACGAACGGATACAGTATCTTGAAAAAATGAAAGAGGAATTAAGCCTGAAATTCAAAGATATTTCAAACGAGATTATTAAAGCGCAACACGAAAGTTTTTCTAATGAACAAAAAAACACGCTCAGCAACATATTAAATCCGTTTTCAGAGCAGTTAAAAGCGTTTAAGAGCGAAGTAAATACAGCAAGGGAAGAAAGCATTAAGCGCAAAGCAACATTGGATAATCAGTTGGCAAATTTAATGAATTTGAACCAAAATTTAAGCAAAGATGCCCAAAATCTAACCGAAGCGTTAAGAGGCAATAAAAAAGCGCAAGGAAACTGGGGCGAATATCAGTTGGATAGAATTTTGGAAATATCCGGTCTGCGCAAAGGTCAAGACTATGACACACAAGAAAGCTATCAAGATGAAAATAAAAAGTTATATCGTCCCGATGTAATTATTCATTTGCCGGAAGGAAGAGATATTATAGTAGACTCAAAAGTGTCGCTAAATGATTATTTGGAAGCAGTGGAAGCCGAAGATACCGTTACGCGCGATAAATTCCTGCAAAAGAATTTGAATTGCATCAAAAATCACGTTGATGAGTTATCTGTAAAAGAATATCAGAAATTGCTCAAAGACAAGACTTTGAATTATGTGATAATGTTTATCCCGATAGAGAGCGCGTATGTTGCCGCCTTAGAAGCTGATAACACGCTTTATGATTATGCATATCGTAGGAATGTTGTTCTGGCAACACCGCTGTCTTTATTGCCGATTTTGCGCACGATAGAAAATCTCTGGCGCATAGATAAACAAAATCAAAATGTTCAGAAAATTGCCGAGTTAGGAGGCAAAATTTATGATAAATTAGCCGCATTTATGGAGGATATGAAGGCCATCGAGCGGGGCATCAATCAAACCAATAATGCGTACGCCAGTGCGATGACCAAGCTATATGGTAAGGGTTCGGCGTTAACTCAAGCCGAGAATATGAAAAAATTAGGCGCTAAAACCAACAAGAGCATTAACCTGACCTTAAAAGATAGTGATTTATTATTAGAAGCGCCGACAGAAACGGCAGAAGAAGATGAAGCAAGCACACCATCAGAAACAAAAACGGGAGATAATGAATAATGTCTAAAGAGCAAAATGCGAAAAAAATCATATTTACGGGAGGCGGATCCGCCGGCCATGTAACCTTAAATCTGGCTTTAATCCCATGGTTTATAGAAAAGGGATGGGAAATATCATATATAGGCTCTAAAGGCGGTATGGAACAAGAATTAGTCGCTAAATTTCCGGAAGTGAAATATTATGGAATTTTGACCGGTAAATTGCGCCGTTATTTCTCCTGGCAAAACTTCTTGGATATGGTAAAGATACCATTGGGATGCTTGCAAGCGATAGCCCTGGTGCATAAAATCAATCCTGACATTATTTTTTCAAAAGGCGGATTTGTGTCTTTCCCGGTTGTGGTTGGCGGATATGTTAATCGTAAAAAGATTTTTATGCATGAATCAGACCTAACCCCAGGGCTGGCCAACAAGCTGAGTCTACCGTTCGTTAGCACGTTTTATACAACGTTTCCCGAAACTGAAAAATATGTAAAGAATAAACAAAAAGTACATTGTGTCGGTCCGGTATTGTCAGATAGATTGTTTAACGGTAGCCGTGAGAAGGGGGCTGAATTTGCAAATATGGATGCTTCCAAGCCCACGATTATGGTTATAGGTGGAAGCCTTGGAGCAAAGAGCTTAAATGATGCGGTGGAGCAAAATTTTGAAGCTATTTTGAGTAAATATCAATTAATCCACATTGCCGGTAAGAACGGATACAATGAAAAGTTAACCCATAAAGGCTATCAACAATATGAATACGTGGATGCTGAACTAAAAGATTTAATGGCCTTGGCAGATATAGTCGTTTCACGTGCCGGTTCAAACTCAATTTTTGAGTTGGCAAGTTTACATAAACCAATGATATTGGTTCCATTACCGGCAAAATCCTCTCGAGGCGAACAAAGTTTGAACGCCAAGAGTTTTGCCGATAAAGGCTATGCTGAAATCATCAAAGACGAAGATGTGGCTAATCCGGATATTTTATTGCCGATGTTAGATAAGGTTTATCAAAATCGTGAACAATATCGTCAAAATATGGAAAGCAATCCGGTAAAAATTACCACAAACGAAGCATTGTGTGAAGATATTTGCCGATAATTATTCATAGAGAGAGCAAGAAAAAAAGCGAGGGAATAAATCTCTCGCTTTAATTTTACGGTATAAAGATGGAAATAAACGCTATTTTTTGAGTTTTGACCAACCTTTTGCAGCTCTGGAATAGAGAAAACCACGCCCCTTGCGACGAGTATTTTCATTAGGATTGCAAATAATTCCGCAAATAGCGCCTTTTTTGCATCCGGTAATTTCAGAAGCTGTAAATTTCTTTTTAAGTAAAAAGCATCTGGCCAAATCCGCCATAATTCTCGCTTCCATATATTGCCCGCTGATATGTAATTCATCAGAGAGCGAAGCATAAAATTTCTCTCCGCGCAACCGATGGCGAATAGCTTCAGCAAATGGTGCGTGTTGAGGCAAAACAAGTCCACGTCCTGTGAGAAGGCTGATAAAGTCACGATAGATAAGCGGATTTTTCCATCCACCGCCAAACATCAGAAAATAACGTGGAAAATCATACTTTTCAGGAATGAATCTCAAGCTTAAAAAGACGGTATAAGCTGCAAAATATTCAACTGTACGCAAAATATCGGCTTCGGCCAGCGGATAATTTTTAAGCCTTTCCTCCATGCGGTATAAATGCGGACCGGAAGACTTAGGCGGTAAAATATCCAAATAGTTTTCGCCATCGGCAGTCAAAGCCGCTTCGTTATATAAATCATTAAGCAGCATACTGTTAATATGACCTTCAAGCGCCAATTTTCCATCTTCGTCAAAATCTTTATCAAAAAAAGCCCGAGCCAAAAAATCAACATAATGATTAAAAGGTCCGCAGTCAAAACCTAAAACTTTTTTACGCAAGGTGTCTCCGCTTGTAATCACTGCAATATTTGCGGTGTTTCCGCCGTTTATAAAGCAAATCGGAAACATTCCTTGCTTAGCCAAAGCATAACTGAGGTGAAGATTGTGCATAGGAGCCAGAGGCGCACCTTCACCACCGTTAAAAATATCATCGGAACGAAAATCATAAATAACCGGTAAGCCAATCTTTTTTGCTAAAGTCGGGGCATCAAAAATTTGCGTTGTAAAAGGTTCCGCACCTTGAGCCAGAGAAGGTGGATTATGTTCTCCGCAAGACTGACCGTGCAGTCCCACTGCAGAGATTTTATTTTTATCTACACCGGATTTTTCAATCAGCTGTTCAATGGTTAAAGCCACCAAATCAGTATATGCCGACAAAGTTGTTTTAAAGAGCGGTAATTTAGATGCTTTAGTCATATCGGAATGTAAGTCTGTAACGACTTGACGTAATTCCAACATGTTCTGCTTGAGTTCAGAAGAATAGGGGATTGAAATACCGGCAATATCATGAATATCACCTTTATCAGAAAAATCAGTCATAACGGCATCAACACCGTCTAAAGAATTTCCGGTCATAACCCCGATTGTAATCATTTGCATCTCCTCAAAAACAAATTATGACTTAAGCATATAGGCAAAAGATTAACATAGACTTAAGCGCAAAAGTCAAAAATACCAAAACGTATAGATTAAACATTGACAAAAAAGTCTATCGGACTATACTCGCCGCGATATTTTATTTTTATGAACAATTAAACAGAAATTATTATGAACAGAAAAATTGCTAATGTCATAATAACAATTATGACCTGCGTCGTTGTCATGAGTTCGTGTAGTTCATCTCAAGAAGCCTTGGGAAACGGATTATACAGTTACAAAGACAAAGCAACCAACTTAATCGGAGTAAAAAACAAATCCGGCGACATTATCATTCCGGCTTACGCCAAAGACGTATTTGCACAAGCCGATGTCATCGTTTGTTATTCTACGGATGATAAAGGGATGGTGTACAAAACCGATGGAGAACCTTTGTTTTATGAAGAGTTTGATCGCATCATAGACAATCACATACTCTTGCGGTGTTATCAAATGAACCAAATGTATCTATACGTGTATAATACGCACAAGCCATTGGGACCAATGCATAAGAGTGTCGTAACGTATATGAACAACACGGTGGTTTTGAGCAACAAATTTAGCGTGGAAGTCTACAATCTTTCATCAGAAGAAACGCGCCAAATTCTGTATAATACACCGGTAGGAGAAAAGAAAAGTATCGCCTGGATGGATGCCAATCATCGTCTATACACAGGGTTTTCATACGGAGAGCAAATATATGCCACCAGAGAAGCCACGGGCGAGGATGTTCGTAGTGAAGAAAATATGGTAGAATGCACCTCATCGGAAAATCAAAAAGTTTATGGCGAACTTATTGGCAAATATTGGACGTTTTGGCAGCCGTCAAACAAACAATATAAAGCTAAGATGTTTGATGCGCCATACAATAGTTGGATTGTTTATGACCAAAGCAGAAAATGCGATTATTTAATTATTTCAAAAGGCAGAACCAGACAGTTGTGTGAATTGGACGGAACAGAGATTAAGAAAATAAAGCTGCTAGAATGGCTAAAAATCCGTCGTCAGAGCTTAAAAATAGGCAAAATGGCAGATTTACATATTGTCTGCATTCCCCGGTTGGAAATAGATTAAATTCCGCAAAAAAGCCCTCTAAGCCAAAAGCTTAGAGGGTTTAATTTTGTCATTTTCCGATAAGGGTTAAGCCTTCGGAGCATTGCCAGCCGAATCTTCAGCGTTTTGGGGAGCAGAAGCATCAGCAATGCCATTGTTTTCATCTTGAACAGAAGGAGCTTCACCGGATGTTTGAGCGGTGGTGCCTTGAGTTGTTGCATTTGTATCTGTAGCTTGCGCTGCATCACCAGCCTTTGGTTCTGGAGCAGGATCCGGCTCAGGAACAGGATTATGAGCAGGAGCGGGATCAGGAATAGGATCTGGTTCAGGAATATACGCTGATTGACCGGAAAATCGTTCTTGTAAGCGATTTTTAACCTGAGAAATTTTCTTTTTGATAAGTTTCCGTTTAACAAACCCAATCACAGCCGCAGAAACAGTGATTACACCCAAGATGGAATACACAAAAACTTCGTTTTTTTTCATAAGGCAAAAAGTTTTAAATGTTAGACAAATACCATTATCGGATATAAGAAACATATTTCATAATAAACCGAATAATAGCGAAATTACAAAAATTATAACAGAGGTAAATAAAGAGTCAAATACTTTTTTGTATATTTTGTACAATTTTTTATTGAAAAAAAGAAAAAAGACGCTATAATCACCCATGACAAACAATTTTTATGAACCTTTAAATTCTTAGAATTATGAAAAAGTTATTATTCGGATTGATGGTTAGCTTAGTAGCAATCATCGTCACAAGTTGTGGTTTCAAATCACAAGAAACACCTCTGTATGGAAATTTGGTATCGTTTACGGCTCCCGGAGAAAACAAAGAAGATGTTTTGCTAGGTGTCAAAGACAAAGCCGCTGACAGAGTTATTGTAACGCCGGCATATTACGAAGACATTGTGGCTGATGCTAATCTCGTTATTTGCCGTGTAAGTGGTACCAAAGTTGAAGTCTATCGCCATGACGGAGAGCCTTTAGGCGAGGGCACCTATGATACCTTTACTCGTATGCCGCAAGGAAATATGTATTTGGGCACCAATTATGCCACCAATACTTATTACTTTCCTGCACAGAAAACTCTGATTAATACTGAAACCTATCTAACTGGTCTGAAACAGATTTTCCTGCGAGTACATAGCGGCGAATGGGAAATCAGAGATTATGAAGGTAAGTTGATCTGGAAGACACCTAAATTAGCTGATAATGAAAAATATTGGTTAATTAAAGACACCAAAGCTCCCGGAGAAACATTCTACTTTGCTATATCAAAAAACAAAGGTACACCGGCATGTGTTTTGTACGATTTGACAGGCAAAGAAGTAAAGAAGCTCAATGCTTCCAAATGGCGCATCACGCAGAAGAAGTTTCTCAACGCCAAAGATTTGGATGCCAACACAACTTATGTTGAATTTGAGAGTATAAGAAAGTTCTGATTTTTTATCACTCACCCACAAAAAAGCACAGGTTTATTTAACCCGTGCTTTTTTTATGGTTTATTTTTAGATTGTATCTCGTTGAGTTTATACAATAAATCCCCGCTTTCGCAGGGATAAAATAAACTGGCGGAGAGACAGGGATTCGAACCCTGGGTACCCCGTGAAGAGTACAATTGATTTCGAGTCAACCGCATTCGACCACTCTGCCATCTCTCCAACAGAAAGGGAATATAACGGCAAATAAAATAAAAAGCAAGCACAAATCAGAAACTAAAGGAGTTTTCCCCTAAAAATATTGTACTAACGTTCGGATGATTTAGTACGATGCAAAGAGTTAATTTGCCCGTTTCCCCATTGATTTAGCTGCTGTAAGATTTCATCTTTTGCCACAAGTTTATCAACACTGTTTTCTGGATATTTATCAATCATTTTACCAAACCAAACTGCAACTTCGCCAAGTTTTATTTGAGATTTTCCAAATTGCAAAGCCCCGTAATCAAGAACTTTATCTTGATCAATACCTTTAATATGTTTATACAGACGATCTTCTATAGCCAAAGAATAGAGAGTCGGACCTAATTCGGAGATACAACTTTCATCATAAGGAGAAGAAACAAATGCCACATCTTCATCAGATTTCTGATTATCTTCAGGATTTTCAGGAGAAGACGGCTTTTTCTGCATAACATGTTGCAATTCATGAATTAGAATAGCTCCCACTGGTGAAAAATCCCCTTCATCAATATTTCCTCTGCTATCAATACCAAGACTAAGTTCAACCGTTGTTCCGCGACGATGCCAATAAGCAACTGCGTTAGCATAGCCATCTTCTTCAACAGATGTTAAATACCATAAATTTTCATCGGTAATATTTTGTTTTTTCATCCATTTTTGCAAAAGTTGCTTACTGAGTTTATTAGCTTGTACACTATCCTGATAAGACAACATAAAGCGGTCGTTGTTATTATAAAGTTCGTACGCAAACTTTCTCACCCCAGGGAAGTTCTGAGCCTTTTTCTCTAAAATTTCAAAATCCTTGTAGTAACGCCCAAACAGTTCAGCTTGTTCATTAATCAGCCCGTCGTCTTTTTCTAAAACTTTTTCATAATTATCGCCGTATTTGAGCAATTTTTCAAAATAAAGAAATGTTTTTAAGTTATTGTAATCACTAAGATCAATCGCATCTTTAGTTCCCTTGATGCGCGTCATCTGTGATAACATCTTAAACGCAACGATTTGATATTCTTTTTTCTGCTTAAAATTAAGAGTAGGGCTCTTTTGTACAATTTTAGTGACACGAATACCATTTTTCACAATTTCCCAAAAATTCTCCACATTTTCAGGACAGTGATTGAAATTATAATCAACTAATTCCGGAGGATTATTGTGTATAATCATATCGTTAATTTCATCTTGAGAAAAAGGTTCTTTTGCCATCAAAGATGTAAGATTATATTTTTCCACCACTTCTTTATAAATTTCCGAGTAATTCGTAGCCCCATTATCAGAAGTATTTGCCTCATTTGTTTTAGGAGAACACGCTGTTAGAGTCATGGCTGAAGCAATTAAAAAAGGAGCAGCTTTTTTCATAATTTTTCTGGGTAAGACAAAAGGCTTCACATCTTTTTGAGTAGCAAAGACTTTCACTTTATCTGTTAAAAAAGCATCGTAAACATTTGCTTTCATATAAAATCTCCCCGTTATCCGACAAAAACCACTTTAGCTAATTTGCTATTGATGGCATAAAATTGATTATTTCTCTCAATAACAAAGAGGTAGCGATTTTGTTTTAAAGGCAACATCAATTCCGGATGCACAAAATCAATTTTAAAAGAGCCACCATCACTTTTGAGCTCGGCAGATTGATTAGCTTCATTAACCTCAAGCCGCATATCGGTACAAAAGCGTAAGCCGGATTTCAATTCCAGTAATACTTCACCTAATTCATTTAGTAAAAAGCATCCCATTTTGAAACGTCCTTTATGCTTTTATTGTTAAACATACAAGAATTATACACCAAAAAACAAGGACACTCAACAAAAAAGTGCCCTTGCCAAAGTTTTTTTAAGAAATGAGATTTAAATCAATTATTTATAAGTTTTTTAAGATATTGAATATCATTAAGCCAAGGTTGAACATCAGTAGGGATACCATGTCCTGTTTCCATGGTAATATAAGCATCTGGTGTCGTATATTGTAAAACCAAGCGCTTCAAGTCATAATTTCCTTCACCATAATGGAGGTGTGAATCATTGGTGGAAGAAACATCTCCGTCACAAAGATGATACATATCAGGATGAAGGTCTGAAAACTTCTGAAGAACCTCATAAATATCGCTTTTATAAGTATTTGCCCCACAAATTGCATGTGAAAAGTCAAGACAAAAATGAGCATTTGTTTCTTGGATAAAACGCTTAATTTCCTCCGGTGTAATCCCATGAAGCTCACGTTTCGTCTGAGAACAATACCCAGGGAGATTTTCAACCGTCAAGCGACTATCGTTAAAAGCCTTAAATTGTCTGATGCTTTCTTGCAGATAGCTTTCACCACGATTCATTCCGGGATGGAGAATAATAAACGGAGCATCTAATAAATCTGCAAATTGCTGTGAAGATTTTAATCTTTGACGATTATTTTCAAATTCATCAGGGTTTGAAATATCCAAAAGCTGAATAGCGTGAGGAGCATGAATGATAGTTTTAATACCGTCAAAATGTTTTTTTACTTCATCGTGCGTATCATCATAAGTATCAGGAAGCGCAAAAAGTTCCAAATAATCAAATTCGCCGTCCTTTAACGCTTTTTCAGCAGAAAGAACAAAATCTTTGTTTCTAATAAAATCTTTAGACCATAATTTTAATCCAAAATGTCGCATATCTAAAACCTCCACAAGAACAAATTTAAGACAGCAATAAGTCTAAAAGAGAAAAAAATCAAGTAAAAAGAGGAATTGAACCATAAAAAGAACTTGACTAAAACCTTGTAGCAGTGTTAAGACGGACGAGCTAATTAATTATTATAAAGAGAAAATCTTTCACGAGAAAGAGTTAAGTTTAATTATTAAATTTATTTACAATTATGTTAGTATGTTACACACATCGTCTTGGCGTAGTTAGTGCCGCAGTCTTAAAGTCCTTGTTTTATCAAAAAATCAGTGACAAAGTATCAAAAACAGACAGATTATCAGAGAATTACAAACAAAAGTTGCTGCAATCTCTTTCAGAACAGAGCCCAGAAAACGATAGTATTAATTTCAGTAAAAATCTGAAAATGGACTACCATGAAATATGCTCATTAATAGAAGGAGTAACAGACGCGCTTGAGTCTAGTAATATGTATTTGTGTCTGAAAAATTTTTTGAAAAAGGATATAGACGGCCGCACACTCACGTTAGAAAAAGCGTTGTCAAGCATAGAAAAAATATATGCCGCAACGTTGTTGGATAAAGGGAAAACATTAATCTATAATTGCAATTACGGATTTATTCCTTCCGCAATCAGAAATGCCGCGCAGAAGGGATTTCGCAAAGAAATATCTCCAGAGCTAGAAAAGATGCCCCTTTATTTCAACATGCAGTATTTTATGCTCGAGCACGGTTCACGTAAGTTAATAGAACCGCACATTTTGCAAGAAATGTTTTTATTGCGCTATTTCTATACCTTAGAAACATTTAAGGAAGCAAAAGTTTTAAAAGAAGACGACATTAAGACGACATTTAAAGCCTATATGTAGTCTAAAAGGAAATCAAAGAATAAGCCTTACTCCCAAAGAGTAGGGCTTTTCGTTTAAGAGCGTTTTTATTCAGGAGCCCCAAAGGCGTTTTCACCTTTATCACCTTTGATAAAGGCAAAAAAGATGATTTTATATGTGGGAACAAAAAGCCACCAACCCGATTTTCCAAAATCGTGAACCCGACGGATAATCACGGTAATCCCCGGAATAAAGGTTAAACGGCTAATCCAAGACATATAAGTGAGTAAATTTTCATAGTCTTCAACTTGGACATAAAAATAATAAAAACACAGCATATTAAGAAGTGAGGTAAGCAAAGTAAGCGCCCAAAATTCTTTTCTGCTAGCGCGCCCTTTTATAGAAAAATAGCATAAAAACAAAGATTTATACATGTAATAGAAAATAGAATATTCTCCGCTGTACTGCGCTTTCTTTCTTGCGAAACAACGTTTCCATAGAGTAGGGCGTTGTTGTCCTTTTGTTCTATTTTGTGCAGAATCAGAATAAGACGCAAGTTTAATTTTGCGATGCAAGACGTCTTGCGTAGGCTGCTGAATTTGAGAAGTATGCTGTTCGTTATCCATATTAAAACCTTTCAAAACCATTCTAAATAGAATTGCTTAAAATGGAGTAAACCAAGGCAAGATAAGTAGAAGTTAGACGCTCACAATAAAAATGTCTTAATGAAAATGAATATAGAGCTCCAGATAAGCGAAAAAGAACAATCTAATGGCGACGGCAGATGACAAAACAATCAGAGCCGTTATAACATAAATATAGCAAAATAAACGTAGATAGCTGACTTAACATCAGTTAAGAATATTAATTTAGTATGCAGAAATATTTTTAATATCTATAGGACGCATTAAGCTAACTTTAATCTTTAACAGTTCAAAGCGCTGCATAAAGAAATTATGCAGCTAAGGAGTTTTGAAATTCACATGTTTAGAAAATCATAGAGATTAACTTATTTGGTTGAATAGAATATTAAAAAGTACTAGGATTAGATAAACTGAAGAGAAGATAAAACGAAGATTAGATTTGATTGATATTAGATAAGTTATTGATTAATTGAATAAAAAGCCAGCTACCAATACCCCTCTCGTTCATATACATCTTGTCGCATAATATATATTATGTATACTAAGGTGTGAAAAAGGGGCTTATAACCAGATTTTAAATAACTTGAAAATAACCGATAATCAGCGCAAAATCCAATAAATCAAAGCAATACAGATTGTATTTATATTAATCTAAAGAGCTCTGAGAACGAGCTGAGACGTTTTGAACGATAAAATATACGTCAGCACGTTTTAAAACGCTTTTATAAATAAACAGAGTTCCCAAATTACTAAGAACTCTGTTTATATGATTTACTAACAAAAACGCTATATAACTAGCTAATCCAACAAGAAAGCATCAAAAGATAATTTACGCAAAGCCTTCAAGATAATATTAAATATCCGTGATACAAAGCTTTATATAAGCAAACATTAATGATTTGCTGAAGCTGTTGTAGCTGATAAAGGCGTAGATTTATCCATAAGTTTATCTTTTGGCTTTGTGCCCCATTCTTTAACAGTCCAAAACTCATCGTCTTTTTCTTTTTCAAGAACACAAACGCTACCTGTTCCGACTTTAATATTAAAGTTTTGGCAAAACTCTTCAAAATTGCCAGTCAAATATGGCGCAAAGCGAATGATACCATTTGAACTAACCACTAAAACTGTTTTATCAGCATAATTTTGTTCAACTTCATGAGCAAAATCTTTCCAAGCTTGAATAATAGCCTCAACAGAAACATTCCAACCTTGAGGAACAACAGCATTGGCATTCCACGCATCCATAGCCTCCTGCCCGATACGAGCAATAACTTCCTCTTCAGTCTTAGCCTCATCTGGACCATAATCAATTTCTGTAAAGCGACCATCTGCAATCAACGGAATATCCTTATCCAAGGCAGCAATAGCCAATCTGGCAGTTTCAGTTGTGCGTTTCAACGGAGCTGCAAATACGGCCACAGGAATAAGCGTGCGCATTTTCAAGTATTTACCGATATTTGTTCCTCTTTCTGTTTCAACCAAAGGCAAATCAGTACCGGCACCTACTCTAAGCGGTGTTTGATCTTTCGTAAAAGTATTACCATGACGTGCAATAATTATTCTCGTGACCATATAATATCAACTCCCAATCGAATTAAAATTCACCATATTTTTCAAACAAAGCCTCAGCGCGTTTAACATCTTCAGGAGAGTCAACGCCGCTCATTCCTTCAAATTGCCTATAATCAACTTTAGCAATTTTAATTTTCATACCGTTTTCTAAGAATCTTAACTGTTCCAAACCTTCAAGTTTTTCATAAGAAGATTCATCTAAAGATTTGAATTTGAATAAAGATTCATATTTATACCCATACAAACCAATATGGCGGAGTACAGGACTTTTATCTGTTTTAGAACGTAAATCATCTTCTTTACGAATAGCTGGAATAATATTTTTAGAAAACCACAAAGCATACCCATTTTTATCGGCCACACAAGTCGTACCTGAAAATGGTGTTGTTTTTTTGCTATCTCTAAGTTTATCCAGAGCTTCCCAAGACAACTCTGTACAAGGTGTTACCAAATCAACAGATGTATCTTCTTCAAAAGCTTTAATAAGTTCCTCAATAAACCACGGCGGGCAAACAGGATTATCACCTTGTAAATTAATAATCAAATCAGGTTTAACATTCAAGATTTTCACAGCTTCACAAACTCTGTCAGAGCCCGTTTTACAACTATCACTTGTCATCAAACATTCAATTTGATGTTCATTACAAAAGTCAAGAATACGCTGATCTTCCGTAGCAACAACGATTCTGGCATTAGAATGTTGTGTACCTTTTTTAGCAATATCAACCACACGCAAAAGCATCTCTTTGCCGGCAATTTTTGCCAAAGGTTTTCCAGGAAAACGCGTAGAACCGTATCTAGCAGGAATAACGACAAGCGTATCTAACATAAATTCATCTCCTAAAATAAAATCCAGATAATAATATAATGTCAAATTTTGAAATGAACACAAGCGCAACAAATAAGTTTTGCACAGCTTGCCATTACTTTTGTTCTATTTTTATTCTATTGACTAAATCTTTTCGAATCAATAAAGGATAGTATTGCGTCATAACATAAAAATGTTCCAAAAAAGCAAGATTTGGTTCGTCAAAAGTAACGGCAGACCAACGTTTAACAAAATCGTCTTCAGATTCTTTTTTTACCGGTATTTTGGCCCATAACTCACGCAAATTTTGGCGAAAATCATAAAGATAGTCTTTATTTGATGCGCCTAAAAGATTAATATATTCAGTCACATACACAAACATCGGCAGATTTTCCCGAATAGCAGCATTGAGTTCAAATCCTTGATCAACATCATAAAGATAATGAGCCACACGCGCCACATTTCCGTACCCAAACCAATAATAAGAAGGATTACGACCATATAAATTAAAAAAGAAATAAACAGCATTAATAATCGGTTCATCTTCACGAGAGTTCTGAGCGATAAAATTCTGCACATTATAATAGCGAGGATATTGCGTATTAGGCGGATTGAAAGCTAAAAGACCAATAAATGCAGCCACTCCGCCAACTAAGAGAATTTTGATATATTTATTATAAATTTTATCAACGACAAAATCAGCAATAATCAGAGCCGAAATAATATTGCTGAAGATAAAATATTGCACATAAGGAGCGCCGACAATCATTTTTTGTATAAATTCCAAAAACATCACCGCACACAACAAATTGCGATAAAAATTTTCTTTTTCCAAAAAATGATGCAAAGAGAAAATGGCCAAAACCGGAAGAGCTCCGATAATTAACCAGTTTTGCAAAATTTTAGCATCGCCCATAAATCCTTGCATCCAATAGTTCAAATCATAGTTAAACAGAAAATAGAGCACCCAACTGTTGGTATAATAAAGATAGGCCATGAATATCAAAGCCATAATAGAAGGAAAAATGAGCGCATATAAAACCGGTGTCCAGAAAAGTTTCCGACGATATAATAAAAACAACGTATATCCGCCAAGTATACCCAAAATAACAATAATTTTTTGCAAAACCAAAAACGACAACATAAATAGAACAAACGCAAAATTGAGCTCCCTACTCTTTTGATTTGGGTTTTGATGAAGATAGCGCAAAAAGAACCAAAATCCCCAAAAGAAGAAAGTCCACATTAGAGCATCTGGCTGAAGTTCAAACAATAAATAATAGTTGTCATATGGCAGACAAAACACCATCAGCGCCAATAAAAACTTAGTCCGTGAAATATTTAAGAAGTCTCGGCAAATGTTAGATAATCCCCAAGCAGCAACAAAATAACACAAAAAAGTAAAAACTCTGGAAACATATAAAATGATGGCACTTTTATAAAAAATCGCCGTTATGGGCGCAAAAATATACCACAACAAAGGATTATGATGCTCAAAAAAGTCTCGATATGGCACCTGTCCTTGCCATACCAACCAGGAAGCGTGAATATGCTCCGCATGATCCATGCACATATAATGATAATAAAAAATCCACCCTAAAAAACATATTTGTGCGGAACCTAAAATAAGCATAAAATATTTTAAAAATTTACTTTCACCAGCCATTACACACTTCTCTGCAATAATGAATATATAGCAAAAGTTTAGAGCATAAGTCTGAAATAGCAAGCAAAAACAAAAAATATAAGCAGAAACTAATTTTTAGTGTTTTGCAATTTTTTAAGAATTATGGCATTCATCAATTTATTCTTAGAAA
Organism: uncultured Alphaproteobacteria bacterium; assembly: GCA_944390455.1. Taxonomy (GTDB): domain Bacteria; phylum Pseudomonadota; class Alphaproteobacteria; order RF32; family CAG-239; genus CAG-267. Next base: position 59,364 of record CALXPU010000006.1, on the reverse strand, counting down.
GTTGAACTCTATCATATTTAGTTTTTTCAATACTTTTCACCATATCTGGCGGCAATAATTGACGAACGGTTCTATATTCGGCCTTTCCCTTTTTGGCATCATCAATTAACTTCTGGCGAATTTCCGTAGCTTTATCTAAATAGAAATCATAACAAAATCCATCTTTAGCAACTTGAGGAATATCATTGCCATCTTCATCTTTAAGATATTTACCGTTAGCATCTTTTCGGCAAGGTAAAATTTCATGTAAATCGAGAGTATAAATAGAGCAGTGAACAAAGCCTTTATCTTCAATCTTATAGACCGGCAGGTCCAATAAATCTTTCGGAGTCCACACGCCGCTAAGACAACAAGCTAATACATAGCTACGTTTGAGTAACCCTTTCTGCTTACGGAAGCCAGATAATTTTCGCAACTGATCACCAAGTTTTTCATTATTTTTCATGGACTTAAAAAATTCAGAAGTTGCAAAAGCAGAAGGTCCCCAACAAAATCCAGCCCCTACTCCGGCCATAATTTCACGATCAGAACAAGACCGTCCGAATTTATCTCCCAAATAGTTGACCATATATTTATTAATATAGCGCCATTTATGAAGCATTCCGCGCCATGTAGAGGTTCTATCCCCCATTTGCACACCCGTTTCTTTACCTTTTTCATTTAGATAAAAAGTTGTACCGGCACCAATGGTTGGCGTACCACCTCCATCACGAAAAGCACCATGCGCAAAACCTTCAACAGAGATTAAAACGGCGGAAATTTCCGGTTTCAATTTTTGCATCTGATGAATATTACCATATTTGTCAGAGAGTTTCTTTCCCATAAAATTAACAAAATACGCATTAGGACTTTCCGGAGATTTTTTATGCTTAACTTCAGGTAATTCCTCAGCAGTAGCCTCTTTGTTTGCTTTTTTATCTTTTTTGCTCTCTTGAGGAGTTTCTTTAGTATTTTCTTTTTTTGCTTCATTTTGCGCAATAAATTGAGCAGTGCGAGCATCTGACGTGCCATTTTCCCAAACATCATCTTGCGGAGTAGTATGAACAACATGCTCAACATTGATACTCTTTTTATCGTCGGAATGTTGTTTGTTAGACATAAAACCTGCAGTTGCACCCAGCCCAACCATTGCGGCCAAAGCGGAAACTTTATAAGAAGTCGGAATATATTGCCGAGCGGCATTACGTTCAGCTTCAATAAGCTTTTTACCAATGGATTTAGATATTTTTTTCACAGAAGTATGGAATTTAGATACAGGCTTTTCTTCCACGCTATCTAAGAAGTTTAGAATTTTTAATTTCTCAGGAGATTGCTCATCTAAAAGCATGGTGGCATTTAAGTCATTTAATTCTTTAGCGTATTTGTCTGCAGAAAAACTAGAAAAGTCAAGCATATCAATCGGATTACCGTTTTGTTCAAGAGTTCTTGCCGCATTAATAATAGCGTTATATTTTGTATCAGCCTTTTGATGTAGCTCAAGCGCCAAATCTTGCGGGGAAAACTTACCTTTTCTGTCAAAAGGAATAACATAATCCCTGCCCTCATAAGCCACCGACATTACCGCTTGACCGGCGCGGTGATATTTTCCGATTTCCATATCTTCAAAATCAAGTAAAGCCGTCAGAAATCTTTGTTGAGATGTTTTAACCGAATTAGAACCAATCGTATATTTATAAGGGACGACATAAGTTTTTTCGCCTAAATCAACCAATAAAAAATCATCAGATCCGTGTTTTTCATATTCACGGATGAGATACTTGTCATTTTCAGAAAAACCTTCTTCTAATTCAATCATAGACGTTCACCGCAAAAGTTTTGCCATATACCCCTATTTTACACAAAAAAACAAAAAGAATCAACGAAATTTCAATAAAAAACTAAGAAGAGCACTTAATACGTAAAAAGATGCGTTCCCCGTCATCACGCCGCTCTAAAACTTCCGCTGTACGATAAATTTCAGCTAATTTTTTACCATCATCAATCGGAATAGTTAGATTTTTCACTTTAGTCTTTTTGCGAAATTTGGCTTTAAGTAATTGCATAAAATCAGGAATACCCTCACCGGAGAGTGCGGATAGCGCCACGGTTCTGTGTCCGATTTTATCAATAAAGTTCTTTTTTTCGCTATCAGAAAGTAAATCAATTTTATTAAAGACTTCCACATATCTGTCTTCAAATTCAATTTTAGAAAGTCCTAACTCGTGCAACACGTTCAAAACATCTAAGCGTTGCTCTTTATAATCCGGATTAGAAACATCAATAACATGCACGATAACATCAGCTTCTAGCACTTCTTCAAGCGTAGCACGAAAAGCCATAACCAATTCGTGAGGCAAATTAGAAATAAATCCAACCGTATCAGAAAGAATAATGTCGCAATTTTTATCTATTTGAATTTTGCGCATTGTGGGATCAAGTGTTGCAAACAACATATCTTTAGCAAAAACATCTGCATGCGTAATCAGATTAAACAGTGTAGATTTACCGGCATTGGTATAACCGACAAGCGCTGCCACCGGATAAGGCACTTTCACTCTGGCACTTCGTTGAATGGCACGCGTTTTACGCACTTTTTCCAGTTCTTTTTTAATTTTGACAATACGCTCGTCAAGATGTCTTCGGTCAAGTTCAATTTGGGTTTCCCCCGGACCACCTAAAAAGCCTCCTCCGCCTCGTTGTCTTTCCAAGTGTGTCCAACTACGCACCAATCGTCCTCTTTGATAAGTCAAGTGGGCTAATTCCACTTGTAATTTACCCTCGTTAGTATGCGCTCTCTGACCAAAAATCTCTAAGATGACCGCTGTGCGATCAATAACTTTAAGATTGAGAATTTTCTCAAGATTTCTTTGTTGCACGGCAGAAATCGGCATATCGACGACAAGTAACTCCGCATCGACTTGCAGACATTCATCTTTAAGTCGCTCTAAAGTTCCTTTGCCAAAGAAACTCTTGGGGACAATGCCGGCAAGTTTAACGGTTTGCAATAACACAACCTCTTGCCCCATAGCCAAAACCAAACCTTCCGCTTCAGCCTCGCGAGCTTTTTCATCAGAAACAAACAAGGCGTTCGCACTATTTTTTAAGAGCGGACAAACGACTGCAACTTTAGTTTTTTTATCTTTATTAATTTCCAGCACGAATACTAATCCGAAAAAAGAAAACTTCCGCTAAAAAGAAAACCTCATAAATCAAAAAGGCCGACTTTTGAGCGGAAGTTAAGATAAACTGACTAATTATTCTTCAACAACATCAATCGGAGTTGCCGGCATAATTGTAGAAACAGCGTGAGTATAAACAAGTTGAGTATGCCCATCACGTCTCAACAGCAAAGAATTAGCATCAAACCAAGTGATGACGCCTTGCAATTTAACACCATTGATAAGAAAGACGGTAACTGAAACTTTTTTATCTTTAATATCGTTCAAAAAATCAACTTGTGCATTTGTAGTCATGTTTAATTTCCTTATTATAATTATTTCACATCTATGTCATAAAGATTGCATCAATGAGCTTAATTTCTCAGAGGATAATAACCTCCCCTTTTGAAAAAGTCCCCCTCTCTGGCAACCACCGGACTGACATAAGCTTGAAGCCACGCTGAACTTGAGCGACCTCCCCCACCGGTAAGTAACAGTTATATTTAGCACTTAATTGGTTAACAGTTTCTAAATTATACGCACAAAAATAATATTTTTTCAGTCTGTAAAGGCAAATTAATTATTGCTTATCAGATTATCAATTTTCTGCATAATTGAAACATTTGTATCAAAAAAGTCGTATAAAACGGTTCTTGCTTGTAAGGCTTTTTTCTCACGAATTTCATCAGATGTATTCAACGCCCGATTAGTAGCTAAAATCATGTTTTCAACATTATCAAACAGCCAAACGTTATTTTGAAAATAGGTGCTAAGCAGTAATTTTTGATTAGTTACCACCGGTCTTCCATAACTGATTAAATCCCAAACTGCATAAGGAACATAAGTTTCATCATCTGCGCCGGAATTCCCCATTTCATAAACAACCACCTTTGCTTTTGCCAATTCATCACGTTTTTCATCTTCAGATAAAGATGCAAATTTACTTCCGCCATAAACTTTAAGCCGATGATTTTGGTTCATATACGAATAATAAATAGGGTTATAGTACTCGTATATATAGAGTATATCGTAAGCGTATTTCTGAGGTTTTAATGGCTCATGGGGCACAAATCCTTGCGGTAAAAAATTAAAAGTAACCCCCGTCGTAACCGCATCAACAATTTTCCGCTGAGAAGATAAATAAAGGTCAAAATTTTGAAATTCCTCAGCATAAAAATTAGCATAGCGATGAACATAAAACATATTTAATTTATCTTTATTCATACGCAGATCAAAAAATTGCGCAAATCCTCTCACAAAAACATTAATTTCGGCTTTGTTTAACTCTTCAGGATAAAGATTACCGATATAAGATATGCCATCAACTTTAAAACCATTCCGTTCAAAAGAATATTTAAGAAAATTAATTGCCGCCAATAAATCATAGTCAATATGCTCAGGACTTTCTCCAACACGAATAGCCACTGTTTTGTTATTTTGAGACAAATTAATCGTTGATGCAACATATTGCCCGATACCAAAGCCTAATAATAAGATGACAAATGCAAGTAACAGCTTTTTGCCCCAGAAGTGCATAAATAAAGAAAACTTTTTACCGAGAGGCGTGGCGCTTTCTTCGGTTTGCTTCTGAGTACTACGTTTGGATTGTTTTTTCTGCCGTTTGCGTTTTTGGAACAAGATAGAAGCATCAGCGGTTTCTTGTTCTTTTAACTTCATTGCGTCAATGGAGTTTTGATTAGACTGCGATATTTTTTTACTCATATCAATTAAATCCCTTTTCACGAACATAATTCTGTAAAATGTCAACCATTTGTTTAACCACTTTTTGAGCAGCGTATCTTTCCAACGTAATTTTTTGAGCTGCCAAAGCTTTCCGTTTTCTTTCTTCCGGATGAGATAGATAAAATTCAACTAATTGTTTAAATTCTTCAGGGGTTCTGTACATAGGCACCGTATCGCCGTAAATATTTTCAATCTCCGGCATATAATCGGAAATTACCAAAGTTCCGCAAGCCGTGGCATCAAAAATACGATTACTGATAAAACCAGCCTCAATCATATCTGGTCTTGTATCATTTAAGACAATATCAGCCGAAGAATAAAAATATTTCAGTTGGTCATTAGGAATTTGCCGAGCTTTCCACCAAGATGCCGCCTCATCAACTAAGATATTTTCCCAATTATCACCAAAAACATCAATTTGAATACCGGTATCTTTAGCATATTGTACAGTTTTTCTAATGGGAAAATCCGGCCACTGATTAGCCACAAATAACAATTTACGTTTTAAATTATCTTTTGGGGCATAATAAAATTTATCTGTTCTTGTAAATTGTGGTAAGAAGTGTGAATTAACGCCCTCTTCCCGATAGAACTGATTTTTTTTGAAAGAGCCGGTCAGAACAATATCAGCATTTTTAACATCTTCCAGCCCATAAGGGATAGTTTCAAATAGCACTAAAACTCGGTCTTTATCGGCAAAATTATGATAAGTGTTTAATTTCAATTCAGGACCTGAACGCATTAAAATTTCAAATCCCTCGTTAAAATTACGATTAGATAAAGAGTCTTCAAAAGTATAAAGTTTTGTATCAATTCCCTGTTTTTTTAATTCTTTCGCCAAATCTTCAGCCAAATATTTTTCACCCAAAGCATAAGTGTTATCACTAAGATATTTCGTATAAGTAATAGGCAAGTTGATGGTAGCGCGATTATAATTAAGCTGATAAGGTCGATAAGAAGCAATTTCAAACCACACCCCAATCACAATTCCTAAAAGCAAAAGAACAACAATAAGCCCTACCCGCCGCATAATGACCTCAAAAAACATAATACATATTAAAAGGTTGCCCAAATTTACCAAAACAAACAAGTAAAAAAACATTTAATCACCAAACAAATTGAAAAAAATCCATAATAACGGTTGACTAATAGACAAAAATAGCGTATTTTGTAAAGCACTAAAAAAATTTTTATGTCAAACTTATAAATATAAATTAGTATGAATACAGGAAGATTTGAACGCTCCATGGAAGCGGCCGAAGTGATTTATGATGCATTGTGTATCAAAACAAATTGCATCGATTCTAAAAACAAAGTAGTCCGTGCGGATTATGTGATTGCCATTGACGACGATCCAACATCAGCATTTTGGGCAACATGGTTGTATTACAGAATATACCAACAACACGGTTATCATCCGGCAATATTATGTGTCGGAGGTAAAGGTTTGTTGAGTAAACACACTCACGACAGGAGTGAAGCAGAACTACTGGCGTCTGTTTGTTGTAAATTAGGTGTGCCGGAAACAGATATAAGTTTAGCACCTAACGGACGCAACACCGGAGAAAACATCCAGTCTGTGAAAAAGATACTGCCGGCAGGAAGTACAATAATCTGGAGTACCACCAAGCGTCAGTCTTTGCGATTAGAACGCTCTGTCAAAAAGCAAGCTCCCGAATTAATTTCTTATTACTATGTGGTGGAAGAAAGTTTAACTGAAGCCGCTAAAATAATGAATGGTAAAGGAATTGCTCAAAATGAAATGATGTTCCACGAGCTGGCAAGTATTTTGGAACGTTGCATCAAATACGCAGGAACCTTCCAAGAGCCGATTGACGACATCATCCGCGTTAATTCGCAAATACGCGAGGCGGATCACTACTTGCGCAAACATTACAAATTAAAGCTGATGAATAAAACTGTAAAATTTTTCGGTAAAAAAATCAGCGTTCCCAACAAAAATCTGACGTCTATATTCCAACTCTTTCATCTGTTGCGTGAAATTAAACGCAATAAGCAAAAAATGCGAATTAGTCTGGAATTAGAGATTCTATTAATGTTGGAAAATTTGCGTAATCAGAAATTGATACCGCAAGACAAGGCAGAATTCTTGTTAAAAGAAAGTAAAAAGAGATTATACAAGAAGCTGTAATTTCTTTTCAAACACAAAAAAAAGCCCGACTTCACAGTCAGGCTTTTTTATTTTAAAAACAATCCATTATTTCGTTTTCTTCAGAGTTGGGAAGAGAATTACATCACGAAGAGTAGCCGCCCCTGTTAAAAGTTTAGCTAATCTATCCATGCCCATCCCCATACCGGTTGTCGGAACAAAACCATATGAAAGCGCATCAATAAAGCTTTCGTCAAGCATCTGAGCTTCATCATCACCGTTTTCACGTTCAGCCATCTGCGCCTTGAAACGTTCCAATTGTTCCAATGGGTTAGAAAGTTCAGAATAAGCGCACCCCAATTCCATACCGAGCAAATATGTATCAAAGTGTTCAACCAAACGAGGATTGTCGCGATGAGTCTTTGCCAAAGGAGAAATATCTTTCGGCATATCGGAAACATGAATTGGTTCAATCAAGGTAGCTTCAACTTTTTCATCAAATACTTCTTGAACCACCTTGCCCCAGTTTGAGCAGTGATCAGCATCAACACCAACAGATTTAGCCAAAGCACGTGCGTCTTCAACAGTTTCAACGCTCAAGAAATCAGCGCCTGTTTCACGCTTAATCAAGTCAATAATAGAAACTTTCGGGAAAGGTTTAGAGAAGTCAATTTCATGACCATCTAAAACTAAAGTATCCGTTCCAAAAACTTTATTAACGACAAAGCGTACCAATCTATAAATCAAATCAGCCATATCGTTGTAATCGCCATAAGCCATATAAGCTTCAAGACCTGTAAATTCCGGCACGTGATTCTTATCAATACCTTCATTACGATAGTTCTTACCGATTTCAAATACTCTATCAATACCGCCGACAACTAATTTTTTCAAATAGAGTTCAGTAGCAACACGTAAATAAAAATCATTATCCAAAGCGTTATAGTGCGTTACAAACGGTTTAGCATTAGCCCCGCCCATAATTGGGTGGAAAGTCGGTGTTTCAACTTCCAAAAATTCATTTTGATTAAAGAATTCACGCACAGCAGAAACGATTTTGCAACGAGTTAATAAGATTTGTTTAGCTTCATCATTGATAATCAAATCAACATAGCGTTTGCGATAACGAGTTTCCACATCAGTCAAACCATGGAATTTTTCTGGTAATGGTTCCAAAGATTTTGCAATAATATCAAACTTTTCTGCAGCAACGGAAAGTTCGCCACGCGGTGTCCTGCGAATAAAACCAGAAACACCGATAATGTCGCCAATATCCAAGCATTTCAAGAGTTTAAGATTGTCTTCATTCAAGTGAGATTTATGGCAGAAGATTTGAATGTTACCGGTTTTATCTTTCAAATCAATAAACATCCCATCGTTACGAACAGCCATAGCGCGACCGGCAACAGTCACTCTGTCTTCAGTATTTTCGCCGTTTGCCAAATCTTTATATTTCTCTTGTAACGGTTGAGCATAGCTATCCGGTTGAAAACGATACGGATATGGATTATACCCCATATCTTGTAACTTAGCGAGCTTATTTAAGCGGCTCTGTCTTTGTTCACTAACTTCTTCTGTCATCATAAAAAATCCATTTGAAAAAATTACGTACAAACATTAAAAACAATGTCAAAATTCGTCTTTTTATATCACGAAAGATAAAATTTGCAAGTAAAAAAGTGGTTTAGCGGAATTTCCACACCACACTACAAACATTTTCGCTGCAATCACAAATACTTTCTAATTTTTCAATAGCCACGTACGGAGCTTCATTTGCTTTGAAAATATTGCGAGATTTTATTTCAGCTTGAGGTGTCGTTGGATAAATATCATCCAATACCCCAGACGGCGTAGGAACAGAATACCCACCAACGGCAATAAGATTCGTCATATCGCTGCTATCCCAGTTCATACGCACCAATTCTCGACACGCATAACTACTTAACCCCTGAAAAGAAATTTCAAAAGATTTTTTATCATTAAATGTAGCAAAAGACGAATAAAAGAAATCAACTCCGCCCAAGTAAGCGTTGGTAGCCTCTTTAAAACCTTGGCGAAACATACTCTGTGGAATTAACTTAAAGTCAACAGCTTGCTTGTAATTAAATTCACCATAATCGCGCTGACTTTGAAAATACATCTGAATATTTCTGGAAAGAGTTTCTATTTCCTCAATACAAGTATTAGTTTTCAGTTTCTCTACTGAAAGTTTATAACTGCGAATACCTAAATACCCCAACATAATAAAGGCGAGCCATCCACCAATTTGAAAAATAGCCCTAACCTTCTGTTTGTTTTCCATAGCAACGCCTTCTGAAAATATCAATAACTTAACATATACATACTAAAGTCAGTTTTATGTGTCTGTCATTAAAATAGAGTTAATTTTCCCCAAGATAGAGTATTCTACATTATAAAAGCATCTTTAAAATACAAAAAGGAGCCTTTGAGACTCCTTTCTGCACTATAAAAGACAGACAAATTACAATCCGTGAGCTTTTTTATGCTTAGCCCAAGCTTGTATCATATTATCATAACGAGTTTTATTTGTTTCAAATCTGTTAGTTAAGCGATTTTTATAAGCCTGACTATATCGATTCTGTAACAATTGCTCCATACGATAAGCTTCTTTATATTTAATAATGTCGTGAATACGTTTGAACTTTTCAAAGTCAATTGTAGAGGCATTATTATTGCCCAAGCGTTCAAACTGATAATAACGCCCTTTTCCGTTATTGCCGTCCGGTCTGTATTTACCTAAAATCTGAGCAACTTCGCGGAACATTTCAACATCTTCAATATGTTCCACCGGAATATGCATTTTTTTACGCCAGTTTGGATAAGCAATATTTCCATATACAGACTGTAACGGATTCTGTTTAGACCATTCCAATTCGGAAATACCTGGGATATTTCCCATTTCGCGTTGACCAAAGATATCCGAGAACGGCATCAGCATAATAGCCGAGTTAGAACGAGCCAAGAATGTTGTAACCGCTTGAACATATTTATCCGGAATATTATTGGCATCTTCACGTGGATGCTCAACAGCCTTACCGCCAACTTCATTCCAAATACCATAATGCTCTAAAATCCAGTTCAAACCTTCACGTTGAGAAGCATATTGTTCAAATGTATCATCAGCTTGTTTGTCAGAAAGAATACCCAAGAGCTTTTGCTGCCAAACATGTTGAACATTCCATTGGCTTGACAACGGAGGCGTATCATGCGTAGATGGAGAGCAAACCGACATTTGCGGATATTCGTCAGGATGTTTCATAGAATTATACATATCATCCCGACGTTCAAATGGAAGCACTTTATAAGAAAGAATACCAAAATCTTCCATACCGCGTTTAATTTCTTCGGTTGCATTACCCAAATCTTCACCGATAACCAAAGTCTTATTGCGATGACTTTCCAAAGCTACAATCGCCATTAACTCTTTAACGTTGTAGTAGATGTAGTTTCCGGTTTCCGCATTTTCTGGGAATATATACAAACGATGAAGTTGTAACACGTGGTCAATACGCAAACAACCGGCATAGCGCATATTAGCTTCAATAATTTTACGATAAGGTTCATACCCCTGCTCTTGCAGTTTCATTGGATTATATCCAAGCAAGTACCAACGTTGTCCGTTTTTAGACAAGATATCCGGAGCAGCCCCTGCCGTACCTTTGATATAATTGTCGCGGTAATACCACGCTTCAAAACCTCTTGGATGAACCCCAACTGCGTTATCCATATAAAGTCCGATTTGCATACCAGAATTAAGACAAGTATCTTTAACATGTTGCAGTTGGATTTCACATTGCCATTGTGTATATTTATAGAAATCAATTTCTGCCCGATGTTGATTTCTGAAAGCAACAATTTCAGGCGAATTAGGATTATCTCTATAAGCAGCCGGCCAATCCTGCCACCCAGCAGGTGTTGGATTTTGTTTTGCAAAGTGTTTAGAAAGAGCTCTAAAAGTTGCAAACATTTCCAAATTATCGCCTTGATCTGCGCAATAAACATTAAAACGATTGCGAGCTTCCTCACTTAAAGGAGAGAAACGGAACTCATCAAAGCACCGATGCAAAATATCGTCCACTAATTCTTGCGTAGTGGTGTAGTCAACATAAGCCCGACGACGATTAAGTCTTATTTTTTCCTGAAATTCCGGACTGTTATAATAGTCGCGAACCGCTTGGGAGTTTTTGAACTCATTGATAGCCGTAACATCAAGATAAAGATAGTTAAAGAACATACGGCTATCCGGACTATATGGAGAAGCAATTTCCGGTCTATCATCATGAGCCGCGTGAAGCGGATTAACACCGATAAGCCCTGCTCCATGTTTACCTAAGATATAACCAAGTTGCGCCAAATCTCCATAATTACCGATACCAAGGTTATTTTCGCTGACTTGTTCATAGAGTTGCACAGGCACACCCCAAGTTTTCTTTCCTTCACGAATACCAAATCCATCGTAGCATTTTTCAGGAGCAGAAATAAGGCTGGTCTTTTGTGTAACTTCCTCGCCATTTTGATTCACATAAGAAAAGACAACATTATGATAGCCGAGTCGCACATCAAACGGAAACTTAAAGCGATACTTACGATAAGTCACTCCGTTTATCTGGCGTTCTACTTCATCACCGTTATTTTCAACTCTTTCCAAATCATCAATAGCCACTTCACCGCTATAAAACTTTTCGGAATCATCAATAATAATTTCCCCTTTATAATATTTCTTGGGGTCTTCATCTTCATAAAAGTTCCATTTTAACTTTTTCACGCCATCCGGCAAAGAAATTTCCATAGAAGGAACTTTGTTTTGCCTTAAAATAGGAATATGGTGTACAATATTGATGAAATTAGCGTTTTTCTTCTCATCAATAATTTTCTCGATAAGACGTAAATTTTCTGTCTGTTTATCAGTGTCTTGAGTATTATAATCAAAGTTCTGATCGAGAATATCCATAGCCTTAAGTAATCCGACCTTTTCCTCAATAGTTGCTTGCAACTCAATACCGGAAAGATAAGCCAGATTACTGATACTTTCACAGATATCCATCTTTATATCCTTTAAACATAAAATTATTACATTATGAGCAGAGAATAAGCGGTGAAAAAAAAGTTATCAAAGGCTATTAACAACTTATAAACAGAAATTAATACCTTTAGGCTTGTAAATTAATATAACTTTTTTTTGCATATAGTCATAGATATGCTGGATAAATAAAAAAACGACCTAACCAAAAGTATAAAAAAAAGAGGAAGATTTAAGACCTTCCTCTTTAATTGTTTGGTAAAGATGATTACCATGGATCCGAATATTTTAACGACGGATCATGTAAACGCTTGAGGTAAGCATCGTTACCACCGGAAGACTTGCTCTCAGGATCGCGGTAAGAACCTAATTGATCAATCTGATCTACCTTATCAGCCCAATCTCCATCTTTGAATGCTGTTCTGTCAAAGTAACAATAAACTGTAGCATGCCCTTCCAACGTATTTGTTGGTACTGGGAATAAGTTCCAGACAAAGCTACCTTTGAACATCGGGTTAACATTACTACTATCATTATAACCATCTTGGTTATTATTAGAAACCATACCTTCATTACCGGCACCGGAACCTAAATCATAATAGTCTGTATCATAGATGAAACCGATACGACCATGCCATCCTTCTTCATATGGATCAAGAGATGTCTTTAACCAAGTGTTTTGTTGGAAATAGAGAGGTTGAGCTACTGAATATTTATCAGAACCATCTTTACTATATGTGTAACCATACAAGTTTTGAGCAGACGTACCGCTAGATTCTGGCTTCAAATAAGAGTCAGTTTCAGTAGCAGCGGAGTTAGTATAATAAGCCTTTAATCCCAAATACCAACCTTCGGTACGTGTCAATGTTTGCGATAAGAACGAACTGTGAGTATTTTCATCTTGATAAATACCATTATAAATCAAACTGCTGACTTCTTCCATACCTGGATAGATAATAGCATTGTTCAAATCAACACCCGTCATATTCATCGCATTTTTCAAAATGGCAGCTTGACGAGCAGCTGGGTTAACAAACCAACGTTTATCCGCGCCAACATCACTCTTATATGAAGCAAACTTACTTGCTTGAATAATTTCACCTGCCTGCCCCATATTAAAGGATACAGGAATTAAGGTTGCCATATTCTTATATCCCGGAGGACAAAGAGCATAAGGAATACGTCCGACATAAGGATCAGCCCAAGCCACTTCTTCAGTTATAGGAACATAACCTTGTGCAGTACAATTAGGGCCACAACTCCAAGAAATTCTCTTAGTCTTAGAACCTTCTATAAAGTCATTTGAAATGTTATAAACCCCCTTAAGAATAAAGTCAGGCAAAATATCGCTCAAACGTGCGCCGCCTCGAGTGGTTAATTTAATATCGTGCATTACGGAAGTATATGCCGGATTAACCATATATTGATCATACATTGTTCCTCTGTCTGTCTTTCCGGCAATTTCAGGAACAGTTTCATTAGTATTAGAAACAAATCTGTTTGCTTTAATATATCCAAATCCCTCATCTGCAGCAAATGTAGAAGAAGAACCGCCATTAGCATTATAACTTTCTTCTAATTCAATAGCGCCTTTACGGATATAGATAGAAGCTTCACGAGTATCATCAATACTGCTGGAATTACCGCGAACATCAGTCGGATTAATCTTCAACATTGCATAGTATCCACCAGCTGAAGATCCTCCGGGAGCGTAGTTTCCATCGGTATCTTTAGCCCAAACTTGAATGTACTCAGGATCAATTTCAAACATTGCATGATCATTGTCTGCAGTGCCAACAGCATTAGACGAATTAGAAGCAATATGGATAACTTCATTACCGGTAACATGGAATGAACCGTTAACTTGAACATTTGCCTCGCTGACGTCACTGTCAGGATCCATATTTGGAGCAACCTTAAAGCGAACAAGGCTAGAATCATCTTCTACTTGAAAATCAACCCATCTTGTTCTGATTTTATCAGCATCAGCATAGAACTGAGCGCCTTCATCTTCATCTGTTGAGCTAACATCTTTTGTCTTGATGGTAAATGTACCGGTCTTAGCATCAATTCTGTTAGCATAAGAAGAAGACCAATGACCACCAAAACGCATAGCTTCACGTTGAATATCAACAACGCTGGAAACTTTATCATTAATAGTATAAAGATTAACCAAAGTAGAACCGACAACGTTTGCAGAACCATCTCCGCCAACAGTATCAGCCATAAAGTAGTTCTTGAGCGCTCCGGTAGCCGGATCCCCTGCTCCGACACGAGCACTACCGTCTTCAAAAGCAGCCCAAGCACCTGCGGTATCATTAATTAAGACTTTTGTAGAATCAGCCAAGAACATCAAATCGTTCTTACCAAGATTCATATCACCGCGAGAGTCATTAGTTCCGCCCTTAGTCATATTACGAATAACAACCATATCATCATAAGCGTTTAACCAAGCTGTTTGCGGAGCGTTAACAAATTGCGAGTAAGATTCAAAACCGGCGTGAAGTTCTTGCATACCGGCCTGTTTCAACCAAGCTTTACGCGCCCATAACAATTCATCAACCCAAGCTGAACCGGCAACACCCAAAGTGAACTCGTTACGAGTATATTGCCCATCGCTGGAAGCATTAGAACTCATATTTTTATTACCCATATAAGTTCTACCCATAATATCAGTAAACTTTGAAGCAATAGTTGTCAAATGCTCCAACTCTGTACCAGATAAATCCGCATATTCATTTTTAATAGCGTTATTAACAGTAGGTTGGAAAGCGATTTGCCCTGCTTCAGCACCGGTATAACCTTCTTCGCTATAAACACGGATACCGCCGCCACGTAAAGAAATTTTATCTGTGTCGGCATAAATCATATGGTTTGTATTATAAGCGGTACCAATAGCGCCGGAATTATTGTTAACATCATGTCCAACCGTAAAGATACGATTATCAGTACCCGAGCTGTTAACATTAGCTAACAAGTGAACGCGAGCACTACTATCGGCACCTTGTCCCATCAACCAACCACCATCATGACCGGCATAAAGGTTTCCACCCATATCGTTAATATAAGTTAACATATTGGTAGAAGTAGTAGACCCGCCGTTAATATAAACAGTACCGCCCTGACGGTTAATTTCAGTAACGGAAGAAACTGAATTTTGGTTAATATGAACTTCATTTAAGTTATTAGATCTGAAAGCCTGAATTAAAGCGCCCTCACCTCCGATACCGGAAGATTCACCGACTAAAAAGTCAGTAATATTAGAAGAGTCTGTTCTGCGTTTAACCTGAACGAATTCGTCCATCATAGAAACACGTTCAGCATCTTCTTTGTTTTCTGCACGGAAAACAACCACTTCCTCATCTGTTCCCGAGCTATTCATACGAGCAAATTGCAAAACGTCCCAACCATCGGCAGTTCTCTCCATGTCGGCATCATACCCTAAAGTATCCTTAACATTACCGTCATAGAGGGCTTCTTCACGGAACAATTGGAAACTTTCACTCAAAGCAGCCAAGTTACCATAAATCCAAGCCGCACCATTATTGGCTTCAAGTTTTTGATCATAAGGAGAATCAACCAAAGTTTTGCTGAAAGGTTTACCAATATATAAATCGGCGACATTCGGATCGCAAGCGGTAATACCTGAAGAAATATCTTCACCAATAAACGCACGATTACAGTCCGTATTCATTGTCATTTTCTTTACGTTAAAGATAGAATAGTAATAGTCAGAACGAGGCTGATCATCACCAGGCGAAGCATGCCCGCCCAAATAGAGATCTGTCACCATGGTATTATGGTAATACTCTGCAGGATCTTCATAGTTATCCGGTGGTACACGATATAAATATTTCATACTATCATCATAACTCATCGACACCGGTTCGTTAGATGTAATAATAAGAGAATTTTCAGTCATAGACGAAGAGTCAAAATTTAAATCATTAACCATTGAACTATCAAGGAACCAAGCACCACCAGTACCTTTGGCCTCTCCCAGCTCAGTAATAACACCACCATTCGCTCCCACAAGAGAAGCCATACGGGCAGCTCGTTTGCTACCCAAGTCAATAATTTTCGGATAAAGGACATAAGAAACCAAAGTACTGTTATCACGGTGAACATAAACTTTAGGCATATCATAGCCACGGATCTCATTAGGTTTATAACCATAAGGTAAATAACTGGAATATCCGACACGAAAGACATCATTTCCCGGTTGATTATCTTCAAATTCGATAACTAACGTACTATTGCTAACCTCGGCCGCAGAACTCATTAATCCCGCAAAGTTTTGTCGGATAAATGCATCCATAACATTACCCATGGTTCGTGCTTGAGAAGCAGAGTTAATATCCTGAATTTCTTGCAATCGTTCAGCAGATTTCTTATAAAGGGTTGGCGTAACCATGGCAATCAGTCCCAGCATTGCGAGCGCTTCAACAAGAAGCGTACCGCGCTGTTCTGACTTATTAAATAACTTACTCATAATCTTGCCTCCTTTTATAACTAAAAACTCTCAATTTTAAAAATACAAGGTTGTTGTTTGTTACACAAATCATTACCATCTTTATCTTTGAAGAAATGCTCATCAAATATCCACTTAGGCATCTCCCAATAAGCGCGATTTCTTCGTTCAACCGGATATGAATCACGACCGGAATCAGCATGTTCTTGATCCCATTTTTCCATATCGTCAGCAAAAACTGGAATAAAATTTATTTTTCCTTTAAAGTTCCAGCCTTCCCTATTAGTTTCAGCACCTTTTCCCCAGTGAATAACCCCCAAACGTTCATAATAAAGTTTTTTATTAAGGGCGTTAACAAAATCAATAGAAACCTCCCCCGTAATTCGATTAATCCAACGTGCATCTAGTTTTTTATATGAAACCAAATACCGTCCACCTTTTGCTAAGTCACAACAAGTATTGGTAATATTCCCATCGGCATCGGTAGTCGGCGTACAATTTTTACTATCTGTTTCGTTCATAGGTTTATCAAGACAAATAATTTTAGAAGCCATTTCATCTCCATTATACATTTGTCTTCCGGCATTTAGATAATCGCGTCCCCCAACATTTGCAGAACCTTTTTTGTCTTTAGCGCGAAGAAAAATAATTCTTTTATCACCGCCATTAACGAAGAAAGTATGAATATCCTCATTATCTTGAGCTTCCGAAGCCTCAAAATCAGCATAAAACATATCATTGGGTAAGACCCATTCCACCCCTTCGCCGACATGAACACCCAGATTAATATCTATGGCGTATTTTTTTAAGGTATTATGGTGAATAAGGAATTTATAAACAACGGCAGCAGCTTTCTTTCGCGCAATATCCCTATCATAATCGGGACGCGCGGAAAGGTTGTATCCATAGATTGACGCCATAAACGTCGCAAGTAACATCAATAAATACATAAAATCAGCTCCACCCATATATACGTATATGTTGAGAGTATACTACATTTTTTAGCAAAAATCAACAAAAAAGCGCAATTTTCCCCTATTTGTAACAAAATTGTCACAATAAAATAAAACCATAAAAAACATTGCATTAATTACAAAAATTCCTTGTCAATCTGAAGCAGGTTTTATAAATTTACTTAGAAAACAAGAAAGGAGCCGTAAAAATGGAAGAAGTTTCTCTAAGTCTTGCGGAAACCACAATAAAAATGCTTGGCGACCGTTGGAAAGTACAGATTATAGAAAGTTTAATGGACGGGACGAAACGCTTTGGCGAATTAAAAAAGGACTTAGGTAACATTACGCAGAAAGTATTGACTTCAAATTTGCGTATGTTGGAAGAAAACGGTATATTAAAGCGGAAGGTATATGCTCAAATTCCGCCACGTGTAGATTACACCTTAACCAATCTTGGTTATAACCTGAAGCCAGTGATAGATTCAATGGTAGCGTGGGCTGTGGAATATCGAGGTTCTTTGGTACAAGAATTTAACGATATGAAAGAAAAAGGAAAAGCCAGAATAGAAAACAAAATCAATAAAATAAAAGAAAATATTCAAGTAAAAGGTTAAGAAACAAAAAACTCATCAAAAAAGCGCCTCATTAATAATGAAGCGCTTTATTTTTAGAGCAAAAAACAAATATATATTAACGTGCGGCACGTTTAATTCGGTCATTAATAGCGAGCCCTAACCCTTCAAATGGAATTGGAGCCATAGCCAAACGAGAGAAGTTGGGATTTTTATCAGCCTCACGCATATAAGCAAACAAATGAGCAGCTGCCTCACGTAAATCCCCTTTAGGACTCAAATTCATTTCTGCCCAATCATATTCCGGCCCAAACCCGATAAATAACTCACCATCTTGGCGCTCTGTAGCGTTAATACGTAACTTTTTAGAAGGCGCGTAGTGCTTCAAAAGCTGCCCCGGAGAAGTTGGACGGTTTGGGTTTCCGTCAGAAATAGCCACCGGTTCGTTAAGCGCCTCTTCAAGTTCTTCTTTGGTAATGCCCCCTGCTCGTAATAAAACAGCTTGAGACGTGGTTAAATCCAAAATAGTCGATTCAACGCCGACTTCACAAGCGCCACCGTCCAAAATCATATCCACATTGTCGCCCAAACTTTCATAAACAGCTTCTGCTGTAGTTGGCGATATAGTTTGCGAGCGATTTGCGGAAGGAGCGGCAATCGGTACACCTGATTTGCGGATAAGTTCTAAAGCAACAGGATGTTTCGGACAACGCACGGTAATGGTCTTAAGCCCTGCACAAACCAAATCAAGTGCCGGATTTTCATCTAATCGAGGCAGAACAAAGGTAAGAGGCCCCGGCCAAAACTTTTTAGCCAAGAACAAAGCTCTTTCATCAGCTTTGGCATATTCCGCCAATTGTGCCGGTTCAGCGATATGCGAAATCAGCGGATTAAACGACGGACGCCCTTTAGCTGCAAAAATTCCGGCTACGGCGTGTGCGTCATAAACGCTGGCACCTAACCCATAAACCGTTTCCGTCGGAAATGCGACGAGTTTACCTCCCTTGATAAGTTCCGCCGCCTGACATATATTAGCCTCATCAGCCTTAAAAATTCCGCTCATAACATCCTCACAAATAAAAAAATCTCTGCGATAACAACATTTTTCAGACATTAGCACCATAAAAAGCAAAGTCAAGCCCATAATTTTAAGACTTTATTCACTAATAAAGACGCAAAATAACCGAGATTAAAGAAAAGGAGAAAACCATGACAGAAATTACATTTAACCGCTCGGCTAAAGAAACCGAAGTCAAAGTTTTGTTGGCAACCAAAGAGGAAGCCTTAAACTATGGCGTTACCGGCGGCATTATTGATCGTTCAACCTTTAATCGTCTGAAAGATTTAGTTGCTAAAGCTGATGAAGGTAGAGAAAAGAAAGAAGACATCTTAGTCTTAAATAACGGCAAAGACGTGGTTGTTTTGTTACGAATTTCAAATACAGCCACCCCCGTAACATTGCAAACTTTAGGTGGAAGATTGTATAATCAGATAAAAAACTTCAAATCTGCGACAATTTTTGCAAGACACTTGCCGAAAACAGACTTTGAAGCCAAAGACATCGCTTCTAATATGGGTTTAGGTGTGGAATTGTCATCATATAGCTTTGATAAATACCGCACGACAAAGAAAGCTGATGAATTTCCGAGATTGGAAACATTAAATTTCGTTGCCAAAGACAAGTTGGATAAGAAAGATTATGAAAAGAGCGCCGCTCTGGCCAATGCCGTCAGATATGCGCGCGATTTGACCAATGAACCGTCAAACGAGTTAACGCCGGAAGTTTATGCGAAAGACATCAAGCGTTTGGAACATTTGGGCTTAAAGGTTATCTTAAAAGACAAAGAACAGTTGAAAAAAGAAGGTTTCAATATGTTATTGTCCGTGGCTCAAGGTTCAGCCAACAGTCCATATGTGGCAATTTTGGAATATAACGGCAACAAGAGCAAAAAAGGCTATGATATTGCATTGGTCGGTAAAGGTGTAACCTTTGATTCCGGTGGTATATCCATTAAACCTGCAGCCGGCATGTGGGATATGAAACAAGACATGGCAGGCTCTGCTGTGGTTGTATCTAGTTTGAAAGCAGCCACTCAACAGAAATTGAAGTTAAATATTGTGGGTATTGTAGGTTTAGTGGAAAATATGCCGTCAGGAACAGCCACCCGCCCCGGAGATATTGTGACCTCCCTATCGGGTAAAACTGTTGAAATATTGAATACGGATGCGGAAGGAAGATTGGTTCTGGGCGATTGCTTGACCTATGTTGAAAGAGAATATAAGCCGGAACGCATTGTGGATTTGGCAACATTAACCGGTGCGATTGTGGTTGCGTTGGGTAGTGAAATGGCAGGCTTATTCAGTAATGATGATTGTTTGTCAGAATTATTGAGTATCTCGGGCGAACAATCTGGTGAAGAATTATGGCGTTTCCCGATGACGGACGGTTATCGTAAATTGATAAAGTCTGACATGGCTGATGTTAAGAATATATCAGACGGCAGAGCCGCCGGTTCCATTACCGCCGCATGCTTCTTGGAAGAGTTTTTGCCAAACAAAACTCCGTGGGCGCACTTGGATATTGCCGGTATGGATATGTTTGGTAAACCCAAACCATTATATCCTAAGGGAGCAAGTGGTTTCGGTGTTCGCTTAATCAACAAGTTGTTACAAAACTTGGAGAAAAAATAAAAAAGCAACCTAAGATAGAGAGGAAAGCGTTTCTGCAAAGGAACGCTTTTTCTTTATCATCAAGAGGTCAAAACACAAATTCGGCAAGAAGAAAAACAAACGGATTTTTTATTTTCACCTCTTTACAAATACAAACAATCTGCTATACTCCGCGGCAATAAAACAATCAGTGAGAAGGAAAATAAAATGAGCAAGCAAACATGGCAACCGGGAACAATGTTATCCCCTCTTCCGCCGGCATTAATCGGATCCGGAAATATGGAACATCCAAACGTAATGACTGCCGCGTGGACGGGAATTATTTGTTCTGATCCGGTATTGACTTATGTATCATTAAGACCGAGCCGTTATACGCATGAGTTAATCAGCCAAAACAAAGAATTCACCATCAATTTGCCGACATGGAAAATTGCGGAAGCAACAGATACGGTTGGCGTAAAGTCGGGTAGAGATTTAGATAAATTTGCGTTAACCGGTTTAACCGCCGAACCTTGCTCAAAAGTCAAAGCACCGCAAATCGCCGAATGCCCTGTGTCTATGGAATGTAAAGTGTTGGAAGTTCGCCCTTTTGGCACTCATGATATGTTTTTGGCAGAAGTTGTGGCTGTAAACGTGGATGATAAATATATAGATGAAAACGGTGCGTTAGATTTGGAAAAAGCCGGATTATTAGCGTATGCGCATGGCTTTTATTACACTTTAGGACGTAAAATCGGCAAATTTGGCTTTTCTGTAGAAAAGAAGAAAAATCCGGCGGCGCCATCTATTGCGACTGTTATGAAGGCAGATGAAAAATTTGGCAAAAAGAAAATCCAAATGCCGAAAGGAAGAACTGTTTCAGAAGCAAAAGATACAACAACCTTCTTTGAAAACGGTGTGGAAGTTATTGTTAAAAAGCCGAAATTCTCCCCAAAACATAAGCCTACATCTCTTAAAAATGACAAAGAACGCAAAGATTTTGCTCGTCAAAAAAGCGTAAAATTCAGCCGCAAAGAAAATAAAGGCACCAATTACGAGCCTTATAGTTTCAAAAAGAAATCAGATGGCAGTTTTAAGCAAAAGCCGAAAAGAAAATAGCTGAATTTTAGTTCGTTTAGGAATAATAACGCTCTTGAAGTTTTCTTTGCAATATTGTTTGCGACAGATTATTAACTTTAGGAGCGTTTTCTTTTTGACTATCCGCCAATAATATCTGATTAGCATCAGTTTTATAAAGTTGCGATTTAACTCTGAGTTCGGCTTGCGACTTAGCATAATCTCTTTTCATCGCATCCGCCAACTGATAGCGATCTAAAGAATTATCTTGCTGCGGTAAAATCTCGGAAGTTGCATTCAGCAGATATTGAATTTGCTCGTCGGAATAACGCTCAAACAACATTGTATCCAAATTTTCCGGAGCAGCTTTTCCTTCAACTTTTTGATAGTTTTGGCGCTTTTCCATACAATCTTGACGCATTTTCGTAACATCGTCTAAACTAAATTCATGCTCAGGATCAAGTTTTAAATCATGTCGCAGTTGCATAACTCTAGCATAAACTTCTTTTCCGCTATCACGATATTTGCTGTACTCTACGCCATCATTAACTTCTTTACCAACGATAACATTGGCCATATTTTCACTAAATTTAAGTCCTAAAGCATGAGTTGCTTCGTGCGTAACCAAGCTGGAGATAGAGCGCAACTCAATATGCCCTTTATTTTGTTCATAGTTTTTGAGATTAAGAAAGACAGTAGGTTCTTTAATAATACCGAGCGTATTAAATGCGATATTATTGTCGCCTTGCTGAGCGCTTAATTTATGAAGATGCGCCATAGCCTTATCTTTTCCGCCCAAAGCCTGAACAAATTTATCGGTCAAGTGGAGTTCACCACTTTCAACCGCATCAATCAAACGATCAACACCTTTTTCGGTAATAAAGACTTTCGTTTGGCTAAGATTATCAATCGCCTGTTGATAATCAGGTTCTCCGTCGGCATTTTTAGCAAACTGACGCCTTTGGGTTAACCATGTTTTGAGTGATGATAAACCTTCTTGCACTTCTTGACGTTGCGCATCAGAAATGTCTAAACTTTCATCTACAAAAATTTTATATTCATCACTCATAATCGCCTCCGCAATAATATGAAGTAATTATACTTTAAAAGGAACGCAAAGTCAAACATAATACATAACAACTCTTTAAATCACACACAAAAAAAGCGCCTCTAACGAAGCGCTGAATTGAATAAAATCAGAGATTAACCGAACAATTTGTTCCAAAAGCTCTTTTCTTCTTCGGGAGCCGCCGCATCAAATTGTTTCAAACATTCTTTCTGCGCGTCGGATAACTTAGTTGGAATAACCACTTTGAATTCAACAAACAAATCACCACGTTTATCCGAATTCATATAGCGCATGCCTTTACCTTTGATACGCAGTTTATCATTAGGTTGAGTACCCGGCTTAACCTCCACGTTAATTTCCTCACCATCAATCCCTTTGAGCTTAAATTGTCCGCCCATAGCAGCCATAGACATGGATATCGGAGAAACCGTGAATAAATCTGCCCCGTCACGTTCGTAAGTTTTATGTCTTTTAACGGTAATGAAAACATATAAATCACCTTTAGGTCCGCCACGCTTACCGACTTCACCTTCACCGGAAACTCTCATACGTGTACCATTTTCAATACCGGCTGGAATTTTGATGTTAAGAGATTTCTCAAGTTTTTCCTTACCCGTGCCACGGCATTTTTTACATTTATCGGTTACCACACGTCCCGTACCACGACATTGCGGACACGTTGTTTCAAAAACAAAGAAACCGCCTTGTTGAGTTCTGACTCTACCAGTACCGCCGCAAGTTGCACAAACCGGAGGTTCTTTACCATCAGCCGTACCATGCCCATGACAAGCATCACATTCTTTAGAAGTTGTGATATTGATTTCTTTTTCTAAGCCGACATAAGCCTCTTCCAAAGTCAATGCAACATCATAACGAATATCTTCGCCACGTTCGGCATAAGAGCGTTGTCTTGCACGTCCCTGCCCCGTAAATTCAGAAAAGATGTCAGAAAAGACATCAGCAAAACCTGCACCGGTAAAGTCAAATCCATTAAACGGATTAGCGCCTGCACCACCCATACCGCTGGTAAAAGCCTGATGACCGTAACGATCGTATGCCGCACGTTTTTGTTCATCTTTTAAGATTTCATACGCTTCGTTAATTTCCTTAAACTTAGTTTCCGCCTCTTTATTACCTTGGTTTCTGTCAGGGTGATATTGCATTGCCAATTTACGATAAGCCTTTTTGATTTCATCCCCTGAAGCAGTTTTGGTCACGCCCAAAACTTCATAGTAGTCAGCTGTGGTAGTCATATCATCAAACCATACAATAAAACATTACAATCTAAATCTTAAGATTATTTAGGTACAATATTTTGACAATGCAAGCCTAAATTAACTTTTATGCCAAATTAAAATCGGCTTTCACGACAAAAAAACTTGACAAAAGAGCAAAAGTTTCTAAAATAGCGCTACAAAATATAAGTATTTATATATAATTGAGTAAAAAAATTCAGACATTCCGTCTGAGGTATTATTAATTAAAAATTTTTAAGCCTTATGGAAAAAACAAACTTAAAACCCGAGCAGCTTCTTGTAAATGCTCTCAGTCATTATCAACAAAGCGAAAAATTTAAAGCACAAGAAAACTGGCACTATAGCGATGAAGAAAATATTGCCATAGCACTTCAAGCCATAGAAGACGGCGCTGATTTAAAAGGTAAACTAGACAATCCTCTTGGCGGAGAACTGCCCTATTTGCAAATAGCAACCGATAAGCAAATGTGGAGTGTAGCCATGAAGATGATAGACAAAGGAGCCAATGTAAACGCCGAAGATTGGCATGGTTACAATTGCTTCCACAATTTGTTCTTTCATTTTTACTACTTTGAAGTATGCAAAGACAAAGATGCGGCAAGAGCAGTTATGGTCAAGATGCTACAACATGGCGCCACGACCAACAGCATCGCCAGAATAGTTCAAAAAGACAAAGTTGGTAAAAACTTGTTGGAAGAATTAATCAAAGAAGCCCAAGCCCGAAAGTAATCTAAAGGCAAAACGAACAGACCCTACCCTCAATCAGGTAAGGTCTGTTTTTTTATCTAATTATTAATCACAATCAGAATAAGCAGCCACCACTTTATCGTTACGCAATAACACCTTGGCGCTACAAGCAGTAGAAGCGTTATTTGGCGATGGCATATCATAAGAAATCATCTCACCGCCGCCAATCGGACGGTAATTGGTGTAATAAACCCACATAACTGTTCCGTCATCAAGATTTTTCACAACATTAGGAGCTCCGTTAGCTTCCCAAAGATTAGCCACACTCTGTCCTTTATAAACAGAAATTCCCTGTATGGGGTAATAAGTAATTTGACGGTCAGCAATTTGCGACCACTGACAAGCGCCTAAAAATAAAATCGCTGCGCCCGCACTAATTTTGAGTAAATTCATCAGACATCCTCCATCATCATGATATTTGCCCAGATATAATCATCAAAATCCCGAATACAAGAAGGATGACAAAGAAAAAAAGTAGAAATTCTCCGTTAAATTTAAACTTTAAAAAGAGATGATAAATTATTTAAAACGCTGTTTAATTTTTTATAAGAGCGATAGATTTACCGTATCATTGAGAGATATAATTTCAACCTGACAAGTGTCTGGTATTAATTTTTTCAAATACTCAGGCAGAGCCTTTTTGAGTTTAAGATATCTAAGATGAGATAAATCTGCTCCGACCAACAAGACTTTATCGTAACCGGATAAATCAAGAAAAGAAGGTAAATTTTTCACACCGATAAGTTGAGCTTCATGCCCTTTTCCTAAGATTAACTTATCAAAATTCCGTAAATCACACCCATTAAGACAAATATTTTGCACTTGAGAAAAATCAATATTATTTGGTAAGTTGAGACAATGAGACATTTCAATATTACACTTCGGAGCAAGTTTTAATGTTTTGACATTCTGAAGATCTTGTCTGTAAATTTCCACCGTTGCACATTCCGTCAAATCAATAAAACTCGGCAAATTAGGTATGGCTTTAATAAAGCATTTATCCCTCAAAACTTTAAGCCTGTCATCAGAAGTACGACACTTTCAAATTCTCGTTGCTTATCAATCGGTAATTTTTCAATACACAACAACATATCACGAATACTGCGTGCATAGTTGGTAGCCAACAACACGTCCATTCCAACATCAAGTGTAATTTCCTTTTCACCACGTTTATAGGGGCGCAACATATTTTCAATTTTGAGCGCCCCTTTGGGAGAAGTGATAAGCAATCCCATTTTATACTCCGCCTAAAACAAGCTATTAGTAGCAGTTTGTATAAGCGGTAGTAACGTAAGTACGGTAAAATTCAACGGTCAAAGTGCACAAAGAATGCGGTTGATAATCTTCCAATTCACAATAGCGTACAATTTCTCCTTCATTATCTTCACGGTCATAATCTATATAATAAACCCAGCGCACCGTATTATTACCGATATATTGCGCATGCATTGGCTCTTCAAAATCATCAAAGAAGTCACGCATTTGTTGTCCTTGTTGAATCTCAAAACCGGCTACATGCATAACCTCGCCTTTCGGAGCGCGATAATAAGTGTATGTCGGCTCTTGATTATAGTATGTATAGGCCGGTTGGTCATAGTAGGTATAAGTAGCCTTGCGTTTATAATAGATATAAGTCGGTTGTTGTGTAGTATATTGTTGATAATAAACAGGTTGAGGTTCAACTTTCGGATTATCTCTGCGATAAGTTGGAACATAATTAGGGTTACAACAACATCCTGCCAATAGCAAAACCGCTACGGCTGCCAAAATCTTTCTCATTATAAAATCTCTCCTTAAAATGTAGTTCGTGGTCAAAGACCCAAATTTAATGAAAAACTTAACTTACTAACTCTAAAATAATTTCGTCCATAAGGGTAAATCCCTTGTCCGTAAGTTTAATGTTGGCGTCATCATAACACAATAAATCTAATTGCGCAAGTCTTTTTGTCATTTTTTTTGACAAAAAGTCAAACAAATGTATTCCGCACGCTTTATAAAAACGCTCTTCGCTTAAACCTTCTTCAATACGAAGCCCCATAAGGACTAATTCTTCGGCCCGTTCCTGCGGCGTTAATGTCTCATCAAGACGTCCGTCTAATGTTGTAAAAATTTGTCCGTTAAGCCGAAGGCGTCCATGCGCCCCCTCACCAATACCAATATAATCTCCGCCTTGCCAATAAGTCAGGTTATGCACACTTTGGTGAGATGAAGATTTGGCAAAGTTTGAAACCTCATAGCGTTGAAAACCGCAAGAACGCAAATAAGAAACCGTGTCGTTATAAAGGGATAGCGATTGTTCCTCGTCCATCGGCTGAATATTTTTGCGATAAAAAGGCGTTCCTTCTTCAATAGATAACTCGTATAAAGAAATATGTGAGAGATTAAATTGCAAAGCGGTATCAATTT
This sequence comes from uncultured Alphaproteobacteria bacterium, assembly GCA_944390455.1. Lineage (GTDB taxonomy): Bacteria > Pseudomonadota > Alphaproteobacteria > RF32 > CAG-239 > CAG-267. Next base: position 32,133 of record CALXPU010000006.1, on the reverse strand, counting down.
CCTTTTGCCAAGTATCCCACTGTTGCAACGGACGCGCATAAATTAAATCAATGGAAAATTTCGGAAAAGTCTTAGCCCCCAACTCCATTGCAGCCAAAGCATCAGATAAAGAGTGAGTGCGTCCGAGTTTTTTTAAGTCGTCAGCTTGAAGAGCCTGTACACCTAATGATAGACGATTAATCCCAGCTTGACGAAACTCTAAAAATTTATCCCGTTCAAACGTATTCGGATTAGCCTCTAAAGATATTTCCGCATCTTTGGCGATTACAAATTTCTTTTGCAGTTCATTTAATACCCGATTAACAGCATCTGGCGATAACAAAGAAGGCGTTCCTCCGCCAAAAAAGATAGACTTAACGGCTTGCTTGCGCGAGAATAAATCTGCAAAATAAGCAATGTCCGACAAATAGCGCTGAATAAGTTCTTCTTCATTAAAAGATTTAGGCAAAAGTCCACGAAAGAAATCACAATACGGACAACGACTTTTACAATACGGAAAATGAATGTAGACGGCTAATTTGTCTTCATTAGATAAAGAAGAGGACAAATCCCCTACTCTTGACGTCTGTATAGCCTCCGCTTGCTTATTAAGATTATCTTCCGTATTCATTTCCACTATAACCAAAATCAGTGAACGTATTTGGAAACTAACCTAATTCGGCGCAAGCCGTTTCAATACGATTTTGTAATTCAGCCATAAATTCTTTCTTTCCGGCAAAATCTTTAATATTCATTGGCGGTAAGAATTGAAAAACAACTTTCCCCGGTTTACGAATAAAGGAAGCCTTAGACCATACCAAGTCGGAGTCCAAAGCCACCGGTACAATCGGCATATCAAGATTTTCCGCCAAAAAGACAATACCGGATTTATAGCCTTTAACCTGCCCATGTTTGCAGCGAGTGCCTTCCGGAAAGATAATGATAGAGCGTCCGTCAGCCACACGTTTCTGCGCCTCTTTAACCATACCTTTCATTGCTTTTGCGCCGGCGCCTCTGTCTACAGGGATCATACCATAAAGAGCCTGCCCCCACCCAAACAGGGGAATATAAGTTAATTCCTTCTTAAGCACAAACACCGAATTAGGAATAATATCGGTATAAGCATAAGTTTCAAAAGCAGATTCATGCTTACTGGCAAAAATCACATTAGGCGTGATATATTCTTTTCCGCGAACTTCAATCGTAATACCGCAAAGCTTGAGCATTCCGCCCCAAATCAGTTTGTGCAGATATTTATCCCAAAGTTTAATCATAGCCTTCCGAGAACATAACCCGACAAGAATACAAACGGCAAAAGCAACCGCCATCACCGGATAAAAATACAAATTAGCAATTAAAGAGCGAATAAAAAGATAACATTTAGACATCATCAAGCCTTCCTTATTTTATAAAAAGTCTGTCCAAAGCATATTGCAAATAAACAATTAAAAACTTAGTATATTCTGCCGCCATAAATTTGAAACTACGCCAATTTTTCCACCATTCGGGCAAAACATTCGGTGTATCAACCGCCACAAAATGCATAATAGCATCCGGCATTTCATGCTGAAGTTCCAAACGGCTGCGTGGAATATGATAAAAAGAAGTAACCACATAAAATTCTTTAATATTATATTTTTGTGTCCAAGCTTTTACTTCTTTGGCATTACCGACCGTATCGGTCGCCTCATATCCCAAATCAATTGGTTGAGGATTTTTAAGAATAACATCTTTGCGTGCCGTAATGAGTTCAAGACTAATTCCGGGACGGACGCCGGAAATAAGTAACCGTTCTCCGACACCTTCATTAAAGAGTTGAATAGCTTTTTCAATACGATTAATTCCACCGGTTAAAACCGCAATACCAATAGGTGACGGTTTGTCGGAATTATCTTTAAAATTACCGTCCATAACTTGCCGTGTTACATCAAGATAAGCGTAACCGAAGCGTCTGTCAGGTTCAAGCATAGCTCCTTCCGCCCACTCATTCCAAGCATTAATAAAGACAATACGCTCATCGCCTATCATTTTTTGCCGAGTATCATAAATGGCATAATTAAGCCAACGACCATAAACCTCGGGCGATGAACCATCAAAAATCAGTGCGCCGGAATAAGCCTTACGTGGAGTATTATCCCAACGAGGAAAGACGGTTCGAAATGTTTTATAAGTATAGTCTTTAACCATTTTGTCGGCTTTGATAAACCCAGCCCAATCAAACAAACGAAAGTCTGATGTTTCATCAATTTTAGCCACGTCCTTCTGGTGTAATCCATAAATACCGTTCAATTCAAACTCCATAACGGCATCCAATCCCCAATCTTGCGGATTATCAAAAAATCCAAAAGCCTTTGTGGCAATAAGGTATGGATTACCCACGCCATGCTCTTGCATAAAATGACGAAGATAGTTCGTAAATTCAACAAACAGAGTTTTATCAAACGCAGCCGGACGATAAATGATAAATAAAGGACGTCCGTTAATGCGGATATAGCGTTTATCTTGGAAAAACGGTAATAAATCTTGCGCAAAAGGCTCAAAATCCTCACGAGAAAAGGTCTGTTTCATTAAAAGTTCTTGATTTCCGCCATCCCATCGTTTGGACCAATTTTCATTAGCCCAATTCAAACAAAACGGAAAATCAAGTTGCGAATTAGCCAAATAATTATAGATAGGCTTTTCCATTAATTTTTTACCGGCAAACCAATAGTAATAAAAGGCAAAACCACCCACACCGTAATTTTGTGCCAATTCAATTTGCCTTTTCATAACATCATCATGTGTGAGATCATAAAAACCGACATCAATCGGCAGTTGTGGCTGATAATGTCCGACAAAAAGCGGTTTAGCGGCGGTAACGTTCGTCCACTCGGTAAAACCACGCCCGTGCCAAAGATTATTTTCTCTAAATTGATGATATTGTGGCAAATAGAGGGCAATTAAGCGCACATCAAAAGGCTGGTCGGCATAAGGCTGAAATGGAACAAAATCCTGTTGATGTTTTTCTTTATCAAATAAAGCTCGTACATAATCTTCAGCCAGATTTTTTCGTTGTTCCCATGTCTGACCGGTAATATCTGCCTGCCCTTTTTTGACATAAGCAAAAACAGCGCGGTTAAAGATGAAGAAACCGCCCCACCAAACCAAAAACAAAATCACCGCGCCTAAAACGCCGAGTAATAAAAGCTTATGTCTCATAAATCCTCACTTTATGAGCAATATATGCCGATGGGGTATATTTTCCCACTCTTTTTTTCACTTTCTCCACAATTAGCTAAAAAAGATTAAGTTTAGGAGCAGGATGATCAAAATCAAAACCATCTTGCGGAAAAGTTTCGTAGCATAAATCTTTCCAAATTTTCAATTGTTCAGGTGCAAGAACATCCGTATAATCAACCAAACAGATAATTCTAATCTCTTGAATGTATTTCCGCCACTTTTCTTTTGTTTCATTATTTAAGGGATAATTATCAATAAATTTATCAATATCGACAAACATAGCTAAAGACTCTCTGTCAATTTGATATTTTTTAGCTCTTGTAACTGATAAATTATCCATAAAATAATAATAAACGGCGTTAGGAGCAACGGCAATAGAAGATTGCGGTAAAACTGTTTGTAAAAAGAAATAAAAGTCCTCATAAAGAGCACGACGATAAGTACTTTTTACCTGATGTTCCATCAAAAAAGAACGTCGATAAATTTTATCCCAAACCAACCTTCTTAATAGTATAATATCATCAAGAGGTTGTTCTATAATTTTCTTTGCTAAAAAATATTTATCTGCATAAGGAGCTTGTCTTCGGGGCGTGACACTAGCGTGAACTTCCATAACATTTCCGGTCATAACAATATTAGTTTTATATTTCAATGCAGTCTGATACATATCTTCAAAATAATTTAAAGACACCCAATCATCACTATCTACAAAACCGACATATTCACCGGTTGCCGCAGCAATACCTGCATCGCGCGCCGCACCAATATACTTATTTTTTTGAGTTATAATCTTAAAACGTGCATCATGCTCAGCATATTGTGCTAAGATTTGTGCTGTTTTATCGGTAGATCCGTCATTAACACAAATGATTTCAATATCATGAAGTGTTTGCTTACGGAGGCTGTCCAAACAACGTTCCAGCGTTTTCTCTGCATTATATATGGGCACAACAACACTAACTTTAACATTTTGAGCTGGTTTAGTAATTTTCTCTTCATAAAAATGAATCCCCGAGGTGTTGTGATACAAATACCCTAAAAAGCCACAGAAGAGCACCCCTATTCCGCCCACTATATACTTTATTTTAATAAACGAACACTGACACAAAAGCGCCACAAGTGTCCATACACCGGAAAAGATGAACATATTATTCCAAGACATCCAAACCGGATAAGCAATCATACTTCCGACATAACACAACAAAAAAGTAATCAAAGCCGAACGTAAAAGCCCCTTATTATGAAACCGCCATGCCAAAATCGCACAAATTGCTTCCAGAATTAAAATAATTTGCACATAAAGTTTCGCTGTTTCGTTTCCGCCATATGAATATAAGCGCCAACAATCAAACGCAAAGCAAATCACAGCCAATTGAGCCGCAAAAATCACAATACAGAGCTGTTTTCTATAAAAGAAAGAGAAAGCAGCGCTTAACCATAAAGCAAGCATAAAGGCCCACCCCAAAAGAGACAAATCCGTAAATTTACCATCTATATAGTAATAATTATTGGTAGAAAGATAAAAGCCCATAACACAAAACAGATATACTCCAATCTGCAAGAGAAAGTCAGCAATTCTTTTCGTCACAACAAGTCTCCTAATAACAAAACCAATTAAACCATATGTCGCAAAGTCTTGACCACGGTCACATAAGCGGTGAAAGCCACCAATGCTGCGGAAACAAACGGTAATAGCAAAATCATAACCCATTCTTCCATACCAAAAGTAACAGAGTTAAAAATACCGGCTTCAATCCCCTGCGCCATATGTCCGATAATCAGAATGGCCGGCACGGAAAGAATAGCGCCGATAATTCCGGCCAACGCCGACATATGAGAAATCTGCTTTACATAATTAAGGGCGATATATTCATCAGTTGCACCCATTGTATGTAAAATAGTGATAATGTCGCGATGTACGTTAAGACCAGTTTTCGCCGCATAAACAATAGAAGCGACACACCCTCCGGCCACCAAAATAAGCACCGTAACCGCTAACATTTTCAAAGAGTTGATAAATTTGAGCAATCTTGAAAGCCATAGATTATGGTCGTTAATAGAGGCTTGTGCGGAAATTTCAGAAAGCCGCACTGTCAGTTCCCGATAATCAAAATTGCGCCCGTTTCTTATTTTCACATCCAACAGCTTAGGTATCGGCAACATTTCAATATCAACATTAGCGCCCAACCATGGTTGTAACAAGGCACGAAGTTCAGCATCGCTTAATACCGTAACTTGTTCAATATCTGGATATTTCTCTAAAAAATTAACAATTTTAAGCAAGTCTTCACGGCTCTCTCGGGCATCAGGCAATGGCAGAACTTGCACGGTAAAGTTAGAAACCACTTGTTTCTTAGAGTTTTCAAACATGGAATTGATACCAAGCACACCGGCAAGAGTAATGGCAAACAAAAAAACAGATACGGCAACCGTAACTCGCAAAAACGTCTTGGAATACCCCTCATCTATAGGCAGCTCTTGATTTTTGTCAGCCGGAGCTTTCTGCCGACGCAATTCACGAATACGCGCCGCCCGCTGTTTTGCTGTAGCTTTAGAAACAGAATTACCGACTTTATGATTACTTCCTTTAGGAGCAACCTTTTCTTCAAGAGCCATCGCTTGCTTAATTTCATCCATTTCCGTTACTGCCATTTAAGCCTCATCTCCCATATTAAGAAACTTATTTCCCTACTATCCTTCAACTGTATCTTTTAAATAAGACAGATTACCATCCGCCAAAACCAAACGAGGATAATTATATCGTTGCATCAATTCATTAGAGTGTGTAGCAATCACAACCGTAGTGCCCAACCGATTAAGTTCGGCAAACAACTTCATCAATTTCAAAGCAATTTCGCTGTCAACGTTACCGGTCGGCTCATCGGCAAGCAGAAGTTCCGGACGATTAATAACAGCGCGTGCAATAGCCACACGTTGCTTTTCCCCACCGGAAATTTCAGAACTTTTGACATACATATTGTGAGAAAGTTCAACCCATGCCAAAAGTTCAATAACTCTCTGACGAATTTCCTTTTCTTTCATTCCGCGAATACGCAACGGTAAAGCCACGTTATCAAAAACGCTTAAATGTTCCAAAAGGCGGAAATCTTGGAACACAACGCCGATTCGCCGCCTCAAAAAAGCCAATGTGTCACGATCCGTCATCGCCACATTATTACCAAAAACCTTTAATGTTCCGGCGGTAGGTTTTTGAGCCAAATAGAGCATGGAAAGAAGTGAAGTTTTACCGGCACCGCTTTTACCGGTCAAAAAATGAATAGAGCCGCGTCGGAAAGAAAAATTAATATTTTTAAGCACTTCCGGATTATCCCCGTAAGCCAAAGCCACATTTTTCATCTCCACAATCGGTTCAAATTGTCCCGTATCCATTTTAACTCCTTTTAACAATCACACCGGCTCCAAAACTTTTATCCATCTACGCTGCGCTTTGAAAGACAATATACATAAATCCCCAAAACAACACCATATTAAATAAAGCGACGCCCCACTCCCACGTAAGTTTCAACCGTGTACTCTTTTTGAAATAATACATATAAGCGCCAAACACAATACCCAATACAATCAATGTCCACAACAAAGAAGAAACCGAAAAGATTTCAATCATTTGTACCGTTGACATAATATTAATATCCGAAGCAGGATAAACAACCTCATTTGCGCTAAAATATCTTAAAATGCCGATAACAAACAGACTAAATAACGTCGTCAACCACGCCCACAACAGCTTAGCTTTATGAAATTTTTGCAAAAAATAAGCCCCTGCGCACAAAACCGCCACAAAAAGGAGTCTGAAACGTGCAAATCCTAACAACAATAAAATATCCATAATCAAATAGATAACCAGAAGACTTGCGGCATTACTCCAAGAAAAATTCACAAAATCACCTACTAACCGAATTGAATTAATGGCAGATTTCTTCCCTTTAGCACGCTTTTCTTGTGGCAAAATACGGCGTTTACGAACCGAACTGCGCCGTTCGCTTTCTTCTTTTTTCTTTTTCGGAGCCTTCAACTCCGCGTCTTTGCTTGCATTTTTAGCTTGACGCACCATATTAATCCTATCCCTAGAATGGTTATTTCTTAAAAAAGAGAAGCACCAAAGTAATTAACATTTTTTTAACCTATAGCCCCAAAAAAGATTTGATTAAATATTTTTTCTTTATATACTAACAAGAAATAAAAAAAGGAAGGTCAGATGTTAATAAGTTGTCCAAAATGTCATAGTATCTACGAAATACCGGATGATTTAATCGGTAAGACTGGTCAAAAATTTCGCTGTCAAGCATGTGCCAACGTATGGCATGCCATGCGTAGCGATGCTTTAGGGTATGAAGAAGAAAAAGAAGAAGAAACTCCATATATTGAAGAGTTGAAAGTAGAAGAACCTTCTGCTCGCCCATGGCCTTCGGAAAGAAAAGAATTTGTTATTCCGGCAGACAGCAAATCGGGCAGAAAAACCTTATCTTCTTCTGAATTGGTAAAACAAGAAGGAGATCCTAATTTTGTAGCACCGGTCATTACACCGCATACTCAAATTCAACATCAAGAAGCACCTCTTCCGCCACATACGCTGTCATCTGCGGTCATTTTGGACGCAGCCCAGAAACAAAACGAGATAACATTAACATCTGACCACGGAACATCTTTTACCATTAGCACTGCTCCGATACAGAATAAAGTTCAAGAAGAATACCGCAAAGAACCGCATTTGTTTGCTGATAATGAGCGAGATTACAACTTAAAAGTAAGTGAAGCAGACAGATTTGACACGCCTAAACCTTTTAAGGGGTATAAAAAGACTTCCGCTTTTCTGATATTATTGCTGTTGTGTGCAGGATTTCTGTTTTTAAGAAGAGAAGTAGTAACCATTGTTCCGCAAGCCGAAATTTATTATAACAAACTGGGATTAAGTGGATTGTACAACGAAGAATATCTAAAGTTTACCAAAATCAGTGTAAACCGCATGATGGAAAATAAGAAACCGATTCTGAAAGTCACTGCGGAAATCAAGAACACTTCGCCTTATACCACATATGTACCGCAAATCACGGTCAATAATCTCAAAGAGCGCTTTGCTCCGGCTCAATCAAAATTAAAAGGCGGAGAAACAACCAAAGCTGTGTTCAGCCTCCCTGCTCCGAACAATAACACTGCAGTAAGCTTGAACTTAAACTTTGCCAAACCATAAATAGCGAAAAATAAGAGATTTATTAAAAGTTTGAACAAATCTTAACCGAAAAGGAGAGAAATATGTTAAGAGAAAACTTGCAAAATGCCCTCAAAGAGGCAATGAAAAACCATGATATGACAACCGTTGCTGCCGTTCGCTTGATTATCGCCGGCCAAAAAGAAAAAGACGTTGCCGCTCGCGGTGCCGGCAAAGAATGCGCAACTGATGCCGAATTGTTGTCTATGATGCAAGGAATGATTAAACAAAGAAATGAATCAATCAAAATTTATAACGAAGGCGGTCGTCCGGAATTGGCTGAAAAAGAACAATCAGAAATCAATGTAATTGAGCGCTTTTTGCCAAAACAATTAAATGAAGAAGAAACCAAAGCCGCTATTGAAGCAGCTATTGCTAAAACCGGTGCAGCCGGAGTAAAGGATATGGGCAAAGTTATGGCTGAATTAAAGAGCGCTTACGCCGGTCAAATGGATATGGGCAAAGCCTCCGGTTTAATCAAATCAATGCTCGCTTAATCTGATACGGAAATAAAAATTACATGAACGACGATTTGCAACGCTTTATAGAGGAATTACGAGCTCGTGTTTCCATAGTTGATGTAGTCGGCGCCAAAGTAAAATTAACCAAAAAAGGACGAGAATATCAGGGATTATGCCCTTTTCATAATGAAAAGACCCCCTCGTTTACCGTCAATGAAAGCAAAGGTTTTTACCACTGTTTTGGTTGCGGCGCTCATGGCGACATCATCAAGTTTGAAATGGAAGCCAACGGACTTCCGTTTATAGATGCGTTGCAAAAATTGTCCCATCAAGCCGGACTGCAAATGCCGCAGTTAACGGCAAAAGATAAAAAAGAGGAAGAAGAGCGCAAATCTTTATACGATATAATGGAGTGCGCTTGTAGCTTTTTTGAAAAATCTTTAAGAATGCCTGACGGAGCTAAAGGCTTAAAATATTTTACCGAAAAACGAGGCTTATCCAAAGAAACTATCCAAAAATTCCGTTTAGGCTTCGCACCTAATAACAATGCTTTAATGGCACATCTCAAAGCGGAAGGCATTAATGAAAAAGAGATGAAAGAACTGGGGCTGATTGCTATTCCGGAAGACACATCTCGCCGCCCACATGATTTTTTCCGTAATCGCGTTATGATACCGATAACCAATAAACAAGGTCGTATTATTGCGTTTGGCGGTCGTGTGATGGAAAAGATTGAGCCCAAATACTTAAACTCCCCCGATACACCGATTTTCAACAAACGCCGTAATCTCTATAACTTAGATAAAGCTCGTGAAGTTGCTTATAAAGAAAAGAACCTGATTATCTGCGAAGGTTATATGGATGTAATCGCACTGGATAGATACGGTTTTGGCTATGCGGTAGCACCTTTGGGAACAGCTCTGACGGAAGAGCAGATTATGGAGGCGTGGAAAGTCTGCTCCGAACCGATATTGTGTCTGGATGGTGATAGCCCTGGGGTAAAAGCCGCCATGCGTGCCGTGGATAGAGTTTTACCGATATTAAAAGCCGGATATTCATTAAAATTCCTATTTTTACCGGATAATCAAGACCCGGACGAATATTTGCAAGCACACGGCAGAGAAAGTTTCGGTGCATTAATGAAAAAGACCAGACCTCTGATAGATATTTTATGGCAAAAATATACCGAAAATGAAGATAGTTCCACACCGGAAAAGAAAGCCTTAATAGAAAAGACATTATTGGCGGAAGTTGCCAAAATTACGGATGCGACAGTCAGAAGTTACTATGCGCAAGAAATTCGCAATCGCATTTATATGGCTTTCAAACAAACAGCCTGGCAGAAAAGAGAATATAGTGCGCCACAACCCCGTGTCTATGCACCTCGTCCACAACCTATGCCAACAGCTCCGGCACCATATAATCCGCCACTGCAACCCCAAGAACCTCCAGCATACTTGGACAATATTCCGCTGGGCGAACCTTTGCCGATACCACAACCTTATGAAGCACCGGCACCACGCCCACGTACCCCACAAACACCGTCATATTCACGTCCGAACAACGGTTATAACAATAATCGCTACAACAATAGTCGTCGCAATAACTATAATTCCCCTCGCCCGCAAATTAATCATGTCATCAGCAATGCGCCTGAAACATTGCGCCAAAGCGCTGAAGGAGAAAATGATAAGAACATCCGCTTCATGATTGCCGCCGAACTAATTTATCCGGAATTGATTGACGATTATGAGGAACAATTATTCAGTAGCGATATAAAAAATCCGAAACTAAAAGAGTTGCTGACTACTATTGCCGATATTTATCACGAAACAGAAGAACCTCTATCCTCCGAAGAATTATTGGAGAAATTATCCTCTACCCCGCAAAATCAACAAATTAAAGAATTGTGGGAATTGGATATGTTACAAAAACGTCCGCCGTTTATTAATGACTTACGGCGCAACATAGACAAATTACTTTTAGAAGACAAATTGCGTAATTTGGAAGATGAAATAAAAAATCTAACCAACGAGATATGTCAAAACTTTACAGAAGAGTCATACGCTCGCTTAAGCGGCTTAAAGAAAGAGCGTGATGAAATTTTGTCCCATGCAGCTGAACCTGATGACTAGCCTTTTTCTAAGAAAAAGACACATAAATTAAAATCCTCCCCATTTTATTCTTGACAAAAAGTTTTCCATGCACTAAAACAATAATCACTAAATTATAACTTAAATATTATTTTCTCTGTCTGTCTTATTTCGTACTATGAATAACACAGACCTCTTATTTTTCCCGCATGTGATATGCCGGAAATAAAATTGAACAACTTCGTACAAGATTAAGTCAATTCAAGACGTTAAATCTTGTTTAGTCATGATGAGAACTATCCGTTTGTGAAAATAGATAGTTCTACTCAATAAAGAAGATCTATTTTTGCTAAATAGAGATGAGTATTCATCTCCCCCATCTGCCCCTTTGTGAAAAGCGACAGATAGATTTAATAAAGAAAGCACTCTGACATTAAATATAAAAAAAATTTCATGGCTTGTTTATTCCAATAGACAAGAATGGATTTTAAAGGTGAAAACGTCTGGTTTGTGAAAATCGGGCGTTTTTTTATGCTCATTCCAATTAAAAAAAAGTAATATCTATTTTTTGCGAAACATTTTAATTTTCTGAGCAAAAGATTTGAACTTACTAATTGAGGGCGAATTTGCCAAATCTGAATCTTCCACTTTTTTCTTAATCGCGGCAGCCTGTTCTTCAGCACGTTTCATAGCCGTTGCAGCAATTTGTTTAATATGTTCAAAATGTTTATCTACTTCTTTAGAATTTATATTTAATATGCTGTTTATATTTATTTTTTTCTGCGGAAGATTTTCTTCTTCTTCAGTATTTTCCCACTCTTCAAATTTAGGCAATTCATCTAAATTCTGTACCGCGGCTTGAGCCTCAGCAACCTCTGGCAAAACCGCCTCAACTGTATCATTAGATTGTTCTGTCGGAACAGTATCACTAGGCGCAAAAGTTGTTTGTTCATCACTAGAATTATCTTGAGCGACATTTTGAGTATCAATCGCAGAAACGTTTTCTTCTTGGACTTCCGTTGTAGCAACACTCTCAACAACCGGATTCACTTCCGTAACAAGCTCTGTAGAAACTTGTTCCACATCATGAGGTTGTATCAAATCTTCTGAAGAAGGTTCTGAATTTACCGTATCTTCCATAACCCCATTAGCCACAATATTTGCACCAGAAGCTTCTGCCGGAATATTTAATTCCGCAATAATTGGTTGTGAAACATCAATTTCATCTACCTCGTGAGCTCTTTCCGTAGTAGAAATACCTTGAGATGGTGCACTGATTGTTTCCGGCACCATTTCAACAGAGGAATTATAGCGTGCTTCCTGTACATCTGGCAATATTTGCAAAGTTTCTTCTTTTACAGGTTCAGAATGTACCATTTCTGTTGCTTGCAAAGTTTCATCAGAAGCATGAGATAGCGACAAATCCAGAGCTTCCGTTGTTGTTGCTTCTTGCGATACGTTAATCTGTTCTGTGTGTTCAGAAACTTCTTCATTTTCCTCTTCAGAAGCTAATTCAGCTGATTTCTCCCAAATTTGCATACTCGGTAATTCAGAAACCACCTCTTGGGCAATATCCTGAGGAACATAGTTTCGTAAAATATCGGCAGAAGAAGGAATTTTCCCCGTCGGTTTAACAACATTTTGTGTTGTCAACTCGGGTGTCTTATCCTGTATTTTCTGAGGAATTACAATATCTTCTGGTCTATTATAAATTTTTTGCTGTAAAGTTTTTTGTACTTTAGGCAAATTAGCTTCCTTTTTTTCTTCCCAAGGAGCTTGAACAGGCTGCCCATCCACTGAAGGAATTTTATAATTATATGATTTCGCTCTACTTTTTGCAGGTATGCCGAAATCAATATCGCATGAATCCCCTTCTATAGCTTGTTCTACCGTCGCTTGCATACGTTTTTTATTTTCTTCCGCATACTTTGCCCAACTAAGCATGGTTGTTCCGGCTACAAATTGTTCAACTTTTTGTTGTGTCATCGCCAAAGGATTATCTTCATCTGTTCCGATAATCACGCCATTTTCGGTTTCAAATATACGGAGTTTAAGCTGTTGTGCCAAAAACGACATCTCTGGCGTCAACGTATCATCAAGTATCATCAGCGTATTAGCCAGCAAAATAAACTGCTTAACCAGCTCGGTCTTATCTAAAAACCAATTCCCGAGCACCAGATGTTTTAATAACATTGCCGCCTGCTGAGGACAATTAGCTTCAATAAAAGTACGCACGGCAGTCAGTGTCCTTCTTGCCGCATACTCAACAAAATAGTCATCTTCACCATGAAAATTTTGTAAATTGATGCAAATAATATCCAAAATAAAAGATTCCGAACCTTTCACTTTAGGCAACAAGCGATGTAAAAAGCCGATAAGTTCGGTAGCCTTGCCTTTTTTCGCCAGTTCCAGCAGAATCTGCACAGCCGATTTTATCTGATTAAGTTCTACCAACATCATGGCAAAAACGACACCTTTAGGCTCAGCATCTTTTTGAATACACTTCAAACAACGTTCAGTAATCGGGCGAATTTTACCGAATTCATGCTTAATAAACTTCGCTTCCGTTTCCTCATAAAAGCCGAATTCTTCCTCAAATTTTGCGGCAAAATCTTCTATTTCGGCATTTCTTGCCAACAAAGGTTCCGCTTCAAGTTCGGACAATCCATCTAAAGCCTCGTCAGCCATTAACTTGGCTAATACAGCATCATCAAGTCCGATAGATTTAGGCGAAAACCCATCATTAACTGCGTCATACAAATATGAGAATAAGTAATCTTTTTCCTTTTCGGTTAATTTACGATGCGTATAAGCCGCCACGTCACAAAGTTTCCGAAGTGCATCTGTTTTTTCATAAACTGCAGCCACGGCATCAGTGGTAACCCCACACGCGGCGCCCAATCCTCTAAAACGCTCCAAATAGGCTTTTAATTTATCATTCAACTCGGATTCATCGAGTTGTTCCATCATTTTCTTATAATCCACGCAATAAGGAGAAACCTTTTGAGCCAATTCCGCATCGGTTTTAACCAATTTATCCAAGACAGTTTTACGGAATTTAACACTGGCCTGAAAATTATCCAAGCCTTTCCAAGCCTTTAAGCGACCATCATTAAAGTGTTCCGCCAATCTACGGTTGTAATCAGAAAGCAATCCTCGATCAAAAGCATCAATAACGCCGAAACGCACCAAAGCGTCCCAAATCTTATGACGAACAAAAGAAGACGTGCCTTTAACACCGGCCACCCCGATTAATCCCCACAAATAAGGAAATTTCTCTTTTTGAAACAAGTCGTCATTTTCCCGTGCGGCAAGATTTTTCATATATCGTTCCACCACGATTTCCTTGCCTAAACCGGATAAATTCTGTAATTCAGCGTCATTCCATAACATTCTGACAATCCACTCCCCAACCGACAATAAGTAATCATACAAAAGCACGCCCTTTCTGTCAAGGTTGAAAATAGGAGTTTTCACACGTTAAAACATCGCAAAAAAATCTGCATGAAACATAAATATAACTTGACAAAGCCTCTAAGAACGATTAAGTGTATAACCGCTTGCAATTTTTTGCCGGTTTATACTACGTATAAAAGGCAATTTAAAATCGATTTTAAGGAACGACATGTCAGATACAGATAACGAAGATTACAGAACATCTGATGCACCTCTGTTGGATTCATTTGGCAGTGCATTAAAAAAACTTATCGCCAAAGGAAAAGAACAAGGTTACATCACCATTGAAGAACTTAATCAAGCCCTACCGTCCGAAAAAGAAACATCAGACCTGATAGAAGACATTATGGCAGCGATTTCAGATATGGAAATCAGCATTATTTCGGCAGATGAAACAGAAGATTTTGAAGACGATAACGGCGAAGAAGAACGTCTTGAAGAAGATGAAATTATAGACGACGAAGATGGCGTCGGCAATCTGGACGGCAAAGAGTTAATGCGTTCGGACGACCCGGTTCGTATGTACTTAAAAGAAATGGGGACTGTGGAATTATTGTCCCGCGATGGTGAAATTGCTATCGCAAAAAGAATTGAAGCCGGCAAAACGGTTATGATTGGCGGTCTTTGCGAAAACCCCATGACCTTGAAAGCCATATCCAAATGGCGTGATGAATTGGTTGAAGGAACCATGCAATTACGTAACATCATTGACTTGGAAATGATGTATGGTGTTGACTCAGAAGCAATTGTTTACGATGAAGACACCCCTCAAGTTGATGACTTGGAACAAGTTGCCAAAGATTTGGAAGGCAAAAATCTGGATGAAATTGACGATGATCTAGAAAATGATATTGAATTTGATGACACCGTTGATGATGAGCCGGAAGAAGAAGACGTTTCCGAAGGCGGAGATTTAGACGGCGAAGGCGATGGAGAATTGGATGATGAAGAAGAAGGCGGACACAGCACAACTTCTATCAGCGCCATGGAAGCTGCCCTCTTTGAACCGGTTTTGGATATTTTGAACAAAATTTCCAGCTACTATGATGAATTGAGCCGTATTCAAAGCCAACGCATGAAGGCAATCTTGGCTGGAAGAAAAGCACAACCTGCTTTGGAAAAGAAATACACCAATATCAAAAAAGAATTAATTGAGTTAATGAGTTCTATTCACTTAAACTCAGCTCGTGTTGAAGAATTGGTTGAACAATTAAACGAATTAAACCGCCGTTTGATGGGTGTTGAAGGTAAATTGATGCGTTTGGCATTAAATTGCCGCGTTAAGAGAGAAGATTTCTTGGAAGCATATCAACGTTCCGAATTAGATCCGCATTGGGTTGAAAAGATGGCTGAAAAGAAAGATAAGCACTGGCAGAACTTCATCAAAGATAATCTTGAAGAAATTACCGAATTGCGTAACTCTTTGGCAGAAATGAGTAAAGAATGCGGTTTACCGATTTCAGAATATCGTAAAATGGTAGATACCATTAAACGTGGCGAAAGAGAAGCAGACCGTGCTAAAAAAGAGATGATTGAAGCAAACTTAAGATTAGTTATCTCAATCTCTAAAAAATACACCAACCGCGGTATGCAATTCTTAGATTTAATCCAAGAAGGCAACATCGGTTTGATGAAAGCCGTAGATAAATTTGAATACCGCAGAGGCTATAAATTCTCAACCTATGCAACCTGGTGGATACGTCAGGCAATCACACGTTCCATTGCCGACCAAGCACGCACAATCCGTATTCCGGTTCATATGATTGAGACCATCAATAAATTGGTAAGAACCTCACGCCAAATGTCTTTGGAAATGGGCAGAGAACCAATACCGGAGGAATTGGCAAAGAGATTATCAATGCCGGTAGATAAAATCCGTAAGGTAATGAAAATAGCCAAAGAACCGGTCAGCCTTGAAGCTCCGGTCGGAGATGAAGAAGATTCATCATTGGGTGATTTTATTGCTGATGAAAACGCATTACAACCGATTGATTCCGCAATTCATGCCAACTTAAAAGAAACCTGCACCCGCATTTTATCTTCCCTTACTCCAAGAGAAGAGAGAGTATTGCGTATGCGTTTCGGTATCGGTATGAATACGGATCATACATTGGAAGAAGTTGGACAGCAATTTAATGTTACCAGAGAGCGTATTCGTCAAATTGAGGCAAAGGCTTTAAGAAAATTGAAGCACCCGAGCCGCAGTAAGAAGTTGCGTTCTTTCTTAGATCAATAATAAAGAAACAAGCCCCGTCACAATGGCGGGGTTTTCTTTGATAACGATAGCCCTACTCTTTTGTAAGTATATAACAAAAAAGCGGCGTTTCCGATAAGGAAACAACCGCTAATAAAATTACTCAGCAAGTTTTTGCAAATTGATAACATCATCAAGAGAAAGAACATGTTGCGCATCGAGTTTCTTCTTTAAAGCAGAAAGTTGATTAAGCGCATTAACATAATCTTGATACTTTTGCTTAAAATCTTGTGTCAAACGTTTTATTTCCGCTGAAGCAGAACCCTCACCTTCAAGATGAGCAAACATTTGTTCCATCCGCGCCTCACTACGTCTCAGCAAATTTGTCTCGTAAGTTCTCATAAAGTCTACAGGCATTTCATCATACGGAAACACATTCAAAATAAGTCCCGTTTGAAAATAATTTTGCCCTTCATTAGGCCAATGAGCACGAGCAAATGCGGAAAAATGATCCCATTTAGCTTGTATTTGACAACAACTCATGCGATACATTTGTCGAGAAATATCATGCAACATGCCCGTCAACATAGAAAATCCTCGTTCCGTCGCCGACGCCAACTTATAGATATCTTGGCGTAAATTAGCAATATCCACCTTAAGTTCCGTCGTCAGTTCCAAGACATTCCCCGTATAGAAGAAAGCTCGATTCGCATAAACGTCGTTATTGGGATTGATAAACCGCTCATTCCACAACCAACTTGTATCAGAATATCCCCAACTCACAAGTTCATTAATATCAAAAACATCCATAAACCTATGATATGAGCGATGCCACTTTGAAGTATGAATCCAATACAAGGTCTGCACAATTTCAAGCGGAGAAAGCAACGCCGACACCGGCACATCTTCAACAAGCAAATGTTCGTTTTTACCCCATTGCCGTTTATCCTCTACTTTATGCAGCAGTTCATAATACGGCTCGCGCCCAATTTTATAAACGCAATTAAACCCGACTTTAATATAATCCGGATCATAAAGACAATACTCATACCAATCGTCTTGATAATATCGGCTGAGCCATTTGCAAAAAGCTCTTTGTTCATTTGGCTTATCACGATAACCTTCAACAAAATCCCCGTCCCAATCAAACCTGTCTCCTCGAAAATAAGGTTGAAAACTGTTAATTTCAAACGGTCTGAAAAAGAATTGTCCGGAAAGAATATCAAAATAGACTTTAATGATATCAAACTTTTGAGCCAATTCATCTTCCCACAAAAGATTTTCATCAAGTTTCCTCTTCAGATACTTTGCTCTGCGATCATATCTATCTCCGGTCTCATAAGGAGCTAAATTCACAAATGTTCTAATATCAATATCACGTTGTTCGGGCAACTTTGCCAGATTGATAGAAGGAAACCACTCTTCGGCCAAACGCTTCCAATTCCACCCATCTTTAGGCTTATAGGCAAGCGTTTCATAAACAAGATTAAATCCCAAATCATTTTGAAAAGATTTAGGTTGCTTATCGGATTTAAACCGCACTTGCGCAAAAAAGACATCACAACAGTAATATCCGCTATCATACAAGTATTTACTCAAACAAGCACACATAAAACGCGCATCTAAAAACTCCTGTCGTAAAGGAACATAAAAATCATTCATAAGCATAAATTTTTTAAGACATAATAACTTTTTAATTGTCCGCAGTATAGACACAAAAAAACATAAAAGCAACTAAAATTTGTCAAATAGATTTATTCATATACAAAAAAAAGCACCGATATAAAACCGATGCTTTTTTCTCTAAGATTTTAGAAAGATTAACTTTGGGGCTCCACATCAACATTATTACCTGTTTCCTTACTTTGCTTAAACCTTTTTTCAGTAGCGTTTTTTGCCTCTTTTCGCACTGCAATAATCAGACACATAAGAGTAAGAATAACAATAGTTCTAACGAGCCACTCAGAAGCGGCGTGATAAGAACATTTGATGAGAACAATATCACTATCCTCCAGTTTAGAAGAAGAAGCAAAAAAAGCCCCCTCCCACTCATAAAAAAATTGTAAGTCATCAGATTTCAGCCCGCTAACTGCGTCAATATTAAGCGACAACTCACTTTCTGTAACATAAGCAACTACAGGATTATTGTTTTTAGTCTGCGCAATAAAATCAAACAAATGAAATACGTTTAAGACAAAAACAATCACAATGCCCCACCAGATAGAATTAAGCACCGTTTGTCCTTTTGGATTACCTTTTTCCAGAAGTTTAATTCCGAACAAAAACAAAAGCAACACGACAAAACCGATAAGAAACATAACCCACGGCGTAAAGGAACGAATAAAATCATGATAAGCCAATTTTGTGCAAAAAAGTTGCAAACCATTAGCCCTGTCTAAATTAACGTTAGCTACGACAGAAACATAACCTTCCGTAATATAGACATAGATTTTCTTATTCCAATCGATTTCTTCCCCACACCAACCCATTCTGGCATATGTTGTCATATACGTCTTGGTTTTATGTACGGTATCCAACTCATCTTGAATTGTCAAAGACGCCCCATCGGGATTATATTTAGCAATTCCATAAGCGCCTAAAGTACGCGGTCCGACATCTTCACAACTACGGAAACTGTAAACCATCAACAAGAACAGTCCCAAAAAAATCAAAAACTTTTGCATATCTATAAAGAATTAATAATTAAAAATACGTCACACAGTATAGTTAGATTAGACAAAAAGTCAACTCATTTATCAAAAAATCAAATCTGCAATACACATTGACACTTCTTCCATAATATGATAAAATCTAATGACAAGGGATAACGGTTGGCGGGATATAAAATGGAAAAAGATTTTCTTCAAGATTTACAACAAAAAGCATCACAAGCTTGGGATACTATAAAATCATGAAGCGTCAAAACCGCCACCACTGCCATGATAGCCTTTGATCTGAGTGGTCAAGCTCCCTCCCCAACTTCCGAGCATTCCGCCCACGCCCCTTCAACCGAAACACCAGCATCTCACCCATCACCGGAAAAGGATATTAAAAAAGACGGAGATATCGCATTAATAGATTATGGCGGAAAATCCCAATTTGGGCACAGTGTCAGATTAAACGTGGATGAAAACGGCGTATTAACCTATTCTGCCGGCAATGAAGACCGCAATCATGCACCAATCAGTAAATTAGCCAAACTAAGCGCCACAGTCGTTTCTGTGCAAGATTACGCTACCGAATTAGCACAAAAAAGATATGAAAATATGTCACATGAGGAACTATTAGCTGAGGTTCAAAAAAGAGAAGCATCTCTTTCTTCAACACAAGAACAATACACAACCGCATCAAACAAAGAGCAAACAACAGCAGATAAATCACAAATTGCGCAACAACTAAAAAGAGATGCCGCTCACATGCTTAAAGGCAATCTCCCCTACTCTTTTCCTCAAAATTACGTAGAGTGGGCCAAAGAAAAAAACGCCCAATTTAATCAATGTTTAGAGCAACGCGCCTCAGATAAGAACAATATAAAATCTTCCGAACAAAAGAAAGATACGCAGTCACTATATACTTCTTACATCTTAAACTCAAACCGTCGCTCCCATTAGACAATAAACAGACTACAACTTAACTTTATAACAGTTCATAAGGCTGTCTGCTAATATAAAGCACAAAACAAAATAGCATACACGTTCATATTGCCATAATGAACAAGGTGTTTCTTGCTGCTTTTCTTTGCCTTTCTTGTTGTCGCTATCTGCCTTAAGTCGGGTTCATAATAGCACCTTTATCCGGCTCCTAAAAGGATGAACAACAAAATCGTATTTTTTCAACCTAATAAACATCATCTTTAATTCCCCAATATTCCTCTATATTTCCCTCTCTCTTTTCCTAGCATTTATCATGATTACTAGCCTACACACCTTATTGTTATTAATGCGCCTTACCTTAATTCGCTATTTTCTCTACCATATAGCCATACGCTCTATCTATTCAATCTTGCTTACTCATAAAAAATAGCCTTCCGTTTTCTCAGAAAGGCTCTCGCATTAATTCTTCTTGTATTTCTCTTAGTATATAACAAAAGGACGATACCTCAGTACCGTCCTTTATTAAAAGCTTTCTGCAATTCATCCGAATAAGAGATAAAAATAAAACTATTTTCCAAACAAGAACTATCAAGCAAGAATTTCCCCAACTTTCAGCTCTCGCCTAAAACAATAATAAGTCCCTCCACTCGGAACGAAAAGCTTAGTTAGCAGCTGCAACTTGTTCTGGTTCAGCTTTAACAGCAGCTTCAGCAGATTGATTATTATAAGCTTTTTCCTGCTTTTTAGCTTCATCAGTTGTTCTTGCAACATTAACCAAGATAGTTTGAGAAACTTCTGGGTGCAAGCTCAACTTAACCTGATAAACGCCCAAATATTTAATTGGCTTATCCAAAGAAACGAAACGACGTTCCAAAGCAACACCAGATTCATTAATAGCTTGAGCAATATCACGGATAGTAACAGAACCATAAAGTTGACCTGTTTCAGCAGCTTGACGAATAACAACAGCAGAGAAACCTTTCAATTCCTCAGCTTTTTTGTTAGCTTCTTCAAAGAGAGCCTTATTGCGAGCTTCTAATTCAGCGCGTTGTTTTTCAAAATAAGCAACATTAGCTTCAGTAGCACGCAAAGCTTTATTTTGAGGCAACAAGTAGTTACGAGCGTAACCGTTTTTAACATGAACTTTATCGCCCATTTTGCCTAATTTTTCGACATGTTCCAAAAGAATGATTTCCATTGTTCCATCTCCTTAGTTAGCAACATACGGCAAGAGAGCAACATAACGTGCGCGTTTGATGGCACGAGCGATTTCTCTTTGAGTTTTTGCGGTTACGTTAGTGATACGGCTAGGCATAATTTTGCCTTTTTCCGAGATATAGCGAGAAAGAAACTTTGTATCTTTATAATCAATAACAAAATTAGAATTATCGCTAAAATTTTTTCTTTTAAAAAATGCTTTATTAGCCATTATTCCATCTCCTATTATTGAGCAGCTTCATCAGCAGCTTTATCATCTTTGCTGCTAAATTCTTCAACTTTAACCGTCATATAGCGGATAATATCTTCGTTCAAACGAGCCAAGCGTTCAAATTCAAAGATAGCGTTAGCCGGAGCTGAAATATTCAAAACAACATAGTAACCTTTACGGTTCTTTTTAATGCGGTAAGCCAGGTTTTTCAAACCCCAGTTATCAACACTAACAACTTCGCCGCCTTCTTTTTTAACAGCTTCAGACAAAGTTGCAACAATGTCATTAACTTGAGATTGACCGAGATCCTGACGTGCAATCAACATACTTTCGTATTTAGTCATCTAAAAAAATCTCCTTATGGATTCTCAACAAAATTAATGTATAGCCGTAGAAACGATTTTCTACAGCAAGGACAGAGCGAAATATAACAAAATAATTTTAAATTGCAAGCACTTTTTACACCCATAATTATCTCTATTTAAAGCATTTATGCACCCTTGCCGCAATAAAAGCATTTTTTTCTTGCAGCGCGTAAGAAAAAGCGCTATACTAAAAGCTCAATAACTTATTTTTTTTATATTATGATGGAACAGTACATTTCATGCAGTTTAAGCAACAAGGTTGCCGCTGCGCAGTCAAGAGTTTTAAATCCGGCAGAACAAATTGAACTTATCTGCCTAAACGATGAAGAATTTCTTAAAGGCTATATAAGCGATAATCGCTTTGATGCCGAAGTTGAGAATCAATTTGTTGAGTTCGGGAAAATCGCTATGATCCTGTTTTACCGCAGGATTCACGGCTTAACCGAAGCAGCAAAACAGGTTTTTAACCTGCGCTTTGGCAATTTGCTCTAGCTGCATTAAACAAAACGGAAAGTCTCTGCCCTCACCGGCAAAGACTTTCTTTTTTTTATACCTATAAGCCCTAACCATAAGAAATAACAAACAAAATAACTTGACGAAAAAATAGCCTGTATTATTGTCCCCTCTGCATAAAAATTATTCTAAAATTAAATTATCATAGAAAATAGCTCTTAATCATTGCTTAAATTATGCCCAAAACGGCTTAAGCAAAGGAGATTGTTTTCTCCCCTCTCAAGAGGAATTAAAACTGGTAGAGCCGGTATTTCTCGACTTAGTCAATCAAATAGAATCATTTGATTTTGGCTCTTCAGAAAGAGTGCATAATAAAAGATTTGGAACAAATATAACCATATTAAAACACTTCTTATTTACGTCCAATCTGGTTGCACCAAATGCAATTTTGTGCTTTTTGTATTATCCCGAGCAGGCGCAAGCGAAGTTTTTCACTAAAGATTTTAACGATTGCGCGTGCATTGCTCCGGTGTTTTGGATATAACCCAAAACAACTAGCCTATAAAAAGACACCTTCAACACGGGTGTCTTTTTTTATTGTTCAAAAAAAAAGCACTTTACAAATAAAACAGAGCGCCGTATACCACGCACATAAACAAAAAAAATCAAGGGAGTTTTACCACCATGTCCAATGTAAAAACCAATGCGATGAGAATTTTGGATAAGCATAAAATAGCTTATAAAACATACAGCTACGCCAACACCTCCGCCATATCAGGCACAGAAGTTGCCGCAGCGCTTGGTCAAAACCCCGCACAAGTGTTTAAAACGCTTGTAACCACCGGCAAGAGTGGCACGCATTATGTGTTTATGCTCCCGGTTGCTGAGGAATTGGATTTGAAAAAAGCCGCCACATCAGTTGGAGAAAAATCTGTAGAAATGTTAAAACAAAAAGAATTGCTCCCCCTAACCGGCTATATACACGGCGGTTGCTCTCCGATTGGTATGAAAAAACAATTTAAGACCGTTGCACACCAAACCGCGCTAGACTTTGCGACAATTATTTTCAGCGCCGGCATGATTGGTTATCAGGTTGAACTATCGTTAAAAGACCTGGCAAGCATTATCCCGTTAATCACAGCCGACATTATCGCCCATAGTTAGGACATAAAAAAGGAGTGCCGCCAAAGCACCCCTCTTCAAGTTTCATTTGTTTACAGCTCACCTTTTTGATATTGCCAATAAATACGACGAGCCTTTCTCCATGCGACAATATGCCCCACAGCAAAGATAATATTTCTGTATACATATTGCAACAGCACCGCCAAGATGAATCCGGCAAAGACGCCCCAAACAGCCGGCACAAAATAAAGAAACAAGGCTAACCCACCGAAAAGACCGTTTCCGGTAATGAGATTATCCAATTTTTTCTCACCCTCTGTTTTATGCCGAAAAGCAGTTTTAGCCCAACACCTGCCACAAAAATCTTTAATTGCCGCAGCTTTAGCAAAACGCTCATAATTATCCTCAGGCACTTCAAAAGGATACTTTTCATCAAACAGCAAGCTCTCAAAAAGTCTGAGATTATTAGTCCAATACACCACATTGTAAACAATGCAAGAAATAACGCCAATCGCAAGCAGAACAACGGCTGCATAAAATAATAAGTCGTTCATAACCAAAAAATTTTAAGTTCATAAAAATACTCTAACTAAGCGTAATGTACCATAAGCAATTCTTTCCGTCAACCACAAAAAAAGGAGCGCCATTAGAGCACTCCATAAAAAACTTTTTTTAATTAACCTTGTTCTTTTTGTTGAGTTTTATACAGCAGCCACGCCTTTTTAAACGTCTTCATTTCAAAAAAGCCGGAAATAAAACCGCGATAGACTCCCACAATACTTAAAGCAAACATAATCGCTAAAAGTACCGAAAAGATTGGAGGTAATTTTGAAAACGACAGAAACAAACCAAATCCGCCGCATCTTCCCAACCATTTGGCATGATGTAGAAGATTTTCTTCTGTATTTGTTTTTTTCCGAAAAATTGTCTTAACCCAACAAAGATTAAAATCATCCAATCCAGCAGGAAACCTTGATAAGATATTTTTATCGCTAATTTCAACAGGATAATTTTTATCCTTAAGTAATTGCTTAAAAACATTCAAATCTTTTCCTGAACACACAATTTGTTGAATAAAAAACAACACGACGCTAATACCTAGCATAGCAATCGCTGCAAAAAATAATAAATTTTCCATAACGATAATTAATTCATAAATATATTAAAGCGAAAACGAATATATCACGTTTTACCCCTTACGTCAAGAACAAAAAAAGGAGCCCAAATTTTCCCATACCAAATTGCCCCGTCCATCAAAAACGCCCCACAAACTATTGACAAGAATAATATTTGATTTGACCATTTTCTTGAAGTAGATTAAAGAACGAATACAGCTATATCAATCGTATGATAAAAGCAACAAACCAACATTTTATTATTCTAACACATACCTCAAAGGATAAGTCATGAAAAAAATTCTTCTCATACTCTTTTTACTGATGTGCTCGTCAAACACCGCTTGGGCCATGCAAATTTTCGTAAAAACCTTAACCGGCAAACATATTACCTTAGAGGTTGAACCCACCGACAGAATAGAAGATGTCAAAGCAAAAATTCAAGACAAAGAAGGCATTGCGCCGGATCAACAAAAATTAGTCTTTGCCGGAAAAGAGTTAGAAGACGGCAACACCCTGCAAGATTACAGTATTCAAAAAGATTCCACCCTACACCTAATCGTAACGAATTCCAATCAAAACGACAAAACTTATCGCCTAAACATTACGCCGATTAATATTGTAAGACAAAACACGGACATGCTCTTAAACAGCGTAACTTCGCGCACCTCCGGAGGAATTAACACCAACCTTAGCGGAGAACAAATTAATCCCCAAAACAATACCACCCTTTGGGTAAACAGTTTAACCGGACATTCCGAATATTTAGACACCAATAACAATGGTATAATGATGGGGTATGAAAAAAAAGAAAAACAATTCAAATATGGCATTGGCTACAGCTATGTAGACAACGATATTGACGGAATAAAATATAACACCGATGCACATACACATTCGGGATTTATCTATGGAGAATATCAGCCCTCCTCATGGTATGTCAACACCGCAATCATGTATTCGCACACCAGATTTGATGAAAACGATTTAAGCAAATATAATTTCCAAACCATCAGTACTCAGTTGTTAAGCGGATATAATTTTGCTTACCTGACGCCGGAAGTTGGATTAAGATACATGCATATTTGGAACAATGCGTACACGGATGCTCAAAATATACATCTCTCAGACAATAATGAAAACTTCTTAACCGGTATAATGAGTGCCAAACTGGCAAAAGAAATAGATTTGACGCCGGAATATAAACTTATTCCGCAAATAAAAATCTCGGCTTTATATGACTTCACTCAAGCAAACACCCATATAAACGCCGTCATCAACGATAATTATTATCGTATAAACACCGATAAAATCTCCAAATATGCAACCGAGATTAATTTAGGGATTGAATTAAGCAAACAAAACCAATGGAGTACCTATATCGGTTATTACGGGCAAATAAGAAACAATTATAATACCCATTCCGCCCTATTAAATCTCCAATATGCGTTTTAAGATAAACCTAAATCACAAAAAAGAGCCCACAGATTAGCTTAAGTCTGTGGGTTTCTTAATACAAAAAAAGGAGCATTAATGCTCCTTTTTAAAATTATCTTAGAGAATTTTATTGCTGTTCATATTTCTTACAAGCTTTTAGCCCTATTAGGCTGATAATTGCAGCCATAATAAAGAAGAGCACCAATGATAGAGCATACTCAGCCACAAAAGCCATAAAGATAACAACCAAATAGTCCCACCAGTCAGATATCTTGTAATACTCTAATAACCACAAGAGAATAGCAGCCCACGTACAGAGTTTTCCCCATCTTCTAAAGAATGTCTCAGATTTGGAACGCCTACGCAAGCCAATCTTTATAACATATTCTTTCGTTCCCTCAAGGTTAAACATAAATCTAAACTTGTCAAACCTCTCTTCAACATACTTCATATCAACTGGTTCGTTCCGAAGCATCTTGAGCAATAGCCGATAGTCGGTAACAATGTGTATGATACAAAAAGCTAATAAAAAACCACCACCAACAGCTGTCAATAGACAAGCTACAAAAAATAATAAATTTCCCATAATTAATTAGTTTTGAGTTCATAAATATAAGTTAACTGAGAAAAAATATACTTCATTTTTCATTTGCTGTCAACCGATAAAATACAAAAAAAAAGCGCCCTGCCGTAAAGTGCGACAAGGCGTTAAAGTTAAAGGCTAATCCTTATTTCTTAGTAATTTCTATTTTGCGTTTTTTATCTTTTTCATCCAAAGACTTTGGAATAATAACCGTCAACACGCCGTTGTGAAATTCGGCTTTAGCGTCATCAAAACGCATATCCCAAGGAAGAGCGACGGTACGTTTGAAAGAACCGTAAGAAAATTCAGAGAAATAATTGCCTTTAGCATGTTCTTTGTGTTCTTGTTTCTTTTCGCCGGAAATAGTCAAATATCCGTCAGCGGAAATTTCCAAATCCACGTCATTTTCACTCATTCCCGGAAGTTCGGCAGCAACTTTAACTTCGTTTTCATCTTCTGTAATTTCAAGTTTCGGTTCAATCGCTTTAACTGCGTTATTTTCATACGGAAAATCCAACCAATTATTAAAGAAGCTGTTAACCATATCGTTAAAATCCTTACGGTAACCGTAGCGAGAAGCGATATTGTTATGGTTATTATCTTGATGTTTAATCATATAATCTGACATTATTTTATCCTCCAATTTCAATCTTGCGTTCATCTCACTGTTTATCAGTGTGTTCGCATCATGTTCTATTAATGAATTAGGTAGAGAAAAATCAAAAATCAAGACTTTTGGCTAAATAAAAAAAATTTTTTTTAAGCCCATATTAATAAACGAGATTTAAAATAATTTAGAAAGAGAGGATACCCCATGAAAAAACACATAATAGCATCAATGCTTTTAAGTTGCTTCGCCGTATCGACTCAAGCAACCGCTGCAGACAATTTGCAATACCATTTTAGCAATAGTTTAATTACCTCCATCCGCAACTGCAATAAATATAACGAAGAATTTACCAAAATTAATCCCGATTTAGCGGATATGGATGCAACATGCCAACGCTTTGATATAAAAATAAATGGTATTCTCACAGATAATTTATGCCATGCGACCATCACCCACAAAACTCAAAATCATGGCAAGACCACCTATCGTTGCAAATTGACGCGTTCGCAAAGAAACGAGCTCTACAATGCGATTATGACGCGTTCCGCCGAACCAATCACCTCAACTTTTACGGTGTTTGAAGAATATGAAGATGAGCAAGGTAACACATATCGTGAACCAACCGTCAAGACCATGACCGATAGTTTAATAAATATCACCTTAGAAAAGCTAAGATTAAATGCTTGCGAAGCCACTTATGAAGAACCAACACCTGCAAGCCAACAACAATTTGCGGAATATATACTGACTTTCTCTGATAATTTTCAAAAGAAGCTCCAAACTTGCACTCCGGCACAAGAATATATAAGAACCCCATATTTAACCAAACCCATAAAAATCATCGGCAAAGAAGCCAACACCTGTGTCATTGATAGTTCAGCGTTTATCTATCACATTCCAATGTCCGAGATATACAAATTAACCAATTACGATCAACTAAGCGTATTTGCCACAGACCCGCAAATCGCTCAATATTCCCCTTCTCCAGACTTAAAGCACACATTGTTTGCGCTAGATGCCTGTCAAAAAGAAGAAGAATACTCTTCCTCAATCTTTACTCAAATGATAAACGCCATCCAAATAACCAAACAAACCACGGCAAACAACCAAGATCATGATTGCGTCATTAAATACAGAGAAGAAGTTTCCCGCCCTGATTATTACGAAGAGTATGAAACGGTTTGCGTTTTTCCGGATAGCGAAGTAGCAGATTTAATTTCCCCATACCAAAAGGTTCTAGCTTCTTCCTCTCGGATAAAACCATCTCCGGCAGCAGAAAAAGCAGGAACCGCACTATATAAAATTTTAGAAAAACAAGGATATTGCAAACTAAATTCTCTATAACAAAAAAAGAGGAGTGTTAAAAAACTCCTCTTTAATTTTAGAACATTACCAATTAAGTCGGTAACTTTCAAACACTCCATTCAAATAATATACTCCATACAGATAAAGCCCCCACTCTATCCCTCATCAGAGCATATTACCTCCCTTCAAGCAGCATCTCAAAGATTTTAGATTTCCCTCTCGGATTAGTCACAGTCACAAAGGCTTTTTTAGTCTTTTCATAACGAATTTTAAGCAAGATCTTATATTCGCTCTCAACATAACTTCTTTCCGTTTCCTCTCGGACATCAAACAAAGTATCATTTCCTTTGCGGTAAACAGAAAAATAAGGAAAACCTTTATACCTAAAAAACAAATCTCCGACAGACAAACCTCTGGGATGTTCCAAACCTCCCCATAAAAACACATCAAAATCTTTCAAAAAATATTCATTCGGTCCATGAGGACTGATTAAATATTTTTCTCCATCATGATAGATAGATTTCCATGAGGAATAAAGAGGACGATTAAATCCTCCCCCAACTGCACCAACAAACAAAGAACATCCGGTTAACAGGATGCAAAGAAAAGCCCAGACTATCGTCAGCACTGTTCCATATCTAATAACTTTTTCCATAATGATATAAGAATAAATAAACAACTGATAACAATGTAGAAAAAGCTCACATGAATGTCCAGAGATTTATAAAATAATGCGCTGTTTTTTTTAGAATATCCCAAGAAAAGAGAATAAAGCACAAAAAAAGGAGAAGCAAAACAGCGCTTCTCCCCTCCTTATACCAAATATAGAGTTAGTTTATCTCTGATACGGCAACAGTATAAACTGCTTCCTGTATCCGTAAGGGTTAGTGATGTATACACATTCCCAACCTGCGTTGAGAACTTCTACCAAATAATCCCCAACTCTATATTTTTTCTCTGCTCGTTCAGTAACGACCACACGATGACCGTTACCTTCTTCAATTATAATGTTGTTCCTTCGGTCCAACGTCATAATGAGTGAACCGATTTGCAACATATAGGGGTGTTCTTTGTTTTTACCCCATACAGTACAATTATACTGTGGGATATAAAAACCTCCGCCATATACCGGATATCCGGTATATTTGGCAGTTACCACCTCTGTCCTAACGTTACGAGTTAAACAAGCAACGTTATTAGACAATCTGGCTACTGAGTAGCAGCTTGTCATCATCAGTGCTACTATCGCAGCAAAGATGTATTTTAGAAATTTATGTCTCATAATAATCAATTTTTAGAACTTGAGTATACCACATTTTCCACACAAAATCAAGTTTTTTGAAGAAATCTATAAACTAACCACTCAAAAGAAGAGCTCAAAAAATATAATGCTTTATGCATCGTTTCTAAGCTAAAAAACAGTTTTCTTTCACCTCTGTAAATATCTGACACTTACTCGGTCTCAATTTTTACACAACCTGTTTCTTTACTCCAATGTCTGCAATCAATACGACATCTATGCTCATTGTAATCATATACTTGGCCTTTTTGCAAACAAAAAGACACCATTCTCGCTTCATAAATACCAGACACCAGATTATTCATAGCACAATACCCTATAAAAAACACACCCGAGATGATGTATAGAATACGTTTATAACGAAATCTAAAAAAGAAAGCGCAACCTAAAGAAATAAGACAAACAAGCATTACAAAGGCATATGCAAATAAAACAATCCCCCCTATTGAGTTTTGAACAATAAAATAATCTTCTAAAAACGCCATCAATAATAAAGATAGAATAATGAACTTAAAACTCAAAAATATTACCTTTTGTAATGTTATTTTTGTCATTTTACACATTTCCTCTTCAATATCTTTTATAGTGTGTCGGACACGTTTCTTTTAAACTTTTTCCTTGTCTAGCCCCTTCTCTCCCACGAACATTTACCCCTAAATCACGCTTACAATCATCTATTGGATATTTAAAAATATCTTTTGCCTCTTTCTAATACCCACCAATAGTTGATACAACCGAGCCATACTTTCCCCGAGAAGCAGCCTCATAATTTTAATTGATGATTTACACACATCATCTTCTGTCAAATGTATCAGAAACACAACACAAATTGTTCAAATCTTCTTTTATTTTCACTTTGAAATTATAAGAAACTTCATTCTGTTTTAATCCTCCTTTTGATTTTATATTGTTCTTATTTTCATTACCTTGCCTATCTACAATTTTAGATTTTACTTTTTCAATCTGAATTGCATTTTGCATTTGTTGCTGTAATTCTTTATCTTTATTCAAACAATACATTTTATCAGGATATTTCAATTGAGTTATTTCCATCGCTTGATATCGACTCATCCCCTCATTAATATACTGTTTCCAAACTTCTTTTAAAGTATTTCTATCTTCAGCATGAGGAATATAATAAATTGGAATATCTGCTTGATAAATATCCTGAAGACCGAAAGGTCCTGATACACTGATTACTTTTGCTGTCTTCTCAGAAACATACTCATTAGTAAATTCACCAGATAAAGAAACAAGAGGTTGAAAAACACTTTTATCTACTTCATAACGATAAGATTGATTTTTTTCCACATCTACTGCATATTTTTTTAAATCAATACCACTTAAAACCAAACAAGGTTCATCCATAAAGACTGAAATTCCCTTATATTCATTAGGATTATTTGTAGATGGTTTACCTATATATGGAGATATCTTTTCTTTTGTTGCAAAGCACAAAGACTTTCCAGTCTCTTCATTTAGTGTACATGAATACTGAACTCTTGGTTCCAATTTAGATAATTGAGAATTTTGAGAAAAGTGATACAAATGCTCTGTCAGCCCCATTATTTCATCTTGTTTAACTTTTCTTAATCTTTCTAAATTTTCCATATATTTATCAATATATTCTACCCCAACAATTTCACACAACCTATCTTTAATATCGTCAAAATTTTCTACATTGCCAGCAATCAGTGCATATAACTGCTGTCCTACACATTGTCCTTTAAAGGAGGCATTATCTGCAGGTTTAGCAAAAAAAACATTCTTATCATTGTCGCTCATAGAAATAAGTTTTTCTTTTAATAAAAAAACAATTTCATCAAAATTTTCCGTTTTTGCTACCATATTAAACCTATAAAATTACGCTTTTACACCTTATTTTATAATACAACATATTACATAAATAGTAAATAAAAAACACAGACACACTTGCTCATTAAACGCCGCTACTGAAAAATTTAGTCGGAATTAAGAGCAAACCCTTTCGCTTTGTTAAAAGCGACGGGTTCAAATTCCGTAAAAATCCAGATACAAAAAAAGCACCCTATAAAGAGTGCTTCTAGAATTGGTGATGCTTAACTCACAATTTCCGAGCCTTTTGAGCATTTACTATAATAAAAATTAAAATTCCATAATCTCATTATCTTCCGGAACAAGAACATTATTTAGTTTCATCTTTCGAATGTCAT
>CALXPU010000005.1 GCA_944390455.1 uncultured Alphaproteobacteria bacterium | reverse complement strand
TTGAGTCTGCATAAGAGTTATTATGCGACAAAAAGAAAAAAAATAATAAAAACATGTATTTAAACAGAGTAGTGCTGAAAAAATATATAGATGGAAAAACAAAAACACGTATAAATATATATACGTGTTAAAAATAAATTATTGATATACACAAAATTAAGAGCGTTAACAGCCTGCAAGTAAAGAAACGGAAGAGATTGTATCTCCCATACCAACAAGTGTTTTCGGTTTATCAACTAAGATAGTAGGGATGGTACTTAAAACAAAATCATCGATATTACAAATACCTGTAGTCAATAATTCCGGACTATTTAATTTATGAGATAAGTTATTTAACTCATTAAGACTTTGAGTTGATACATATAATCCCAAGGTCTTAGTAGTATCTTCGTAGTGAACAAGTTCGCCATTAAAGGCCTTACTTGAAGATACAACCGCGGCAGTCATCATTCCTTTTAAATTTTGTTCTGCAGAATGCACAAAATCTGCATCTTGAAGTGTCATATATAAACCAAACATATGCAATTGAATACGTTTTACTTTTAATTTTTTCTTTAGGAAAAGAATGGCATCAAAAAGACGATCACTCGTAGTGTTCCTTTCTATTTCATTAGCTAAATCAGATTTTCCTAAAATATTTAGCAAGTCAATTGTTTCTCTCTCATTTAATCCAACGGAATCAGCTAAAGGTGCAATATTATCAATAATAGCTTTTCTAATAGCCTTATCCTGTGTTGAAGCTATTTCAAGATGAATAATCATTTGAGAATTATGTTTCTTCCATTTTTTCAAAACAGGAACAGCATTTTTAACTAAATCCAATCCTCCATTACTTTCCAATAGAGGGTGAAAACCAGAGAGTAAAAGATATGAAACTTTATGTGTATTAAGGTAATTTACAAATTCTTTATTCATAACAAGTTTCATGTTTAAGGGATCATAAGTTGCAATAAAACGATTTGATTTTGGGCACGTGAAAACTTTATTTTCAATTTGAAAACTATCATTTTTATCAAACTCAATAATCCAATGTATAAGAGGTATGTCCGTTTCTCTTGAAATATTGACAGCTTTTTCCAAGTGACCTTCATCATCAAATCCTAATAAGTTATCAAGATTTAAGAATTGCTGTGCTTGCAATTTAGGATGGGAATTTGTATGAGCCAGAACTTTTTTAACACCTAATAAAGCCAGAGCATTAGCAATAATACCAGCCTGACCACCCATTTGAAGACGATTATAGCCTAAATTTTCCTCCATCCAATTATAGACATTTATATCATCGGTAACCCATTCCTCGGCAATTCCTCTACTAAAACATTTTACTATGCCAAGAATAACATCGGATGGCTTATTAAAACCGGAGATAGTAATATTTTCTAAGTCAGCAAGAGATATATGATTATCAAGAATTAGTTTTTTTAATGTCTTACCACTAATTTTTAGAATAGCATCAACATTTGTATTAAAAGCCGTTGCAGCAGAGCGGACACGCTTTAACTTTTCCAGTTGAGAAGGAACTTCCTGATATTTTTGAGCCCAAACATTTTGTAATTCTTCATAGTTCATCTCAATACTCCCCAATAAAAAATATAAGAAAAAATAAATAGTGATTAATTTTCATCAAGATCAGAAGCATCTTTGTCAACATAAAGATGCCAATAGCTACGACCAATTTCTCCACATTGAGAACAAATAGGTTCCCAATGATCTTCAATATGACCACAATTCGCACAAACCCATTGAAAATCTTTGGGGCAATTATCCAACGATACATTACTTTTGCCAATATGCGCAAATTTTTGAGTAAGAGAATGCATTAATCCTGCAGAAGATGATGGTTTCTTTTGTGTTTTTTCATCAAGTTCACCAATGATTTCAGCCATTTTCTGTGTTGCAGGATTCTTCAATAAGAATATTTTGCATTCTGTCTTGGCTTTAGCATATTTCTTAGCCTTTAGATATAACTCAGCTAAAATAAGATTATTTAAGGAAGGGCGTTTATTGTTAGCTAATGCTAATTTCTCCATTCTTTGAATACGCTCACCTTTGGTATCCTTAAATAATTTAAGATAAGCCGTTGCCACTTCATAACAAGGATTCTCAACCCACATATCATATAAGACTTTTTCTGCTTTTCTCGTTTGGTTATCCGTTTTTACATAATAGTTTGCAAGATCTAAAGCAGCAGGAATAAATTTATTATTTTCTTGTAAAGCCTGGGTTATGAATTTAAAGAAGTTTGTTTTGTCATTATCTTTTAAAGCTTGTTGCGCAAGTTCATACAAAGCAACAGCTTTTAATCTCGCAGCCTTTTGGTCTGGGGTAATATTTTTTTCAATACCAGATTCCAAAACTTCTAAAGCACCTAACCAATCATTGTTTTTAGCACGAAGAAGAAATGCACTACTAACCACCCAATACAAATCTTGGCGAACTTCAAAAGCCTGATTAACGGTTTTTAATGCTTCTGTAAATTCTTTTTTCTGCATCTGAGCTTCTAAGGCTGCTTTCATTCCGACAAGCTGAATATCTTCATTTTGCATTAATTTTTGAGAAAGTTGTTCCATTTTATCAAAGTTTTTTTCGCCTTTATAAATTTTCAGCATAAGAATATCAATAATTGCATCATCGCCAACAATTTTTCTAAGAGATACGAGTAAACGACGAGCTTCATTCATCAATCCTGCGGTAATAGCGCCAAGTGTTTTAACAATAAGAATAGCGGCTTCATCAAATTGATTCCGACTTAAAACAATTTTATCCTTGTTTGCTGCCTGTATATTTTCAATAGATTCTTTATCGCCTCGAAAAGTATGGTTAGAAAGTAAGACATCATGTTTGATAAGATTAATAACTGACTTAAAAACCAAAATCATGAGTTCAAATGCCAAAATACCGCCAATAAGTGTCAGGCAAAAATAATCAATAGAAAAATAATTAGAATGATTATTTAAGGTAAAATTAATGGAGCCGTTCCTATCTATAACAAAAAGAATTCCCCAAAGTACAAAGACAAAAATAATAGGTTTTAAGACAGAACGAAACATATAAATTCTCCTAAATAGAGTTACTGAGCATCAGTTGCTTCGGAAAAAGTTTGTCTCAAAGCATTTAGTTCAGAGGAAATAATAAGAGATAAAGCCTCATCAAAAGATATTTTTCTTTCAACGTCAATTATCCAAGTATTTAATTCAACACTATTAAGTTTTTGGAAATCCGGAGATGACTGGATGATTTCCAATGCATTACGAAAATCGTGTCTTTCAACAAGATTGCTCAACTTACGAATAAGAGAAATTTGTTCATCATTTTGAATATTCTTTTTTACCACAACGACTTTATCAAAATTAAGCCCAGCAACAGTATCTTTAATTAGAGCTATACTTTTAGCCATAGTACTCTCAGCATCAGTCTGATTATCATTTTGTGTAGTTGCTGCCGTTTTATCATTTTCAAAATCAAGATTTTTAGCAATTTCATTAAAACGCGCAGCTAATTGCAAGTCATCGGGAATATAATAGGTCTTCATATCAGAAATAGTCTGTACCGCAGAAGTTAAAAACGGTTGTTCTTTGGTTAAGTGCATTAAAATTTCAGATTCATCGGCAAAACTACGATGATAAAGTGCGTTTTCTTTAATAAGTAAGGCTACGCTTAAAGCAAGAGATTCTGAATTCTTAGTTTCTTCCAATGCCTCCAACTTTTGTGCCAATAAACCAAATTGTTGCATTAAAATACCTAATTTATTATTGCCTACTTCATTTTTAAGTTCGTTAAAATTCTCTGTAACAGATTTCAAATTATCTGCTGTTTCAGCGATTCTTTGTGCATTGGCAGAAATAACAGGAGGTAAATTCTGTAATTCAGAAATATAAGTATTTTGTTGAGTTATTTTATTAATTACATCTGTAAGAGCAGACTGCTGTGACTTGTTTTTCGATTCGATAATAAAATAAGCCCCTCCGATAGCGATAGCTTCAAGCACAACAACCGTAAATCCGATAGTAACCCATTTAATATAGTTCTTATTGACCTTTTTATTTTCGGATTTAATAGGCTTATCTGACATTTTATGTCTCCCCAGTACAATAGTTGATTGCATTATTTGAAATATAGTTTATAAAATAAAAAAATAAACTTCAATATTTATTGGAAAAAGAAATGATAGTTTTAGGAATAGAAAGTAGCTGTGATGAAACGGCTGCAGCGTTGGTTAATGAAAAAAAAGAAATTTTAGGAGAAGCTCTTCTTTCGCAAGAAGAACATAAAGCATTTGGCGGGGTTGTGCCGGAAATCGCTGCGCGCTCGCATCTTGATCATATAGATAATATATTAGAGCAATGTTTTGCTAAAACAAATTTAACATTATCTGATGTTGATGCAATTGCAGCATCGTCAGGCCCAGGGCTGATTGGCGGTGTCGTTGTCGGCGTGATGACAGCAAAGGCTCTGTCAATAGCATTAAACAAGCCTTTTATAGCAGTAAACCATTTAGAGGGACATGCTTTAGCTGCACGTATCAGTAATGATGTAACATTTCCGTATTTGCTGCTATTGGTATCCGGAGGACATTGCCAAATATTAGTTGTAAAAGATGTTGATAAATATGAACGTTTAGGAACCACCATCGACGATGCTGTCGGAGAAGCTTTTGATAAAGTGGCAAAAATGTTAGGGCTAGGATACCCAGGAGGACCCGCTGTTGAAAAACTAGCCGCTTCAGGAGATGAAAGTAGATTTACACTGCCACGACCGTTGATTGGTAGTCAGGATTGTAACTTATCCTTTTCAGGATTAAAAACGGCAGTTAGAAAAATTGTAGAAACTTATGCGCCAGATGGCGAGATAGCACATGCAGATATTCCGAAGCATGATTTGGCGGATATATGTGCATGCTTCCAATATACAGCGACAGATTGTTTATGTCGTAAATTAAAAAGAGCAATAGCATATTTCAAAGAAAAATATCCGAAGGGAAAGAATTTGGTTGTCTCTGGCGGTGTGGCGTCAAATACATATCTGCGCGCGAAATTGCAAAAATTGGCAGATGATAATGATTTAATATTTGCAGCTCCGCCGATTCGCTTTTGTACGGATAATGGTGTGATGATTGCGTGGGCTGGCCTAGAGCGTTTTCGCAAAGGTTATACGAGTGAGTTAGATTTTAAGCCGAGACCAAGATGGCCTTTAGATGCAGATGCTCCCAAAGCTGCTGGTGCTGGTGGCGTTAAAGCATAGTTGAGGGAAGATGCGTAAGAAGCAGGAAATATTGGAGATAATGGAGATTTTTAATCAAAAAAATCCCCACCCTCAGTGTGAATTAAATTATACAAATGCGTATACCTTGCTTGTAGCCGTTATGCTATCAGCTCAAACAACAGATAAGGGTGTAAATAAAGCAACGGAAGAGTTGTTTAAGATTGCTGATACTCCTCAAAAAATGTTGGAATTAGGTGAAGAGAAGCTAATTTCTTACATCAGAACAATAGGACTATTTAACAATAAGGCCAAAAATATCATATCTATGAGTAGAGATTTGCTAGAGCGTTTTGGAGGAGAGGTTCCTGCAAAACGAGAGGAACTGATAACACTTGCTGGCGTTGGACGTAAAACGGCTAATGTTGTATTAAATGTTTGGTATAAACAGCCAGCCTTAGCAGTTGATACACATGTTTTGCGAATTTCTCATAGGTTGGATTTTAGTCAGGGAAAAACACCTCTTGCAGTAGAAGAAGATTTGCTTAAAGTCTTACCTGAAAAATATATTATCAACGCAAATCATTGGTTGGTTTTGTTTGGAAGATATATCTGCAAAGCCCAAAATCCGCAATGTGAGGAGTGCCCGATATATGCATATTGCCATTGCAAAGATAAAAAACAAATAAGTTAGAAAGTTTTTAACTTTAGTTACCTAAAATAACTGTAGCAAAGATTGTGTCAAAGCGAGGCAGAATGACATCAGAAATAGAAAAAGGATATTTTGCAAAAATATTCGCTAAAGCAATAATTTGGCTCTTGTTAGCGTATAGTGTAGGGTTTGCAGTATGGACAATATTTTTTACAGAAACCGGAAATGGAGATAATGTTGAACATATTCATGCAACATGGCTTATTGCAAATGGAAAAGTGCCGTACAGAGATTTTTTTCAACACCATAATCCACTGCTTTGGTATATTTTTGCTCCGTTTCTATCGTTAATAAAAAATCCTGTAAATATACTTAATGTACTAGATGCTGCTCATGCAGTTTCTGTTATTGTGGGAATAGGAACTTTTTTTGCTGTTTATAAAACATGTAAGATATTTTTTGCAAATAAATATGCTTCATTGCTGAGCCTATTGGTTTTGTGTCCGCCATATTACTACATATATTGCTTTAACTATAATCCGGATACATTTATGGCTTTCTTTTTTGCGTGGGGAATATTTTTTCTGTTTACATATTGGCGAGATAAGAAATGTAAAGATTTGATATTTTCGTTTGTCTGCTTTTGGGTGGCCGTAATGTTTACGCAAAAGATTCTAACGGTTCTGGCTCCGTTGGGCTTAATTAGTATATGTGTGTTTTATAAAGAAAAAGCTCCGATTAAAAATATTTTATATGCGCTGATAGTTCCGATATTAGGAACAATGTTGTTTGTGGCCTATTTGTATTATGAAGATGCGTTAAACTTATATTGGCAATCCAACTTTGTATTTAATGTCAGAATGCAAGAGTACTATGGAAACAGAAAAGTAGATGTATTAGACTATCAAGTTTTTTATATTTCTGTTATACTAGCGCTAATAAGTATAGTAACCCAGTGGAAAAAAGCAAATATGCAATATAAAAGCATAGCTGTTTTATTTGTTTTAGAGTTATTGCAACGATGTTTTTATTTTTCTATTGCACCATATTACATGCTGCCTTTAATGGTGTTTACAGTGTATTTAAACAGTGTTTTAATTGAGAAATTAGCCAATAAAAATATGATGCTGATATATATGTTGCTAGCGGTATCTGTTTACTATGCTGGAATATCTGAAACACGTTATTTGTTATATCGAACAACGGATAGAAGTTTTGCAAGATATCTAAATGCAAATGTAACTCCTTGTGATTATGTTATCAGTGGCTTTCTGAGTAATCAATCAATACTAAGCAAAGATCCGCACTATTACTGGTCGTTGTTGGGACACGTGGATATTGCCGGAGATGAATTAAAAATATATCCAAAACCAGATTTAAATTCTCTAGTTTTAAGATATAAACCCAAGTTGGTAAGTGGTGGAATATATTGGAATAATTACTATTTAAATCGCGGCGAAAGTGTTTATGTACAACAAATTTTGCCTGAAATTTTAGAACAATATTATTTACCGACACCATTTAAAGATTTGTATATTCTAAAATATGAATATCACGGAAAAAACTGCCATTATGATACAGAACAAAGAGATTGGGTATATGATAGAAAATAGAATACAAAAATTGCTATGGTTATATATAGGTATTGCTGTAATTTTCTGCGGCTATATATACTGTTTTGTTGCAAAAGCTAATGGTGACAATGTAGAACACTTACATTTTTCGTGGCTTGTTTGGCAAGGATATGTGCCATATAAAGACTTTTTTCAACATCATAATCCTTTAACATGGTACCTGTTTGCTCCTTTGGTAAATTTACTGATAAATAACAGTAGAATTTTTTCAATTTTTAATTTAATCAGCTATGGCGCAGTGGGTTTAATGGCGTATTATCAATATCGGATAATGATATTAAATCACAATAGCAAAACATCTGGAATTTTCTTATTAGCTGCAATCATTTCTTCATATTCAATCTTGTGGGCTCTAAATTTTCGGCCAGATACGTTTGCATATATGCTTCTATTTATGGGAATGTTGTACTTATTTAAATATGTAGAAGTTAAACGTCTATGGATGTTGGTTGTTTCTTTTTTGATTTTTTTTATCGCATTTATGTTTACACAGAAGGTGTTAATAAATTTAGTCGTTCCGGCAATGGGAATAATATACTGGCTCTACAAAAGAGAAATAAGTTTCAAAGATTTAGCGTTGGCTTGTGTCCTTCCGATATTGTTATTAGGAGTATGGTGCGCCTACTTATATAATGAAGACATATTACAGCTGTATTGGGTATCAAATTTCTTATACAACACGCATATTCCCGAAATTTTTGCTCAGAACAGAATAATCTTTCCTCCTCAAGAATATTTTGAGTTCTATATGTTTATTCCGACCGGTTGTCTGGCAACAATTTATTTTTTAATAAAAGGTAATGCGTTTGAAAAAATCATTAGTTTTATGTTTGTGGAAGAAACTATTTTGCGCCTTTTTTATTTTTCCGCCTTTTTACACTATAGTATTGTTTGGCTGATATTAGGCATGATGATAACTGTAATGTGTGCGGATAAAATTTTTAAAAACAAAATTCTAAAAATAAGTTTAGGAGCCGTGTATTTGATATTTTCTCTGTGGTACAGCTACAATTTTTCTTATAAAGTCGAAGCTCCTAAATTGGAATATATGAACGGACATGAATTTGCATTTGAAAACTTAACTCCTTGTGATTATGCAATCAATGGTTATTATTCCGTATATAATTTAAAGGCTAAAGATGCTGGATATTATGCGGTTTTATTAGGACAAATAGATGTACTAGGAGAAAAAACGGGCATAGCACCTAAAGCAGATTTAAATAAAATAATACAAACGAAAAGGCCAAAGCTCATATCTGCAGGAATTTATTGGGATACATATTGGGAACAAAGGGGAATACAAGTCCCAGCACACCAAATTGATCAAAGTTTAGTGGATAAATATTATTATTACACCGGTATTGGAGATATATTTATACTAAAACCAGAATACCAAAAGCATGATTGTCGTTATATTGAGGGTAAATGGGAGTATAGAGATTAGATGTTTGATATTAAAAGAGGTGTGGAAGTTTTACGTCAAAATGTGAAAATTGCTCCGGAAGCACCGGGGGTATACAGAATGCTTAATGAAAAAGATGAGGTTCTGTACGTCGGAAAAGCCAAAAACATCAAGAAAAGAATAGTCGCATATACCAGAATAGAACAACTGACAACAAGACTGCAGAGAATGGTTGCAGAAGTTGTAAGGATGGAATTTATTATTGTTGAAAATGAAAATAGAGCTTTGGTTGTAGAAAATGAATTAATAAAAAAATTACACCCCAAATATAATATTTTATTAAAAGACGACAAGTCCTATCCTCATCTAATGTTAAATTTACAAGAAGAATATCCTGCGCTTAGAAAATATAGAGGAAATAGAGGCGGAAATTGCCGATATTTTGGACCATATGCAAGCGCAACAGCGGTAAATGAAGTAATGGATATTATCCAAAAAGTATTTATGCTAAGAAGTTGCCGTGACAACATGTTCTACAATAGAGAACGTCCATGCTTATTATATCAGATTAAAAGATGCTGTGCACCGTGTGTTGGTAAAATAAGCAAAGAAGAATATGCTAAATTAGTAAAAGATGTAGTAGCTTTTTTGGAAGGAAAAAGTACGTCTATACAAGAAGAATTATCTGAAAAAATGCAACAAGCGAGTGAGGCAGAAAACTTTGAAGAAGCAATAGTTCTGCGTGAACGTATAAGAGCGTTAACAGGAATACAAACGCATGCTAATTTGGAATATTCTGGGCTGAAATCTGTAGATATAATCGGTATAGCATATAAAGATGAATGGTATTGTATAGAAATATTTTTTATCAGAGGCGGACAAAACTGTGGTAATGCGCCGTATTTTATCAAAAGAACAGAAGAAGCATCTCCGGCAGAAGTAGTGGAGGCGTTTTTGAGTAGCTTCTACACAAATCATATTCCGCCCAAGGAAATTTTTATATCCGAAAATTTAGAGAATAAAGAACTTCTTGAAAATGCGTTAAATACAAAAATAAGCAATTTCAGCAAAGGAAATAAATATAAACTCTTGGAGAATGCGAAGAAAAATGCGTTGGCTGCAATTGAGCGCCGTCAAGCAGAACACCAAAGCATTCACAAAAATTTAGAGGAAATGCAAAAATATTTTGATTTGCCTAAAATACCTTCCAGAATTGAAATATATGATAACTCCCACAATCAGGGGAGCTATGCGGTGGGAGCAATGGTTGTTGCGACCCCCGAAG
The DNA here is from genome assembly GCA_944390455.1 of uncultured Alphaproteobacteria bacterium. Taxonomy (GTDB): domain Bacteria; phylum Pseudomonadota; class Alphaproteobacteria; order RF32; family CAG-239; genus CAG-267. Next base: position 77,341 of record CALXPU010000005.1, on the reverse strand, counting down.
GATTTGATAAAAAATCATATAGAACATTTAATATAAAGGATAAAACAATTACAAACGATGACTTTGCAATGATGAAAGAGGTTTTGCATCGTCGATTTGAAAGAATGAGTGCGGAAAATCGTCCAGATGTAATATTGTTAGATGGAGGTTTGGGACAGTTGCATGCAGTGCATGAAAGTTTAGCAGAGTACGATTTGAATGGCATAAATATAATAGCAATATCTAAAGGTGTAGATAGAAATGCCGGAAAAGAATTTTATCACCAAATGGGAAAAGAAAGTTTTGCATTGCCGTACAGATCTCCAATAGCGTTCTATCTACAAACTTTACGAGATGAAGCACATAGATTTGCTATAGGAACACACCGCAAAAGAAGAGCAAAATCAATGACAAAGTCAAGTTTAGATGATATAGAAGGTATAGGAGCAAAACGTAAAAAAGATTTGTTGCATCACTTTGGTTCAGTGGATGCGATAAAAGATGCTTCGGTAGAAGATATAAGCAAAGTATCTGGAATCAATAAAAAAACAGCTGAAAACATATATAATTACTTCCATAAATAAAAAAACAGATTATGATAAACAAAAATAATTGTGAACGTGAATTAAAAGAAAGGAATGTGTCGTGTATAGTCTACCGAATTTGCTGACAATTTCTAGAATTGTTGTCATACCGCTAATTTTCTTATCAGTATATACTAAATGTATGTTCTTTAACTATATGGCCGGAATTTTGTTTATTGCCGCCTCAATTACCGATTATTTTGATGGTAAATTGGCCAGAGATAGAGGAGAAGTTTCAGCTTTTGGACGCTTGTTGGATCCAATTGCAGATAAGCTTTTAGTAGCTACGGCTTTAGTTGTTATTTTAGCAAAACCTGGAATGATACACGAAATAAGTTATATTCCTGTATTTGTTATTTTGTGCCGTGAACTACTTGTTTCCGGTTTGAGAGAATTTTTAAGAGAAGTAAATGTTGGCCTTCCTGTAACACGTCTTGCAAAATGGAAAACTGGTTTCCAAATGACTGCATTAGCCATGATTTTGTTCAAAGGATGGTGGATTTGGGCTAATATTGGTGAGTGCTTGCTGTGGATTGCAGGCGTTTTAACTTTTGTGACAGGATATCAATATTTTGAAAAAAGTTTAGAATACATCAAAAATGAAAATAAAACTAAAAACACAAAGGTTGAAACGAAAGCAACTGTTCAGCCGAAAGAAAAAGTAACTCACAAAGCTGTAAAAAATAAAAAAACAGCTACAAAAGCAAAAAAATAGAGAAATATAATGCAGGAGGCTAAAAAACATATATTAGTCGTAGATGACGATACACGTTTGCGTAGTCTCCTGCAAAGATATCTGCGAGAACAAGGCTTTCTTGTTTCTGCCGCCAAAGATGCAATAGAAGCAGAAGATTTTATCCAAAATTATATCTTTGATTTATTAATAGTTGATGTGATGATGCCCAAAGTAACAGGGCTGGAATTTTTAAATAATTTAAGAGAAAAAGGAAATACTATTCCGATAATAATGCTAACAGCAATGGGAGAAACCGCAGATAGAATTAGTGGGCTAGAAGCCGGAGCAGATGATTATCTCCCTAAACCATTTGAGCCTAAAGAATTGGTACTTCGTATCAATAATATTCTAAAAAGAACAATTAAGGCTAAAGAATTATCTTCAAAATTAATTTTCCATGGTCTGAGCTACGATATAGAAAAAGGTGAGCTTAGAGATAATGATGGAAAAATAATCCATATAACTCCAGTTGAAAAAACATTATTAAATTTATTTGGAAATAATATTGGAGAAGTATATACCAGAGATGAGTTAGCAGAAGTTTTAGGTGTAACAGAAAACCAAAGAACAGTAGATGTTCAGATTACAAGATTACGTAAAAAAATCGAAACAGATACCAAAAATCCTCGTTATCTGCAAACAGTAAGAGGAAAAGGGTATATGTTAATTTCAGACTAAGGAGAGCAAAATGCATATAAAATTTCCTGATAAGATAGATAGAGTGTTGCAGTATTTAAAATTAAAAATATTCCCCAATACACTCTTTTTCAGAACAATGTTATTGATTTTCATTCCATTAATATTAGTTCAAATAGTTTCTGTTGTTGCCTTCTTTAATGGAAACTGGGAAAAAGTTGGCCGAAGACTATCCGATAACTTATCAAATAATGTAGCCTTTGCTGTAGAAACAATTTCTCAAAATGAATATATTTTGCCAGAAATTACAGATTTGTATAAGAAAAATTATGGAATAAAGGTTGAATTAATAATTGGCGATGACCAATTAAAAGTAAAGGCCAATACCCACTATGACAAGGAATATAAGATTGTAACAGGCTTCTTAGAAAAATCTTTGCATCAAAAATTTCCAAATTCAATAACAAGTGTATATCTGGCTAATGATAAAGATGATGTTATTATTTTAATTGAAGCTCCTGAAGGACTGTATCGTTTTACAACTTCAACTAAAAGTATTTTCAGTACATCAATATTCGGATTCGTAGCATGGATGGTTGGAACTTCTATGTTACTATTTTTAGTCGCAACTCTATTTTTGCGTATTCAAGTTCGTTCAATCGCAACCTTAGCGCAAGTAGCTGAAGATTTTGGTAAAGGTATAAATACCCCATTCAAACCCTCAGGCTCATCAGAAGTTAGAAAAGCAGGTATTGCTTTTATCAAGATGAAGGAGAGAATTCAAAAACAAATTTCAGAAAGAACTCAAATGCTGGCAGGCGTTTCTCACGACTTAAGAACTCCATTGACCAGAATGAGATTACAACTAGCTATGCTCCCTGAAAGCCCTGATAACAAAGAGTTTATTGATGATATTGGGGAAATGGAAAAAATGCTGGATGGGTATTTGGCATTTGTATCTGGAGAAGGTGGAGAGAAAAACACCTTTATTGATATGAATGAATTAATCCTGAGCATTATCAATAAATTTAGAAACACAAAAGCAATGATTCGTTACTCGACCAATGACCAAGTAAGTGCAATTCAAGGTCGAGAACAAGCATTGAAACGTGCAATAACAAATATCATTTCAAACGCCTTTACTTATGGAAAAAATATAGCTGTGGCGCTTGAAAGTAATAATAACAAACTTGAAATAACTGTTGATGATGATGGACCAGGTATTCCTGCAGATAAGCGAGAAGATGTATTTAAAGCATTTTATCGCTTGGATGAATCGCGTAATAAAGAAACAGGCGGTGTTGGATTAGGTTTATCCATTGCAAGAGATATTATTACATCACATGGTGGAAGAATTGAGTTAGGAGATAGTGAATTAGGAGGCTTGAGGGTTCTCATTTCTATTCCCTTATAACTCTCACATACGAAAATATGTGTTCCGCTGTGGTAACTAAAAAGCACGGAAAAGAAAAAGGAGGCTAATTGGCCTCCTTTTTTGAAAACAGAATATATGATTTAAGGAAGAGGGGCACAAAATTGTACCCGATAGGATGAAAGGATGGAGAAGATATTTTTAGTTCTTGAAAAATATCCATAGCGATATTTTTCCACAGAGATAAATCGGGAATATTTTTAGGATTTGCATCTGCAGATAAAAGAAGTTGTCCTTTACCAAAATCAACAATTCCGGTTGAAACATGGACATTTGAAGATAACTGATATTGTTTAGCAATTTTCTGCCAAGCACATCCAACTTCAAACAAATTGCCTATTACAGAAGCTGTAAATCCCATAGAGGTTTGCCCATGTTTGGGAAGAGGCACATTTAATGTCACTTGATTTAAAGAATTTCTCAAGTATTCAGCTGTATCAAGAATCTTTTTACAAGAGCCTGATAACTGAAAAGCAGCAACCGGTTCACCTCCTAAAGGGCATCCACGGTCATAGGGATAGACCGCAAGTGCACTATAAACAGGGATATTTATCTTTTTAGCCGATAATAAGTCAGACACAATTTTCGTTGCAGTTTCAGGAGTGAGTTTTGAAATATTACGGTAACCGGGCTGTACCCCACAGAATATAAATTTAGATGTTGTCATGTGTCGATTCTTATAAAGAAAAATAAAATAATTAATAAATAGAAAAAGCGAGAAAAATCTCGCTTTTTGCAAAAAGAATTAGAATAGTAAAAACTACATATGAGAATTCAACCAATCTTCAATAGTTGCTTGAGAGTTAAAACCAACTTTTGAATCGATTTTCTCACCATCTTTAAATAAGAAAAGAGTAGGAATACTTCTAATTTCAAAACTTGCAGCTGTTGCTGGAGCTTCATCAACATTCATTTTGCAAATTTTTACTTTATCACCCATTTCTTTAGAAACTTCTTCCAATACTGGACCCAACTGACGGCAAGGGCCACACCATTCTGCCCAAAAATCAACTAAAACCAATCCCTTAGATTGAATAACTTCTTGTTCAAATTGGCTATCATTAATAGATATCATCGTCATCCCTTTCGCAATAAATATTTACTAATATTAATATAGTTTATATCACTCAAATATTAAAGATATATCTACATAATAATATAAAGTTTTATACTTTCATCATATTACAAGTATTAGTCCACAACAAGTAAGTTTCAATAAGTTTGTTCGGATAAATACGTTGTACTAATTCTTTATAAGAATGGAGTTGAGTAAAATAAGCTTCAGGAACATCTGCTAAAGTTTTTGCAGCCGGACGATTCGTCTTATAGTCTACAATAATAACTTTATCAGATAGAACAAGAAGCCGGTCAACTTTGGCTGAAATAATTTTTCCATCAACTTCGCCAATAATAGGAACTTCAGCCTTTGAGTTTGCAGAAAATAGTTCCGGAAAACGGGTACATAAATTCATAACCTCTGTGACAATTTGCCGGTGTTCAGATTCGGGAAAATCTGGTAAATGTTTTTTCAAAAATTCAAAAGCAGCGAATTCTCGTTGATTCTCTTTTAGAGCGCCAATGTATTGCAGTAATTTATGAATAACAGTACCGCGCCTATAAAAATTACCTTGCTCTTCCAGAGGAGATGCAACAATTTCTTCCTCATCTACAGTATCTTTAGATGGAGTGTAAGGCTTAGCCAAAGGATTCTCAATCGGTGCAGGAGCTAAAATTGTTGAATAATCAACATCAATAGATACCGCTTGTGGAGTTTTATTTTTTACTTCAACCACATTTTCTTGAGGAACGGTATAAACGATACGTTTATCACCTTCAGCAAGAGTTACGTTTGAGGTTAGATTATTAGCTAAAAGTTTATACCAAGACTGTTCATCTGCATCTTTTGTTTTAGTGAAACCGGCAATATAAAGTCTATCTTCGGCTCGAGTAAGGGCAACATACAATAACCGACGATATTCATCAAAATCAGCGTCTAAATTTGCATTTTTTATTGTATTGCAGTTATTGTCATAAGAACTGGCGGAAAGAGGAAAATAAAATAACTCATCTTTATCCCACAAAAATTCACTTTTTCTGGATTTATTTTTAATTTTGGTAGTATCTGCTAAAATAACAATAGGAGCTTGCAAACCTTTGGAACCGTGAACAGTCATAATTTTAACGGTATCGCTTTCACCTTGTTCCATTTCTTTTTGAATAATAACTTCATCTTGCAAAATCCAAGAAATAAAGGATTCAAGAGAAGGTGTATGCGTTTGTTCAAAAATTATAGCAAGATTTAAGAATTCATCTAAAACATCCTCAACCTCACTTCCCATACGTGCAACAAAGTTAGAACGCCCTTTAAGTTGTACTAGTACAGTATTAAATAATTCAAATGGACGAACAAATCCCACCAAGTTGAGTAAAGATTTAAGTTGTTCTCCAACAGAAGCATAATCAGAATTTTTTAAGAGATTTTTGAATAAAGTCCCATCTCTTTTAAAGCACAGAGTAAATAAGTCGTCGTCATTAAGGCCAAAAATAGGAGATTTTAGCACTTCTGCAAGAGATAAATCATCAGTAGGCAACAAAAGAAATTTACCAAGAGAAATCAAATCTTGCACGGCAATTTGTTCTAAAAGTTTAAGCTTATCAACACCTGCAACACTAACGCCAATATCCTTACATGCACGAACAAATTCTTCAACAAAACTTTTACGCTGTTGAACGAGAAACATAAAATCACCATACCGAATAGGACGATTCTTTGAAGCCAGAATTTCTTTATTTTCGACCATCTGTTTTATATTTAGAGCAATTTGTCTGGCAAGAATATTGGAGACGGAGGAGTTTTGCTCACGACTAATCGGAATGATCCAGTTATATTTATCCTTTGAAGAATTTTCTTCCGGATGCAATAGCGGGAAAATTTCAACTTTTCCGCCATCTCCTAAACGAAAAGGCTGGTGATTAATGTGTTCGCCGTCTGGAACCACTCCTTTTTTGGCTGTATTAACTTCAAAAAGCAAATTAACACAATCCATAATAGCTTTTGTAGAACGAAACGATACATCAAGATGTACTTTTTTGAAATCATGGATTCTCTCATCAAAATAATGATACATTTTATCAAATTCGTTAGGATCAGCACCTTGGAAGCTGTAAATAGATTGCTTTCTGTCGCCCACAACAAACACGGTGCGTGGCAAAGCATCTTGATAAGAGCCTAAGCCTGCAAAAAATTCTTGTGTTAATGCGCGAACAATGGCCCACTGAGAAGGAGAAGTATCTTGCGCCTCATCAATTAAAATATGGTCGATTCCGCCATCAAGTTTAAACAATACCCAATCGGCAACAGATTTATCTTCAAGCAAACGGCGTGTAATAACAATCAAATCTTCATAATCAAGAGCAGCGTAAAGTTCTTTATATTCACGATACTGAGAAATAATACATTGAGCGATATAGAGCACGGCAGCGGTAGATTTTAAGACATTTAATGATGCGATTCGCTGCTCTGCGATAAGAATTTTATCGGCCTCATTAGTCATAAAAGATAAAATTTCAGGAAATTTAGTGATGATAGCTTTGGTGGCTAAAGATGCTCTGATTTGTCCTTTATCCGTTAAAAAAAGTTTTTTATACTTGTCATATAGTGAAGAAGAAAATTCGGTTGTAGCGATTTCTACAAAAACTTGAGCACGTTTCAAATCTTCTTTGCTTCCCTGATTAAAAGCATCAATAGCGAATTTTAAATTATCCTTATCAATAGAAGAGAGGACATCTCGTTGAATATCCTCAACATCAAGTGAAATTTTAACGGCAAGTTTCTCTTCCAACAACTGAATAATACGAGTTATATCATTGTCAAATTTCAGTAACAAATTGTCGATTTTGCTACGATTCTCTGTAATTAAATTCATAATTTCGGGGAATTTATATTCACTCGTATGCTGTGTTAAATATGTAATTGCTTGTGCTAAAGGACTAGACGCATCAATATCAGCCTGTCTTAAAAGTTCAATTTTGAGATTTTGCAAAATCTCTTTAGAACGCCTATCATCCATAACTTCAAAATACGGAGAGATGCCCGCCTCCAGAGGAAAGCGCTTAAGAATATCCTGACAGAAACTGTGAATGGTCTGGATTTTCATTCCTCCGGGAGTGTCTAATAAGATAGCAAACAAGGTTCGAGCAAAAGTTAGAAGTTGCTCTTTGTTGGTTGAAGAGTAATCGTTATTAAGCAGTTTATCTAACTCATGAGATAACTCCTCATCACTTTCAACCGCCCAAGTACTCAGTCTTTTGGCAATACGCTCGTTCATTTCAACAGCTGCTGCTTTTGTATAAGTTAAACAGAGAATTTTGGCTGGATTAACTTTTGCGAGTAACAAGCGTAAAACTCTATCAGATAAAACTTTTGTTTTTCCTGTTCCCGCCGAAGCTTCCACCCAAACAGAATTAAGAGGATTCGAAGCCGAAGACTGTTGTTTGGTTGCTAATTGAGATAAATTATCTTTTTCAATATCAATATTAGTTTTCATTGCTTTCTCCGTCTTCTTGAACCGACCACTCTCTGATACGCGCCAAATGTTCATAGTCGCTATTTTTCGGAATAAATTTTGGAATAGGGCGAGAATGATAAGGAGTAGTTTCAAAATCAAAAGTTTCAACTAATTTTAAGAGATACTCTTCCGTGCGTTGCAAAATATCATCATTTTGAGGTGTTATTTCCAAGACGGAATTACCCAATTGCCAATAAATTAATTTTTGAACATTCGTATTGGCAATAGTTTCAAAATGACCTTTAGAAGCGATAAGCCCCTCTAAAGGGAGCTGCAAGGCATGACCACTTTGCACTTCTTTTGATGAGGGAATTTTCCCTGTTTTATAATCAAGAATATTCAAACAACCATCTTTTAGTTCGTCAATACGGTCAGCTTTAGCAGTAAATGTAAAAGGACCATTTGGGAGATTATAGCTAATTTCACCTTTTATTTCATTATGAACCAATTTAACCGAATGACGATAATCTTTCTCTTGTTGAATAATCCATTCAGCTGTTTTCAAAAATTTAGGCCACCAAAATGCTTCTAAATCAGGAGAAATATCAAAATCATCAAAGTATTTTTTACCCAAAGTGATTAAAACATCTAAAGGATTCTCTGGAAGTTCAGCTGGATACATATTATTAAAATCTTCAATAATGGCATGAATAAGCGTACCATAATCTCTCTGGTCTTTTTCTTGGTCTAAATCATCAAGAGGATAAAGTTTTAAGATATATTTAGCAAAAACAGAGTAGGGATCTTGAATAAGCAGATCAACACCACTGGCTGATAAACGTCGAGGACGAGCAAAAAGCGGTGGGCAGGGAGCCGGCGCTTTTATAGGGGTATATGCGTTAGGTTTATCAAGTCGATTCGCTAAAGACGAAAATCCAGTATCAGTAATTTTTAAAATATCAGATTGCATAGCTTTTAAAACCGTTTCAAATCGGAGCAACCAACGAGATTTTTTCATTGGCACGCCATCTACTCTGTCAGCTCGTGTAATAACAACCTGAGGTACAGCTAAAAAGCCACATAAATCAGCTCCGAGAATACCGATAGCTTTTTCCGGTAAACTAAAGCCAAAATCTTTTTTCATAGGTCTAGACATCCACATATCAGCCTGTGCAGGTTTCGGCCAAATACCCTCATTCACTTCACCAAGAATAACCGTATCAAAATGATGCAATCTAGCTTCAATCGGACCAAGAATACTTAAACGAGGGTGTGTTCCATATCTGGCTCTAACGCTTTCTAGCCCCATTAATTCACACAACAATGGCAAGTAGTCTTGCCCATTAATATTTCCTAATGTTTCAGAGGAAGATAATAATTGAGTGAAAAATTTTGCAGCAGTTTTACCGGCATCGCCTTTCCATAATACGGAACTTCCTGCAAGAGCATCCGAAGTAGCACACACCTCAGCCAATGTGATATGTTTTTCCAGAATTTCTTTAAAGGAAATTGAAGGATTTTCTAAATATAAAGCAAAATCTGACAGTATATCTTTAATCCTTTTTACAAAACGAGAACTTTCTTCAGAAAGGCCTTGTATCTGAGATTGTCGCAAAGCTGTTTCGTAAGTGTAAACCATACTCCTGAAATCAGAAGCATTCATTCCGACCAACATAAACGGATGCTTTAATAAGGTAATAAAAGCAATATCCGATTCCATATTACCGGCCGCTTCTGCTAATAAACGGAAAAATATACCAATAGATGTTAAGGAAAGCGGCAGTCCGGCAGAGTCATCAATTTTTATCTCAAAACGCTCTAATTCAGAAGCGACACGACGAGCCAAATTTCTATCATATGTAATGAGTGCGGCAGTCCTTTCCGGCGTGTTTAGAACTTCGCGCATTTTTAGAGCAATAGCTAACGCTTCATCTCGTTGAGAGCGGCAATTAATAACAGAAATCCCACTGATAGCTTTATCTAAATCAAAAGAGCCGTAAATTCTTCGCCATTCATCAGAAACAGGTGCGGGGCGCATAATTTCTGAGATAAGTTGTTCTCGCTCAGGCAAACTTGGCGATAAAACATCAATAACATCTTGCGGAGATATTTCTAATAATTCTAAAAGAGATTTGGTTTCAAAAAGTGGATGCGTTTCATCTACAGCGTCCCAATAGGCTTGATTTGCAAAGCGATCAATTCCAGAAAAATAAATTTCACCATTAGGTAAATTTATAATACTTTTTAAAAGAGATATAATCGCCGGAAAACTAGCCGTAACGCCAGCAACCACAATATTTTGAGATATAGGATTCTTTTCCCAAATTTGAGCTTGTTTAAATAACAGTGAGTTTTTGAGAGTACAAGCATCAACAGCATCTCTTTCTTTTAAAATCATTGGCCAGAATTCTGTAATAATTTTAAGTAATTTAAGAGTTTCTTGCCAGTGAGTTGCGTATTTTTCAGGCACTAAATCTTGTAACTTGTCAAAAGACAAACCTTGATTGATAGCAGTATCTATTAATTTAGCCAAATCAATAGCCAGATTAAGAGCTTGAGCCAAAGAAATTTGTTTCAGTCCGAAATCAGACGGCTTTGACATAATTAAACGTGTGAATAAAAAGAGCCTTTCATCGCGACTAATGGTCTGATTTTCAGCATCAAACATCTCATCAAGATTAAATCCGCTAAAAAACACCTCATCATCATCCATATCAGCAATGGGGAGCATCTGGGGGAGAATAGCCGGAGCTCTGCCATGGATTCGTACAAAGGCATTAGCGAGGTCGATACAAGCTCTTCGATTAGGAAGCAAAAAAAGCACATTAGCGAGTTGTAAATAATCACCTTGATATTTATCAATATAGAGTTTAGCCAATGTGTTCCAAAAGGAGCAGCTAAGCGGAATATTAAAAAGATGAGAAGAAGTCGCAGGCATTAATTTTCATTTTCTCCAATTAAATAGGCAACAAATTTCTGTAAAGCTCGGCCACGATGTGAAATCTTGTTTTTTTCTTCACTGGAGAATTCTGCAAAGGAACGTGAAAATCCAGTCGGAATAAAAATAGGATCATATCCGAAGCCGGCAGAGCCTGTTTTAGATAAAGCAATATTTCCGTCAACTCTGCCTTCAAAAGATTTGTAAGAGCCATCTGGTTGTGCAAAAACGATAACGCAAGAAAAATGAGCAGCTCTGTTCTTGGAATTTGTTTCATCCAATTCTTTTAATAATTTATCCATACCAAGATTAAAATCTCGATTCGGAGCGTAACGAGCAGTGTACACACCTGGTCTTCCGCCAATGGCATCAACGCATAATCCTGAATCATCCGCAAAACAAGGGATGTTTTGAGCTTTAGCTGCAGCTAGAGCTTTAATATAAGCATTTTCTTCAAACGTTTTTCCTGTTTCTTCAACATCAGGTAAATCTAAGTCTCGCGCAGATAAAACTTTAACGCCGTAAGGAGCTAAAAGTTCACGAATTTCAGCAATTTTTCCCTGATTGTGACTTGCAAAAATTATTTCTTTATATTTTAACATTCTTCAGAGCCTCTTTTTGTTTGTGAATTAATACTTCAACACCTTTTTGAGCAAGCGCCATCAAATGAGCATAATCATCTTGAGAAAAAGGTTCTCCCTCGGCAGTGCCTTGAATTTCAACAATTTTTCCACTTTCAGTTAAAACAAAATTTGCATCAACCTGAGCAGAAGAGTCTTCAATATATTCTAAGTCTAGCAAAAATTCACCATGACAAATCCCCGCAGAAATTGCCGCAACAAATTCCCGAATAGGGTTATACGGAAGCTTTCCTTCTTTAACCATCTTAGAAAGAGCAATATAAAGAGCAACAAAACTTCCTGTGATGGATGCTGTTCTTGTACCACCATCTGCTTGAATAACATCGCAGTCAATTAAAATAGAAAATCCTTTTAAAACGGATAAATCAACAACGGAACGTAAAGAACGTCCAATCAAACGTTGAATTTCATGAGTTCTCCCACCAACGCCATGCGTTTCACGAGATACACGAGTTGAAGTTGCTCTTGGTAAAAGAGCATATTCAGCGGTAATCCAACCTCTCTCTTCGTTCTTAAGCCATAAAGGAACTTTTTCATCAACTGTAGCGGTACATATAACATGAGTATTGCCACATTTAATAAGACAAGATCCTTCCGCATAAGGATTAAAATTAGGGATAATTTCAACAGATCTAAGTTCATCTGGAAGACGATTTAATGTTCTCATAAAGCATCCTTTTCTCTAGTTTTATCGTTCAAATAAGCTTCAATAGCTTTCATAACGCGTCCAACAGTGCAATCTACGGCTTCATTTTTTGTTTCAACCATAATATCAGCCTCGGAATAATAAGGATATTCCTCATCAATATAAGTTTGTAGTTTACTTTTAATTTTAGAGTCGCTGCATTGTAAAAAGGGGCGCCTTTTTCGGCCGGCTGTACGACTGTATAAAACATCAATATCAGCTTTAAGCCAAATTGTTAGTGCGTTTTTTTTAGCCAAAGCTCTCGTTTGATCAGCAACAAAAGCTCCGCCACCAGAAGCTAAAACACATGGTGAACCAGATAAGAGCCTTTTCATTATTCTTTCTTCTCCGGCTCTATATTCTTCAACTCCAAAACACTTAAAAACGTCTATAACGGAAAGACCTGCAGCTTTTTCAATTTCCTGATCCCCATCAATAAAAGGAAGACCTAATTTTTTTGCAAGTCTTTTACCGACACTTGTCTTACCGCTTCCGATAAGACCGACGAGCAATATAATTTTATTAACTGTTGTCATATTATTCTTCATAAAAAATTATTATTCACACTTTACAATCAAGGATATATTGATAATAATAATAATCAATATCTATTTAACGAAATTTGAAAAGCTGGTATTTATTAAGGGAGAGAAAGATGAAAAATAGAAATAATAAATATATTCTATATTTGATTTTAGGTGTCGTGGTTTTGGGAATAGCATATACAGCATGTAAAGATATAACACCAGAACAACAACGCGTAGAAACCAATGTGGAATTAAAGCTTAGCAAATGAGAGACTACATAGATGAATTTTTAGATGCGAAAGCTGTGGAGGAAGGCGCGGCCCTTAATACTCTTAGAGCTTACAAAAATGACATAAAGCAGTTCTTATCATCAGTTATACAACAAAATGTTGAAAATATTACTACCGAGGATATTGAACAATATCTGAAAGAACTGAAAGAAACCGGAAATACACCAAAGACACTTTCTCGAAAAATATCGTGTATACGAGAGTTTTTTAAATTTTTACAGAGTGAAAATATTATAAAAGAAAGTCCGGCAAATAAGTTAAGAACTCCCAAAGTAGGCAAAAGTCTTCCATATTTTCTGACTGCAAAAGAAATTAAAAAGATTTGTGCGGTGGCAAAATCAAAAAAAACTTTTTCTTTCATGCGAATGCATGTAATGGTCAAATTAATGTATTCTTCTGGATTAAGAGTGTCAGAGTTGGTGGCTCTTCCTGAAAATGCCATCAATTATGATATGCGCCAGATATTAATATGTGGAAAAGGTAGTAAAGAACGAATAGTGCCTGTTACTAAAGAAGTAATAAGTGATGTGCTGGAATATTTGGAAGTTCGAAATAAATTTATAGGCAATCGCAAAAGTAGTTGGATGTTCCCATCGGAAAAGTCTTTATCAGGTCATATAACAAGAGATGGATTCTTTAAGAGCTTAAAAAAATTGGCAGCAAAAGCTGGAATCTCTCCTGAAAAGGTTCATCCGCATATTCTAAGACATTCATTTGCTACAAGACTAGTGAACAATAGCGCAGATTTACGCTCTATTCAAAAAATGCTCGGACACGAAAATATCGTAACAACGGAGATATATACCCATATTACAACAGAAAGATTGGTGGATGAGGTAAAAAAACGCCATCCCTTAACTCAACAACAAAAAGAAAACGAATAATAATATGAAAAAAGTCCAGATACATATATCCGAAGAGCCACACTGCAAAGAATTGGAAAGTTTAGGGAGTATATTTGTCCCGTTGGTTAAAGACATCATGTCTGCAGAGGATTTTGTTGAGGCTGATATCTTGTTAAATTGGCGAGATATTGTTGGGCAAGAGATAGCATCTTTTGCTTATCCGATAAAAGTAAAATATAACCATAGAGAAAATATTCGAACTCTGTATATAGAAGTGCCTGTAGGAGGTTTTGCACTGGAAATGCAGCATAAAGAAGAATATCTGCTAGAAAAATTAAATGCATATTTCGGATATAAAGCTGTACACAAAGTCAATATTAGTCAGAATATTCAATTAAAACCACAGATTAAACCGATAAAAAAAGAAAAGGAAGAGATAAAACTTAATGATGATGAAAAAAAATATATGGATGAGGTTGTTGGAGATATAAAAGACGAGAAATTAAAGGAAATTTTAACAAAATTAGGTGAAAGTGTAATTATATCAAATCGGGGGTAAATGAAATGTTGAAAATAATCAAACGAATAAGTCGCGCTTTGGCATTAATTGTTGTTTATATTATGTGTGCATATGGATATCTAAATGCTAAAGGATTCGTTTTTAAAGATGGTACTCCCGTGTTATCTAATACGGCGCAAGCAAAAACAGAATTTTCAGAAAAGGTCAGTGGAGATATTCAGCTAAGCGCTTCTCAAATGCGTATAGAAGGAAAGGAAAATGCGCCATTAACAATGTATGCTTTTTCCTCTATGGCATGTTCCCACTGCAGTGATTTTCATAATTACATATTACCTAAAGTTAGAAGAGATTTTATTGACACCGGAAAATTAAAATTTGTCTTTATACATTTCCCAATAGACGCTGTTTCAATGAGAGCAGCTAAGCTATCATATTGTTTGCCTCCAGAAAAATATGAAGAATTTATAACAACACTATACAAGAAGAAAGATTGGTTCTACTCAGGTAAAAAAGAGGCGTTAAATAAATATGCCAAAGAAATGGGGATGAGTGATGCAGAAATACAAAAATGTGATGATGATAAAAAGTTAACTAGCGATATATTATTGACATTTGACAGTGCTCTTAAAACTTTTGAAATTGAAGGAACGCCATCTTTTATCGTTACAGGAAAAGATGGAAAAGAACTAATTAGAGGTTCGCGTAGTTATGATGATTTCAAAGAATATTTTAATAAGAGATTATCTGGAGAAAAATAAAATGAAAGTTCCTGAAGATATAAAGGCTCTGGATGAGAAAATTGCCAAAGCAAAATTATCAAAGCAACAACAAGAAGGAGAAGATAATAAACATTCGGATTTTTCCCATTTGGCAACGGGGTTGCGATTGGGCGTAGAACTTGCCTCAGGAACAATAGTAGGGGCAGCAATAGGTTATACATTAGATGAAATGTTTGACTTTAAGTATATTATGTTGCTAATATTTACAATATTCGGGGGATGTGCGGGTATGTTAAATGCATACCGCTACATAAAAAGTATAAATAATACGGAAGAAAAACAAGGGAGAGAGTAGCCGTGTCCAATCCAATGGAACAATTTGAAATCAAAAAAATAATTCCCATAGAAGTAGGCGGATATGATATTGGTTTCACAAATTCGTCTTTATGCATGGTCTTAGCCGCAACACTAGTTGTTTCCATTTTTGCTTTTTGTTTGCGTAAAAGAACATTGGTGCCAGGGGTTGCTCAAAATATCCCAGAAAGTATCTATGAATTTATATATAAAATTGTGTTGGATAATGTAGGAAAAGATGGATTAAAATACTTTTCTTTTATTTTTACATTATCCCTCTTTATCGCATCCGGAAATGTGCTTGGCTTATTCCCATATAGCTTTACATTTACATCACACTTAGCTGCAGTAGGAGCTTTATCAATATTTGCCTTGTTATTTAATATGGCCGTAGGGATAAAAAAGAAAAAATGGGGGTATTTAAGAACTTTTATGCCACGAGGAATTCCATGGCCGCTTGCTCCATTGATTATTCCGATAGAAACAATTTCCTTATTGTCAAAACCATTTAGCTTAACAGTCAGACTTGTCGCTAATATGACTGTAGGCCATATTATGCTGAAAATAATAGCAGGCTTTGTAGCAGCTCTAGGATTATTGGGCGTTGTACCTTTGTTCTTTGACGGCTGCATCATTGCTTTTGAACTTTTTATAGCAGTACTGCAAGCTTATATATATACAATTTTGTCTTGTATCTATTTGAGTGACGCTCTACATTATCATTAATTAAATTTTAGGAAAGGAAAGAACATGGAAAATATTATCGCATCAGATGCCGCAATGTATTTTGGGGCAGCATTGTGTACCATTCCGATGGCTGCATCAGCTTGGGGTGTTGCAAAATTGTGGATTGCAATGATTGAAACAGTTGGTCGTAATCCTCAAGTTAAAAAAGATGTAGATACATACGGCTGGGCAGGCTTTGCAGCTGTTGAAGCTATCGCATTGTACTGCTTAGTTGTAGCATTAATTATGTTGAATAAATAAAGGTAAGAAAAATGCCGCAGTTAGAGATATCAACTTATCTGACACAGATATTTTGGGTAATAACAACATTTGTTATATTTTGGATGATTATGGACCGTATCATCATACCTAAGATATCAGAGACAATAGAGGCAAGAAAGCGTAAATATGACGACTTTATAATGAAAGCTGAGGAAATAAATAAGAAAGCCTTGGCTACGTTGGAGCGTTATGAAGAAACTCTAGCTGCGGCAAAATCAAAAGCTTCCGAACAAATTAAAGCTAATGAAGACTCTCTTCGTAAAATGATAGATGAAAGAGAGGAAGAAATTAACCAACAACTAAAAGCTAAAATAGCAGAACATGAGGAAAAGTTGGTTAAAGATAAAGCTGCAACAATGTCTAAAATTGAAGAATTATCAGAAATCGCTGCAGCAACAATTATTAAACAATTAGATCTTAAGACAATCACAGAAGCAGATATAGAGCAGATTTCTAAACAGAAAGAGTAAAAGCATGTCCATTAGTACAAATCAAGAAATATCAGAACAACTTGCCACACAAGAACTACCAGCTGAAGCGTTTTATCAGAGCGGGGAATTTTGGGTTGCAGTTGCTTTTGTTTTAGTGATGACAGTATTAATGAAACCGCTATTAAAAGCTGGAAAAAATCTCATTACGAAAAGAATAATCCGTATAAAAAGAGAACTACAAGAAGCTGAGAGCCTAAAGCTAGAAGCTCAAAAATTATATGCTGAATATGAACGAAAATTTTTAAATACAGATAAAGAAGTTGCAGATATTATTAAAGAACAAGAAAATGTAATTGAGGAAACAAAAGAAAGAAAAGTAAGGGAATTAAATTTATATTTGCAACGGAAATCCAATGAAGTAGATAATAGAATAGAGCAAGAGTTTGAACAGGTTGGTCAAGAAATAAATAATTTAATAAGTAACAGAACCGAAGAGATATTAATATCAGTAATTAGTTCAAAATTAACTAAATCCGATTATAATCACTTAATAGAAAAATCAATTAATCAGATTAAATCTGGTCTTTCTATGAATAAACAATAAACTCGGAGAAGTAAATGGAACTTTTGCAATACAGTTTTTCGGATTTATATATAAATTCAAATAAAGATTTTTATATATCAGATGAAAAATATGCTAATAGTTTAAAAAGGGTAGTGCCAAGTGATAAAGAGGAATTTTGCGAGCAACTCTTTTTAATTATGCATCAAACAAGTTCCTATTCAATGAACTATAAAGGAACATTTTTCCGTGTTGAAAACGTCCTAAGTGTAAATGGAGAGTTATATTGTTTGAGAAGAATGCCTCTCACTATTCCGAGCATTCATAATTTAGGATTTGATCACAGATTTGTTCAATATATGCTATCTCTATCTGCACAAAGTGGTTTAATAATATGGGGGGGAGCAACAGGTTCAGGTAAAACAACATCAATATCAAGCCTTCTTGCAGAATACTTAAATCTGGAAGGCGGTTTTGCCTATACAATTGAAGATCCTGCCGAAATGCCATTGGAAGGAGAATATCAATCATTTAATGGCTCAATAGGTTTCTGTAAACAAACAGAAGTTCAAAATGACAACTGGCGTGATCCTCTTAAATCAGCATTACGCTCTAAACCACGCTATATTTTTATCGGAGAGATAAGAACACCTGATGCGGCGTGTGAATGCCTAAGAGCTTCAATATCAGGGCACTTGGTGCTCACAACGATTCACGCAAGCTCCATTACGGATGCGTTAAGTTCTTTGGTTAAATATGCAAGTTTCAGTATGAGTGAAAGTTCCGCATATGATATTTTATCCCGCGGTATCCTATCTGTTATTAAACAAGATTTGGTTGGCACAGAAACACACAGAAAGCCTAGAATAGAAACACTTTTTGCTAATCCTGACTTGAATAAAGGTTGCTCTGTTCGCTCAATTATTCGTAGTGGTAAGTTAAATTTAGCTACATCTATTGAAATGCAAGCCGCAAGAATGGCACAATCTTTGCCGATATTCTAAGAAAATAAAACAAACTATTTCAAAGACCAAATAAGTGTATTAGCTCCGTTAATGCAAAAGTTTTTGCTTGAGTATTTTACAACAGGAAGAGTATTTTCTCCTCCCCATGTATAAACAGCGTTTCCTTCGTCATTATAAATAGTCAATTTATCAAGAACTAAGAGTTGCTGTTCAGATAACTCTGCTTCTGCATAGGCCATGCATTTGGCTTTATTTAAGTTCGGGATAACTATATCAAAAGTCAGCATCCTAGGAGAAACCGGTGCGGCTAAATATCCTTCACCTAAAAGAACATGAATACTATCTTCCAAAACAATATTTTTATCCTGAAGGTTTTGGGCAGGAATAACATTATTATTAACCAAAATATCCGTAGACAATCCCCAATAATCAGGTTTGTTACTGTAATAAGTTCGCGCACTCTCTGCAATCTCAAAAATAGTTGTTATATTGTGAGTAACAGCGCGTCTGGATGACGAACATGAATAAAATAAAAGAACTATTACTAGGCAAGGTATTGCTGCTTTGACAATAAAGATTTTATTAGTTTGTAAAAAATCTTTATTCTCATTTATGAATAGGTGCAATCTCGGAATATAAACATTACATATTCTGCTCCAATAAGGCTTAATGTCGTTCAAAAATTTCCGATAAATAAGCTTAATATTATCAAGCATGTTACTAACCCATTGCACTGGTAATTTGGTCTTGCATTTCAAATACGCCGAACACTGCCCAAGCAATAATACCAGAAATAGCAAACATTGCAAACATGTTCAAAATAGAAGCTTTTTGTTCAACGGCTTCAGCAGATTCATCAAGCCAATCATTCGCCAAACGGTCAAGAGCTTCTTCAAAGTTATCAAGTTCTGCGTAAATACGTAAGTCCGCAACAATTTCTTTATCAGGAAAATTTAACTTCGTTTTAGATAAAGCTTCACCAAGGTTGTCACCGTTTTTAATAAAGTCCATAGCCTTATCAATGCGTTCTTGCAGATATCTGTTAGAATCTTTTCTTAAAGACGTCAACGCAACAGAAATAGGTACACCACCTTTAATTAAAGCTGACAATGAAAGCAACCAAGTAATACCCATAAACATTTTATACAATGACCACGGCGGGCAGTCATCAATAGCTTTTCTTGTAGGACCTGTCCAAATACCGATTGTAGCATAAATAAGCAAAAATAAGGCTGGAAAAAAAGCAAAAGCAAGCAACCAGTTTTTCTGAATCCACAACGAAACAGCCACTAAGTCTTTTGCGGTACCAGACCAACGAGCATTAGGTGCAGCGTCCATCATTGGAGGCACCATGTATGCACCAATAGCATAAATAACCAAAACAGACATTAAAAGCAAGAAAGACGGATAAGCAATAGCACCGATAATTGGTTTCAACATTTTATCAGTACCTTCAGCTACACGAATTAAGTTCATTAAAGCACTTTCCAAGTCAGACATATCACCAACAGAAAGCATCAGTCTTTCACGGCTGGGAGCCCAGCCTTTCAATGCATCAGAAAAAGCATAACCATTTTGCAGGGATTTACCCCAAGAAGCGATAGCAATAGCCATAGGTTCGCTCGGGTGTTTACCGTTATCTGTAATACTATCGTACATAATATCTAAAGCGTTCATCAAAGAAAAACGGTTTCTTAGCAATGAAGCTAATTTTTTATAAACCTTGAGGCGTGCCTTACCAGCCATTCCAATACGAAATTGGGCAAAAGAAACTTCCAATGAGCCTAAAGACTTCATTGCTTTATTAAAGGCACCGGTATTCGTCTCCTCTTTTTTGGCCATATTAACCTCCAAGCACTAGTATACAGGACGTTGGTCAATCAAACCGCACCAACGCTCAACTTCGTCCATATCAATTTGCCCTTTAATCATACGCTCAATAGCAGCATCTTTTAACGGACGTCCATTTAATTCACTAACCCAATAGTCAATAGCTTTTGCTGTTTCGTTATCAATCATTAGACGCAAAAAGCGTGAGTCAGGCAAAATAATTTCATCAACTGCCATTCTTCCTTTGAAGCCTTTATACCCACAAGCCTTACAACCAGGGCCACTAACATATACGTTTTCAATACCATAATCACCTAAAGCGTTGCGCAAACGGTCAAATTCTGGAGAACCCTCTTTTGTTTTAATAGATTGACGGCAGTTAGGACATAATTTTCTGAACAAACGTTGAGAAACAAGTCCTTTAACCAATTCAGGGTCATTAAGCAAATAAGGTTGAATTCCCATATCGCGCAAACGGGTAACAATAGCAGGCGCAGAGTTTGCGTGTAGGGTTGTCCAAACTCCGTGACCTGACAATGCACCTTTGAATGTTAACTCAGCAGTAGACAAGGAACGCGTTTCACCCACAAGAATAACGTCCGGGTCGGAACGGAGTGCGGCAGACAAAGCTTTGGTAAATTGTTCGTTTTTCTCTTCTTCTGTATTTGCGTTTGTAACAGGCATTTGGCGCGCACCAGGAATAGGATACTCAGGAGGATCTTCCACGGTTAGCAAGTTGATTTGATAATTCTTTTCTTGAAGCAACTTAATCATATTACGTTGCAAAGTTGTAGATTTACCGGAACCTGTCGGACCAGCTACAACGTTCAAACCAACGGCCATACTTCTCATTTTATAGAAAAGATCTTCTTCATACTTACCAAGACCTAAAGAACGTAAGTCCGAACTTCCCTCTGGGTTATCATCTGCATACAAAAGACGCATAACCAAATATTGAGAACCAAACGCAATCGGGTTAAATTGAAGACGTATAGCCAACACGTTGTGCGGAAGCATCAATTTACCTTTTGAACCACGAAGAGGTGTAGAACCCAATTTTTGAGCACCTTGGAATTCATTTTGCGAATAGTTAGAGTCTGAAATATCTGCAGAAGCAAATACCGAACGAACAAAAGCTTCACCCCACTCACCACCATATTCGTTTTGCTTAACCATAATACCATTTTCACGAAATAGGATGGTAGAAGACGAGCCCACAATAACGTGGATATCGGATACTTTCTTTTGAGATGCTCGTTGAATAATATTAATAAAGTCAATTTGCATCTGCATATCTTCTGCTTCTTCAGCAGATACATCAACAGTACCGGCACCACGCTCAGCATAAGCATAAATAGCGGAGATTTCATTAAGAGTTACATAACGAGGCGCTTTAATTGGAATCTTTCTTCTTTTAACATTAGCCTCAAAGTTATAAACGGCACCATCAAATCTATTATCTTTAGAAACAAGGTACGTACCATCAGAAAACAAAGCTAATAAACGCCGTGTTTCATTTGAAATAGCAAAATCAGAACCATTTACGGTCAAAAGTTTATTGTTATTAGCAAAAAGTTGATCAAAAAGATTGACTTTTTTGCCTTGATCCGCTCCGGAATCTTCTTCTTCAAAATTAGATTCAGGATTGGTCTGTCCGCTATTTGCAGTATTTTCCTTTTTTA
Organism: uncultured Alphaproteobacteria bacterium; assembly: GCA_944390455.1. Taxonomy (GTDB): domain Bacteria; phylum Pseudomonadota; class Alphaproteobacteria; order RF32; family CAG-239; genus CAG-267. Next base: position 55,469 of record CALXPU010000005.1, on the reverse strand, counting down.
ACTCTTCTGGCATATTTGACACCCGTAAACAACAATTAAAATAGTAAACAATTATTTCTTCTTCTTGTCGTCACTAAGACCAAGAGTTGGAACGTAACCATCAATAGATCTGCCGACATACAGATAATCATCACTACCATCTCTGCTAAATTTAGCATAGTCAGATCCGATTTCGCTAAGAATATGTCCAGTCGGTAATGGGGATCCTACCTTTAATGAAAGTGGTTGCCCATTAATATCAATAACATCAACAGACATATTTCCTGCACGACCTGTAATGCCTAAAATTGCATACTGTGCACTTAATTTTGCTGGAGCTTCTTCTTCTTCAACAACTTCTGTTTCATCAATTTGTGCCTCAGCTGCCGCATTTGCTGCTAAAGCAGCTGCATTGGAAGCATTTTTATCTTTTAACTCTTCAATAGACTGAGATTTCAAATACAAATTATTTTTCGCATTTTTTATAATCTGAGCATCGGCTTCAACTCTTTTACGGAGCTGCTCATTTCTTGCTTTCAGATTTTTTACTATTCTCTCAAAATTAGCACGTGCGGCTTCTGCAACCTGAATGTTTTTTGCAGATGCTTCTAAAACTTTATTGATGCGCGTTTTAAATAACTCAATAAGTTCTTTCTTTTCGCCTTCAAGTGCAGATATTTGAGCATACAAATTTTCTTTTTCTTTTAACCATTCTTGTTGGTTAACAAGCATTTGATTCATATAAGCATTAAGAAGTTTTCTTTGCTTAAGAACTTCAAATAATTTTTCTTTATCCAAGAGAGCCTGTTTTTCCTGCAAAACTTGAGCTTCAATTTTTTTCTTTCTCTCTAAATCCTGTAATTTTTGCTCTTCCTTTTGACGAATTTGATCATCAATACTCTTTTGACGAATAGCTTTTTGAGCTTCAATTTCATTACGAATTTTTTCTCTACGTAGTTCCAAAGTCAATAAAGTAGTACTTTTTTCAATTTCAGACATCTGAGAGAATAAATCACTATCCATTTGTGTTAAAATACTGTTTCCAAGAGCCTCAACCGGATTCGCTTTATATTGAATATCTTTAGGTAAATCTACATCATTAATAGCTGAAGAAGAACCATTATCAGCTTTATTTTGACCATTGGCTGGCTGTTGTGCCGGGGCATTAAGAGATTTCATCTTTAAATCAAAATTGAAATCTTCCTGAGGCATAGGAGCAACCTGACTAGAATTCTGCATACTAGGTTGCGCGGGCTGAGCCGCAAGTTGCGGAACTTGAGCTTGCGGTTGTACTGAATTATTTCCAGCAACGCCTTTAGCAGGAACTCCCGCTTGAGGATTTTGTACGTTAGAAGGCGCTTGCATCGGTGCAGAGGACGGTGCAACTGGTGCAGCTTTTGCCTGAGATGGGGATACAAGAGCATTAGTTCCCTTAGTTGCTACAGTATTAGTTGGCTGTGAAGCAACATTTAAAGATAAATTTGCTGCATTTGCAGAAGCATCAGCAACACTGACAGCCTGAGCACTTGCAACATTAATAACTAACGCCGATACAATTAAACCATAAAATTTACTTTTATTGAACATAAATTGTCCCCTCATAATTCCATACGCCACCATTATAACGTATATTATTAATCTTAAGTCCTGAAAATTTTGTTAACATTGGCTTCCAAACTTCAGGATCATATCTAGAATTGATTTTAAAATTAAGCGCTTCATATATTTTACTACCGGCTTTAACTTTACCATTTGATAAAGAGATAGTCATATTTAGTGTTTGAAATAGGTCGTTTATCATATTACGCAATTCAGACATAGTCTTAGTTGGAATAGAATTAACTTTTTTAACCGACTGAAAAGGTATAGAAATTGTAACTGAGTTACCTCTATCATCAATCGATTTATTTGTAAAAGACATTCCGGAATAAGATAAAGCCATCTCAATCCATGATAAACGCCCAAATTCTCTTTTCCACGAGGTAACAACACCAGAGGCTGAACAGGAAACACCACCATTTCTCCAGCCAGGAGTTGTTATTGTAACTAATGATTGCATAGTTGTACGACAATTATCAAGCAGCCAAGACGTATCCACCATAGATTCCCACGGTGCAGGAACAATTTTCTCAACCTCTTTAACTACTTTTTTCTTAGCACGTCGGGTAACAACTTTATTTTCTTGAGTCTTCGTTGCAAAGAAGGTATTAGCAATGAACATTACCGCCCATGCGCCAACAGCAATAGATAAAACTACAACAATCGCTAATTCAGCACCACGAAGAGCATTAATCTTCTCTAATTGAACATCTAAGCCTTGAGCAAAAACTTCGGAAATGTCCTTCTGCTCAGTATCATCAATTCCCCATTCTTGTGGAGCAATTTTTCTGGACCAATCAGGAACTGAAAGCATAGACATAAATTGCTCACGTGCATCTTCTTCTTTAACAAAAAGAACATCACCGTCAGACAAGATAACATCGTTTCTGACACATAAGTACCAGTATCCGGCATCAACCTTAAATACGGCTAAAAGAGAAGATGCATCACTCATAGCTGTCACAGCTGTAACTGCTGCAACATTCATACCTTTTCTGAAACCTTGAGATGACACAGCAAGACCTAACTGTGGAGATTTACCATGCTTTACACAAAATAAATCTGCGCCAACCAAGACGTTTTCAGCAGCCTCTTTCGCGTCCAAGAAAGGAGCGTCAATATTTTGCAAGCTCTCCCAAAAGATACTTGCTGCATACTGCACCCCATCCACAGTAAAGCTGGAAGCCCATTCTTTACTGTTTTCGCGAGAAGAGTCATCTAAAGGCTCTAATTCTTTGTCATCTTCTTCAGACACTGCAAACTCCTAAAATTTCATACGAGATTCTGGCATCAAAGGTGATTCTAATACAACAGGGGTTAACAAAATAACAACAATGCTACGAGTTTTATCAACTTTTTGGTGACCACCCAGAATATTATTGTTAACAGCACCTAAACCGGCTTTATCACTAGTTGTCTCAACACGTTCATAACCAGAAAGAACTAAAGTCTCACCTGATTTTAATGCAACTTCTTGAGAGAAACCTCTTTCCTCTATAATCGGGTTCTGAATATAACCAGATTCTTCCGAACTATCTAAGTTTACATTTTCCAAGTCAAGTAAATCAGAAAGGTTAAGGCTGAATAACATCATCAAACGACCATGATCCATAATCCTTGGTAAAACGTCTAAAGTAAAGCCTGTCTCAATCTCTTCTGTTTCAACAGTAACATCGTAGCTTGCTTCACCGCCTACGGTACCATTGTTCGTTTTCGTATATTCTGAAATGTAGTTCTGTGTCTTAACTACTTGGATAGGTGCCGGCTTATTATTCATTGTTGTAACAGTACCACTGGTAACCAATGTTGTAACACCTTGAGTAGATAAAGCTTGAATTGCAGCATTAACTGTAACATCACCACTCAAAATTTTCATGGACATGCCACTGTTACCATCAATAAGACCTGTAGGACCAAAGTTATTGTCACCTAAAGTGATATTTCCGCCAGAAGCTGTTCTATCTTTAAATGCTGCATTTAAATCAAAACCAAAACCACGAGATTCGTCAACTTCAACCTGAAGCACTTTAACACTAATAGCTACTTGACGTGACAATCTAATGTTTTGTTCATTAACAAATTTAGCAACTTTTTTTATTTCTGTAGGCGTTGCCGTAATTGTCAATGTGCCGTTCATCGGGTCTGTTACGAGACTGGATCCTGTTCCCAGCATGGATTTTACAGCCGTAACAATATTGCCCCACAAATCAATACCGGATACACCGCTCGTAATGGTACCGCCACCAGAAGAACTACTTACGCTAGATGTCATAGATGGCTTCGTTGGTAATGTATACAACGTAAATGTTTTTGTAGTGTATTTGTAAATATAGATTTCTCCATTTTCATATTTCCACCACACACCAAAATGTGAACATACCTCATCTAATAAACCGCTCAATGACCCCTTGTAAGAAACAAGCATACGGGATGTATCAGACCATTTAGATCCCACTTTTGAAATGGTTGGAGCATTCTTATCAGCCGCTGCCTTTGCAGCACCTTCCAATTGTGGTGCAAAACGAACTTTAATAGAAGTTATTTGGCTAACCATGTTGCCAATTTCATAAAGTGTAATAGGTCTATTACTTACCAAAGTAACGCCATCAGAAGTTTCTAAATAGTGCGGTAAGGGTTTATCTCCTTCATATTCAATCTCACTGGTGTCACCTAACCAAATATCATCTTTAATTCTGATAACATCTGTATCTGCAACTGTTTGAGGAGCTTTAGCATCTTCCTTATGCTTAATGGTTGCTTCAACATCTCTCTCTAATGCCGCATCATAATCGGTAGGCAACGAACAAGATGCAACACCTAAAAGTAAAAACGCTGCAAATCCAAGTAAATGTTTCTTATTAGTATGCATTCTCATTCTCCATTGTTTCAACAACTATAACACGATTCCCTTTGTAATATGTAGCAATAGGTGCAGGTCTTGCTCTAGCAAAAGCTCTAATCAAAGCAGAGCTAACATCAGCAAACTTACCTTTAAACATAACACCGGCATTTAAGATATAATTTCTGTTAGTATTCCATAACAGCTTCCAACCAGACATCGCACTCCATTTGGTAAGCAATTCGCGCAAATTTTCTCCTTCTTCAGCTTCCCATGTCAATATAGTGTCATCACCAACTTGAATCTCATTAATATCAACATCGGTAATTTGTTTTGCTTTACCAACCTCTGTAAATTCAATGTTTTCATCATCAACATAGTCAGCAATATCAAAAGATTCTTCCGTGAATTCTGAAGTAATAACATCGTCATCTATTATATCGTCACAATCTTCCTCACAAACAATTTCGTAAGAAGAACCATCTTCGGCAACACTCTTTTTAATTTGTCTGATTTCTTTGATTTCTGGTAACTTAATGTTATCAGCATGGCCGATCTTTGTAGGTGTCTCTTTTGCGGTAGGTTTCTGTTGAGCTGTACGAGTTTTTTGAGGAACTTGCTTGTCCAATCCATAGTTATTTGGAGCTTCATAAGATTTTGGGGACGTCTCTAACTCTAATTTACCTGTTTCGCTAAATACACCATCATCAACAACATATTTTGGTGTTCTATTTTTTCTTACCGTATCACTTACTGTGACAGATGGCTGAGCAACCACAACATCATTTTCAACATCTGGTTGAATTGTGGCAGTTAAATTATTGCCTGCCGCAGATTGGGTATACAAATGATCTCTTTTAGTTCTTTCGCCATAAGCTCTGTAATCGGCTTCAGTTTTTGTGTAGTTAACCAATGCAGTGTCATTACAACTGATGCCATTAACTCCGCAACGATTATTAGGATTTACAGTTGCATCAATGATAGGTGCTTCTTCTTCTGGAATATAAGCACTTGTTTCGTTTTTTGTGGAGAAACTGCTACAAGCAGAAAATCCACAAGCACATAATAAACAAAACGGTAATAAAAAACTTTTTTTCATATTTCGACCCATTGTTAAATCCAACCTAGCATTACAATAAATATTAAAATTTAATTAATCAAGCGTAACACTTTATTTATAAAACGTTTTGTTGATTAATTTTCAAAATAAACATTACTCCTGTATTTTTATCGTTCTTATAATAAATGTGTTTGGCTCAGTTAATGAAAATACTGTGTCAACTTTTTTGAAATCAACTCCGTTATTCATGAAAATGGTGTAAAGGAGATTCAAACGTTTTCTTTGTAGTTCTATCGGTGCTGTTGCGTCTAGTCTGATTTGTAGATAATTGTTCTTTTCTTTTGACTTTTCAGAAAAGGCTTTTAACCAGCGGAGAGTTTGTCCGGATATCTCGGCTCTATCTGGTTGAAACGATAGTTTAAGTTCAGACGGAATAATTTTGTTTGCATCTTGCTCTTTTTGCGTTTCTTGTATTGTTTCATAAAAACTAACCAAAGCATCGTTTGAAGATATTGTGGACGATGTATCCTGAGTACGTTGCTCTTCTTGACTGCTGTATGATGGTGTGATTTTATTTTTTACAGTTTTAGATGTAACCTTTTCTTTCTCTGTAGAAGGGGAGAACCAGGAGGATATGTTGTCTAAAATACCTTTAGAGGCTTTTTGCTCTTTGGCCGCAGTTTTGGTCTCTGGAGTTGTTTTGGAAATTATTTTCAGGGAAGGCTTTTCTATAGAGGGTTTAACGGAGGTGTCCTCTTTTTTGTTCTTTGTTGAGGCTGTTTTAGGATTAGAAGATGTCAGCTTTGGAGAAATGAAAGTTGGAGTCAAATTCTCATCATTTAAAATTTCATCAGGTATAGGAAAGATGATGCTTTGCTTAATTCTTTCGGCAACTTTGTAGGATACTTCATCGTCATTCTTGGCTAATTGTTTCAAATCATCTAAAACGGGCTTTCCGGAAGCTTCTGGAGCGTATTTTTCAAGTAGTTTTTTATTTTTGATATGCTTGCTTCCCTGTGCAACAACCCAAGGAGAATCAAATGAAGTTTCTGATTCGTCGGTAGTTACTTCAGTAGGAAGTAAGGCTATTTTATTATCTGTATCGTCTCCGTAAGATACTTCGGCATTATATGTTGCGTCAGAAGTATTTTCAATATCTATTGGAATAGTATTGTCAATATTGATACTTAAAATCTCATCATCTTCAGAACCGTTAATATCTGCAGGGGAATATACAACATCTGATGTGGAAGAAACCTCTTGTGAAAGAGATAAGTCCGCAAGTTTAACTTCAGAGGTGTGGGAGGTTAAAGGTAATGAAGCCGTATTAATAGGTTCTTGTACAGATAAAGAAGCTTTATGAATATCAGAAAAAACGATTTTGCGAGTGATGCTGTCATTTTTCTTGTACAAATCTATAGAGAGATTTGCATCATAGTTATAAGCGTTTGCTACGTGAGAAGGAGAGGCTAACAAATGACTGGTTAATGATACACTAACCAGAGATAAGCTGAAACCTAAAACAAAATTCCTAAATTCCCACATAAATTAAGATGCTTCCTAAATATAAATGCCCAAACCTGAAATTAACCATATTTTAAACATTAAATAAAAACATTAGCAAGCATATTTACAAACTAATAACAACAAAATCGCATTAAGTAGAAATAAAAAACGCTTAAAGGGAGATGTACGGAGTGTGAAGTTTTTGTTACAAGAATAAAAGAGTAATTAAAACAATATGTTAGCGCAAAGATGGTGGCCGTCAAAAGGCTTGAAATTTTTTTAAATTTGCTGTAAAGTAATTAATGTATAATGAATTTAGGAGAACTGATATGAAAAACTTGAAAAAGATGTTTACACTTTGCTCCTTAGCATTTGTGTTTACAGTGCTCTTTGCAAATGCTTCATTTGCAGAAGACAGTGTTATGCAAACAGGTATGGACAAAGCTTTACAATTGTTCGTACATATTAAAACCATTATTTTCGTAGTTGGTGCGTTCGGTTTAATCGGTATTGCGTTCCAAGCTATTTTCGGAAAAGTAAAATGGACATGGTTTGCTGGTTTGGCTGTAGGTTTGGCTATTTTGGCTGCTGCAGGTGCGATTGTTAACTACGCTACTGGTGGTAACATTACTTCTGGTCAAACAGGCGATACATTTGTTAACTCTGGTACAGGTGTATAATAACCAACAAATAAAGAAAAGGGGAGCGCGAAAAGCGCTCCTTTTTTTTATTTAAAAAATTATTTTTGATAAACGAAAGCATGTAAGAAAAACACGAGAGATAATAAAAAAGAAAAAACAGAAAAATCTAGAGTGTGAAGTTTTTGTTACAAGCAAATAAACACAGTAAAAACAACATGATATCGTAAGTGATGCTGCGCATTTTTTTCTAGATATTTTTATGAATTTGTGATATAATACAAATAATTATAGGGGAGATTTTGAGATGCAAAGAGATAATAAAATTTTCTACGCATTGTTGATGTTGATTTTGCTGGCACCTTCAGCGGCAAATGCTGCCGGTGCTTTTGGCTCTTTAATCTCGTCAGGACAAGAAATTTTCTCGGGATTACGAGAAATTATTTACCCAGCCTCAGCTGTAGGTATAATTGCAGTATGTATTGGCGGATTTTTCGGAAATATTAACTGGAAGTGGCTAACCGCAATTATATTGGGTCTGGTTGTAATTAGCTTATGCGCAGGGTTTGTTGCGATGTTTGCGCCGGATGGAGCATCTTCAATCGCTGAAGATATCGCATTGGGAACATAGGAGATGATGAGATGACGAAAAAAAGTATGTTTTTCTGCATAATGTGTATCGCTGTAATTGTATTAATGAGTGGTGATGCAATGGCGGCAGGAGTATTTGCGTCGCTAAAGCAAAAAACGATATCTTTCGCATCACAGTTGCGTGTATTTGCATACGCAATATCTTGTTTTGGTATCGTTATGTTTACATTTTTAGCGATAAGTGGAAAAATCAATTTTAAGCACCTAGGATATATTTTTATCAGCTTGTTTATGCTCTCTGCAACTGGTGCGATTATTGACTACTTCACAGGAAGTCACGCAAAATTACAAACAGAATTCAAAGATACTTATATGAATACAGTATCACATAGTAGCCTGGGCAGCTAGAAATAAAAAAATATAAATTTAATAAATTTTAAGATATTCAGGCTTAATATGTATATATGACAACAGAGGGGTTAAGCCATGAAAGATATAATATTAAAAGCGGTAGCTAATCCTCCCAAATTATTCTGGGGGCCGGTATTGCCGACAGCGTTAAATGCTGGATTGCAAATACCTTTTATGTTCATGGCAATCGGAATGGGAGATGTAAACCCCCTTGTATTTATTATAAGTATTGTACTGGGGCATTTAATTGTTGTTGCGCTTGGAGCAAAAGATCCTCACTTATCAGGAATGATACAAGCCTTTGGGCAAACAAATGTGGTGCCACAGAATTTATACAAAGTGAAAGGGCACAAATTTGAACCTTGATTTTGATTTTTACACATTATTTATGGCGGGTTTGCAAAGTGCAGACGCGATTGTTGCTACTTTAGGTATTATATCTGCAGCAGCCATAGCTATTTCATTAGTTTCAAAAATTGGAACATGGGTTTTACCGCAGCCAAGTGAATCAAGGGTTGCGGACTTTTTGCCGTTTGATAGTCTACTATCAGATGGTTCAACCCTAAGATGTAGCAATGGAACATATGTGCGTGTATTCAAAGTGGAGGGTGTTGATTTAACGTCAGCCCGTGAAGAAACAATTATGTCAATGTTTGAGGCGAGAAAATCTTGGCTTGATAATATGGCAGACTTGCAAGTAACGTGCCGTGTTTTAACAATACGTGACCGTGTCCCGATGGAAAAAAATAAGGCGGATTTCGGAAATAAATGGCTTAAAATAGTAGATGATACATGGCGTGAAAATTTAAGTCGTGTTTATAAGAATGACCACTATATTATCTTATCAATAGAAGACAGAAAAGATGCTGTTAAAGATTTAAACTTCGCATCTCAATCAGTCATGGCTAACCTTAATGACTATGGTATAAAAGTTCTATACGAAGATGATGAGAGTTCTGCTGAAATGAGCCCTGTGTATCCTTTTGTCAGAGTTCTAAATCCGATAAGTAAACCTCTCCCTAAAGTTAGAGGAGCACAAGGTTTTCAGTTAAAAGAAATGCTGAGTTCGGATGGTATACACTTCACCGGCGAGGAAGGGATAATAAAATTCTTTTCAGGAGGAAAAGAAAAATTTGCTTTAACTATGGGGATAAGAAACTCCGGAGACTACATGGATGAAGGAATGATATCTTCATTATTGGCAATAGACTGCGAGTTAACAGTTCTTCACCATATTCATCCGCTATTTAAGCCTAAAGCACGTATGATTTTAGTTCAACAACAAAAAATGGCGGAAGTAACAAGTTTTTCATCAGATGTAGTAGCGCAATATAGCGAAGCTTTGGCAGCTATTGAAGATAGCGATGCAGACCACCAGTCTTTAGTTGAATATTCCATGAGCTTTATATTAAAAGGTGATTCTCTTAAAGAAATAGAATTCGGCGAAAGTGAAGTTCAAAGAATATGCCGTCTTTTCAGTGTAACCCCAGTAAGAGAAAATTGGATAGCACAAGCAACATTCTTTAATCAGTTTCCGGGCTATGATACATGTGGGCGAACATATTTTTATTTATCAAGAATAGTCGCTTTGGCAGTTTCATTTGAGCAATTGTCAACAGGTTTGCCACGAAGTGACTGGGGTGAGGGTGCTATTACCGTATTCAGAACCATGAGCGGCTCCCCATATAGATTTCAATTCCATATATCAGCTGCAGAATCAGCGGTGGCGCACTGTTGCATCGTAGGACCGACCGGTCAAGGTAAAACGACATTACTGACATTTTTAGCCGGCCAAGCTATGCGACATGGGGATTTGAGAGTGTACTTCTTTGATAGACACCGTGGTGCGGAAATATTCACTCATATGGTGCAAGGGGCATATGTAGGATTTAGTGGTGATAGAAAGAATGTATCGTTGAACCCATTTGATTCAAGGGATACAATGAGTAACAGAGCCTTCTTACGTAACTGGCTGAAAGCTATTACTATGGCTAATGATGCACTCTCAGAAAGAGAAGCAGCACGCGCGGTAACAACAGCATTTGATTACTTGCGACCAGAAGAGCGTGTACTGAAGAACTTATACAAGAGCTGTTTTTCGCCAACAGGTACAATGCGTCGAGAGTTGTATAGATGGATTAATCCAGATCAATATGGAAATATATTCAATGCGGAACATGACAGTTTGGATTTAAGCTCAAATAGATTTGTAGCTTTTGACTTTACAGAGATCTTTGATGATGATGTATTGGCGGCAGCTTCAATTAGTTACATCATGCATAGAATACAATCAGAAAGTACGGAAACAGGAGCGCCAGCCCTCATTATGATTGATGAAACGGCGCCGATGTTAAAGCATGAAATGTTTAGAGATAACTTTATTAAAGGTTTGCAAGAAGGACGTAAAAAGCGCCAAGCTTATTTGTGTGCATTCCAACAACCCAATATTGTAGATACGCTAGGCGTAGGAGATGCAGTAAGAGGACAATGTAAGACTATGATTTTCTTCCGAAATACTCAAGCAACTCCTGAATCATATGCAAAATGGAATTTAACTGACAGTGAATATGACTTTATAAGTGGTAAATCTTATAGGGATTGTCCTTATGCAATATTATTAAAAAGACCGGATGCAGGAGAGAACGGAGAAGGTGAATCTGTGATTTTGGATGTAAATTTAAGCGGATTAGGTCCATATCTGAAATTGTACAATTCCGGCATTAAAAATGTATTACTCGTAGAAAGTCTCGTAAAAGAATTTGGTGAAGATGGATTCGTAACCAAATATCTTAATGGAGTCTAAAGATTAATTTTGTTGACAAAAATGAGAAAATGTAGTATAATTAACGGCATTGAATATTATTTATTAAAAAGGGGGGATTATGGTGAAATCTAAGATTTTAAGTTTGATAGTTTTAGGCAGTGCCATAATAGCATGTGAACCCGCTAAAGCATTTTGGCCTGTGATAGATTTCGGAGAAGTTCCGGGAATGGTTTCAGGTGTGAGTACTGGAATGGGATCTCTATCAGGTGCAGTGAGCCAATTGAATGAAATGAATGATGCATTTAAAGCGATGGGGCAGAGCATAGATAATATTGCACAATTTGGTCAAGATTTAAGAAGTACAGTTACAAACATACAAGATGTAGCAAATAACACTGTAGATGGAGTTAATGAGAATTTAGGAACAGATATCAAAATTCCAGATGACGTAAATAATGGTATAAACTCAGCAAATGATGCGCTGGGGGATGGGCTTGATAGTGTAATTAATAAAACACAAGATTCTATCAATAAAAGCAATGAATATATAGATAAAGGTAGTCAAGACATTGTTAAAGCGCAGGATGCTGCTAAAAAAGCAGATGAGGAAATGCAAAAACTAAACGAAAAGAATGAAGCCGAAAAAGCAAAAAGAGAACAAGAAAAGCAAAAACAAGCTTCTGAACCGATAGAAGAAGAGGAAGAAGAAGAGGAAATCCCAGAAAATGAAGAATTGTACTTGCAACAAGAAGAAATTATAGGAAATATTGAAGCATTTGAAGAAGAATGCAAACAAGTTATTGCTCAAATGAATGATATGTTAGATACAGCAATAAATACCTTAAACAAGTCCTCTCAAAAAACAAATAACATACTAGATAAATTAGAAAAATCAATTGTAGAAACCGAGCAACTCGAGCCAGAAGATAAAGCAGAAATAACACAAAAAGTAGCAGATTTAAGAATAAAATATCAAAATATGGCAGATAGAGGCATCATACTCGTTGAAAATGCAAAAGAAAATTATAATGCAGAATACCAACATAAATTAATGGATGGGATAAGTAATTATAAAAAAACGATAGAAAGTTACTTTAGAGGAGATGTAAGCAAAGATGAAGTTCTTAAAAAGGGAGAAGAACTCAAGCTCACATTTGCACAAATTAACACAAGCATAGATCAAGAGATGCTAGAACAGCAGAAAAAAATATCTGAGGGAATAAAAACGGATTTAAAAGCAGTAGTTGCAGAAGTAGCAGCAAAGAAAAAGGAATTAAATTAACGTATTATCAACAAGTTTAATATAATTAGTACATAACGAAGATTATTAGGGAGGGCATGATATGAAAAATAGGATAGTATCCAACTTAATAAAAGGGGCAATGATAGGGTGTCTTTGCCTAACTTTGAGTGTGCGCCCAGCCCAAGCATTCATTTGGCCTGTAATCGACTTAACAGAAATAATTTCATTTGTAAATAGCATAACAACGGGATTGAACCAGATAGCAAATGCTAAAAGTCAATTAGATAATATTAATAATACAATCAAAACAATAGGTGACCAAGTTTCCTCCGTCAGAAAATATGCAGCAGATTTAAAAGGAACCATAACCAACATTAAGGATAATGTCACCAAAATCACGGATAACATTAAAGATACAACCAACAGTATGGATGACATTGCAAACAATGTTAATGAAACTTTAGATAAAGGCTTAAACAAAGAAAAAGAAAATGCTCAAAATGCAACAGAAACAGTTGAAAGTCAAGTAGATGCCGGAGCAACTGAAGAAGAAGTACAAGGTTCCTTAGAAGAGGCTGAACAAGAATCAAATGCTAATAAAGAAGAAGTAGATGAAGTATTAAATACAGCTAGCTCAGCGATTGATGAATCTATGGGAAATGCTCAAAAAGCCATAGATATGTTAATGAATAGCCTGAATGAAAATGGCGACTTAAGCAACGATGATAAAAATAGATTAAATGAAGAGGCTAATGACATTAAAGATGAAATTGCAGATTTAAAAGAAAGTGCATCAAGTGTAATCAATTCAGTAAAAGAAGAGCTCAACTCTATATATAACGAACAAATAGCTACGGCATTTGATAACTATAGCCAAGCTATAAGCGATTATTATGCTGGAAATATTGATAGAGCTGGCTTAACTCAAGCAGGACAAACATTTACAAACAGTATTTCAGGTTTAGAGAGTGGAATAGATGCAAATACAATAGATAGCCTTGTATCTGATTCTCAAAAAATTGCAGATAAAATAGATGCTTTCAAAGAAGATATAATGAATAGTATAAGCAATTCAAAAGGTTATTCAGATGGAAGTGAAGAGGCCAGTAATACCCAAAGAGCCTCAAAGATGTACGTTTTCAACTACACCTCAAATCAAGAACGACAATTATTAAAAGGAATATATGCAACAGATGCGGATAAAAGTTTTTTATTACCTGCAGAGTTGGCATGCGATGAATTGGATGTAGCCGAAATAGAAGAAGATCCAAGTGATCTGAGAAAATGTGTTGTAAAAGCAAAAGCTGAAGTTGAATTATATCCAGATATTTATGAGGAGGCTTTATACAAAGATTATAAAAAAGATGGTATTTATAAACATTTAAGAGAAGATTATAGTATCGCCAATATCGTAAGTGTGAGCAAGGCAAAGCAATTCTCAGCAACATGGGGAGCTCTGGAGCCAGATGATGATAGTAACAAAGGCACACTATATGTACTCCGTAAGACATTGAAAGACGTAGATAATACACGTGCCGGATATCAATTAATGGGAATGACCGATATAGAATCTCCTAAAATTTGGAGTGAGATACGTAGAGTGGATGCTTTAAAAAGAGCAAAAGGCGTAATACAAGATTTTGAACAAGGCATGACATTGTATCTAGATGGTCGAGATTCAGATTTTGTTGAGGCAACAAATAGGAATTGGGGAACAATGCAATCTGATGATAAAGATAGCGATGAAAGTGATGCAGTAGTCGGTAAAGCAATTTTTTCAAACGTAATAATGTATAAATGCGGTTTAAGAGCAAAAGATGTTTCAGTATCTGAGAAGAAAAAAACAGATACCGGAGCTATAACTGAAAAGGAAACAAAATTAGCAGATTGCTTATATAAATATGCCTTAGAAGCCAGCAGAGGCTCGGAAGTAGAAAAAAAAGCCGGAAGAGAAAGACAGCGGAAAGCATATAATGATTCAGCTTTTAACAACCTCACATTGGCAATTATAAATAACTATAAATCAAGTTTGGACTACATTGATCCGGATAAGTTGCCAGATCCAACTAAAGATAAAAATATTGTAAGTCTTCAAGATGGATTAAAAGAAAGTACCACAACCAAAGACGATTACTCTATTGGCGCTCAAATTAACTACTATACCACACAACAAATATTAAGTATTGTAGATGCTGATGCTCAAAATCAACAAACAGAGATATTAAAAGATTTAGAGACATTTAACTATAATTACTTCGGAAAACAAGCTGAAGGAGAAAGCTAATGAGAAAGAAACTATACATACTCCTCTTTTTCTCATTGATTGCATACACAAAAGAAGCATATGCAATATTTGATATTATGGCCAAAGTTGAAACGTATCTTGAGTTGTATAAAGATATAGAAAATAAAGCTCAAGAACTCCAAAAGAAATTGAGAGATATAGAAAAGAGAGCAAGACAAGGATTTGATATGGCTAGTAACTGCTATAAAAATCCTACAAAATGCGATGCAAAAGCAATAGAAGCCTTTGCAAAAGATTCTGAAAGCTACGTAACCAGCATAACTGAAATAAAAGTAATGCCGGGAGCAGATGAATTGGCAAAAGGTGACTTGAAAAAGAAGAGTGACGGTAGCTTAGCTAAAACAGTTGAAAACACATATATTTACCAAAGAGGACAAGGAAAAGATATAGACAAGACAACAGAAAACCGTCGCTATATTAATGCAATAGTTGCGGATGATACAGCCCTATTATTTGCTAAAGGAGTATCTGCCCGTCAAAGTATCTTAGTTGAAGATGGATCTTTGTATCAGGCAGAATTTAAAAATGAAAACATGGACGAAATCCTAAATGCTCAAAATATTGTAGCTATTGCTACAGAGCAAAGACTAAATAGGGTGTTAGAAATGAGAGCTTATATGACCAGTGCCGGCGCAACAGCCGAGTTAACGCAACAAAATAGAGAAGCAGATGAATAGGAGACGTGAAATGAAGAAAAATTTAGTAATCATCTGCGCAATTATCGCCATGGTAGCAGGCACACCAAATCGTGCGCAGGCATTAATTTTGGATGCCCCGACATTAGCTTCTAAAATTAGTGAATGGGTAGGAAAGTTAACTGATGCTACAACAAAAATATCTCAGCAAGTATCTCAAGTAAAACAAATGAGTTCCCAAGGCTTTAACAAAGAAGAACTTTTTGATATCGCCCAAGAATATGCAACAGATTATGGCAAAGATTTGCTGCAAGTCAGAATGCAAAAGATTGTAGAGGGAACCAAAAAGAAAAACAGAGATAAAATTGAAACAGAAAAAGAAACCTACGTTACAACAAAAAATGCTTATTATGACGAAAAAATTGGCATAATGGATGAGAGTATCCAAGAAACCAAAACTGCAAAAGCTGAGAAACAGAGTGAACGTACACAAAAATTAGCAGAAGTAAATCAGAAAAAAAGTTATTATGAAAGTGTAAAGGGTAATATCGCAGAAGAACCCAAAGCGTTTGATGAGTATATGAAAGCAGAAATGGAGTATGAAGAATTAGACGCAGTATGCAATGAGTTAGATGAACTATTATCTACGTTAGAAGAACAGAAAAAAGTATTAGAAGAAGAAAAAGCAAAAGTCGGAACATCTGACGATCCTGACTATGTATTATTTGAAAAGCGCCTAGAAGAAATGGATAGTGAGATAGAAGAAGCAGATGGAGAAGGCGGTAAAGAAGAAATTGTCAGTAAGTCTGGCGGTTCTGATGTAGAATGGGATGATGAAGATATAGTAGAAGACTTTTCTCCGACGGAAAAAGACTACACAGACTTTTTAGAAAGATATTTTTATAATCCAGAGGATTTATCGTCAGCCGGAGCAGATGCTCGTGTATCACATCAAACTAAAATAGATGCAGTTACAAGAGAACGTCGTTTTTTGCTAGTAAATAGCGCCGCACACTTGCTACAAGTATCAGCTACACTAAGAAGAGAGATACCTGTACGCAGTGAGATTATTGATAAAATGTTCCAAAATACGCCTCAAGCAACCGGAGAATTAGAGGCAATATCATCATACTCTGCAACAAGAATAGAGAGTATGAAAGCGCTGTTAATGTATGCTAAATTGCAGAGTGCGAGATTGCAATATATGGCAGCCAAAAAATTATTAAGTGTAGACGCCATCAAAGTTCCAAATGGCTCCTATGCAGATTTTAATTTAGATAAATACATTCTAACAAAAGAAGATGTAGATAAAGCAATAGAAGAAGCCAATACTGCCAACAGCGCGGTAACGGATGTGGAAGACAGTTATGAAGTAAATGCGGGAGACTACCAATGGTTAGAAAACAAGTAAGAGTGCTACAAAGCCTAATCCTAAGTGTACTTATCTTGGGTGCAGGAGTTCAGGAAGCTAAAGCATTTTTGTTTTTACCTCCGATGCCATGGGATATAGAAGTAGATATTCCAGGTAACGCAAATAAAATTGTGTCAAATGTAAAAGCTTTGTATCGTCAGGCTCAAACCATAAAGTCTGAATTAAACAGCCAAAAGCTAGAAATTATAAAAAAAGGTCAAGCTTTCTTAGAAACAAAATTTAATAAATACTCGGAAGATGGAAAAAATAAGGCTCCGGGAAAAGGTAAGTTGCAAAATAGTGATTTGTTGAAAATAACTAAATCCGGATTAGATGAAGAAGAGAACTTTAACGCATTTCATACTCTATTTTTCGTATATCCGCCAAAGAGTAGCTATCCAGACAATTATCCTGCAGTAAAACAAGCGTATAAGCGTAAAGCAAACGAATATATGCAAGACGTCGCAATGGAAACATATCTGACAGGTCGTGTAACAGAAGATTACCTTGCTTTGGTAGAAAAAACAATAGAACGCCTAGATAACTGCCAAAAGGGAATGTACACAGAGGCAGAAATGAAAGATCATTGTGTGTTCTTTGGATTACAGATGGCGTATATTGAACCGGAAAAAGAAAATTTAGATAATGAAGGTAGTCCGGAAGACAGCACAAACCCCGGTCAATATGGTGAAGTGATGAACGCCTATATAGTCACAACAGTTTATGACAGATTAATGCGCATTGTTGAAGATTTAACCGGAACAGAGGCACAGTTTATATCTGCAGTGCAAATAGACAGTGTTGACCCGATAGAACCTGAAAATCAATCATCAGCCGCAGACTATATTGATGCAGGTTTTAGATTCGCATACAATGATAGCAATGAATATACGCTAGCAACCGGAACCATGCTGGGAGGAAACTATGTTCGCAGCAAAGAGTGTGAAGGTGGCGGCAAAAATTGTCCAGATAAAAATAAAGATACAGCAGAAATAAAAAACACAGATGATACAAAAATTTTAGGTAAACTGCAACCAATAGATGAACAAATTGATAAAGCAAAAAATTTGCACAATTTAAAATCTCAATTAGCAGAATACAAAACACAATATAGAAAATATCTGAAATCAATAGAAATTCATGAAAGAATGATGAAGATATTGAAAAAGAGTGAAGAAAGTGTTGTAAGCTTCTTAAATAGATACAGCAATGGTAAAGGTGAAGATATATGGTATGGAGGAAGCAAACCTTCCTTAGTTAACGAACATGAAACACGTGGTGGCTTATCAAAAGATGTCATCTTAGAGTATCAAGAAGATACAACAGATAAATTAATTGGTACAGATTCTAGTGAATGTGATGGTTTCTACGAGAGTTGTCCAGATGGATATGTATTAGACGAGGAAAATCCATGTACATATACTGATGCTGCCGGAAAAACAGTTACCAGCACATCAATGTTTGCATGCGTTCTTGATACTGTAACATCGGATACAGATCCAGTAGATAACCCGCAAGTTTCTTTTGAGCCTAAGCTGGAAGAAGATTACAGTATTGCCGGTAGTAATAATACCAGAGATTATAATGAAACAGACTACTTAAAAGAAGGTAATCAAGCAGAACAAATAGAAACAGACAACAGAATTAAAGCTGAAAAGAATTGGCGTATCGGTTATGATAAAATAATGAAATTAACTGAGGACGGAACGCTGAAATTTGAACCCTGGAATGACCAAAAGAATATGCAGTCAGAATATCTGCGCAATAAATACCGTAATATTCGTATGATAATTAAGACCGCAGACCAAGGAATGTTGTCACAAAGAGTGGCAAAAGTTTTAGCGGATGAGAATAATAACATTGGTCCAATTGAAGAAGTTTTACCAGCGGTATCTGTTTGCGAGTTAACAACGGATGCGACAAAACTAGCTTTCGATAAAGAGTGTCGGGGCTACACGGGGACATGCCCTGAAACTTCAGGTGATGTACGCACTTGTACAGGAACAAAAATAGAAAGCTGTACAGCATATGATGCGGAAGGTGCTCTTTACCATTATACCGTGCCATTGACATGTACAGTAACAGGCGATAATAATTCCGGACAAATTACCGGCTCAAGACAAGAAGGATGCACGAAGGTATCTGTTCCGATAAATTACAGTCAAACGATTAAAAGCCTGTCAGGTGGATGTGATTTTACCAAAGCCGGAAGCGACTATACAGCGGTTGAAGATAAAAGCGGTAAATGCCCAGGAACATGGGATTTAACGACTAAATTCCTTGTACAAAGATATATTCCAGGAGTAACCGCAAGCTGGAAAAATGGAGGTGGATACGAAGCAACTTGCCCAACCGGCCTAGATAATCAAAATGCGCACTTATATCAAAATACGCATGCTGCAAAAAGAGTTGTAGCTTCAGATCACTTCAAAGAAATTCTGGAATTGCGTAAGAAGATTGAAGCAGAATTAAAGGCATTCATTCAAAAGTACGAAAGTGATATAAAAGATCTTAAATCACAGCTGCAAGCAACGATTGCCCAAAGAAGCTCTTATGGTCAGAAATTAAGTGATGCAACAGATATAAAAAATGATGCTATTCAACAGCGCCAACGCTCATTAAAGAGAGTATCAGCAATTACTTCACAAATAGAAGAGTTGGAAAATCGTGTTGAAGAATTGCAAGCACGTTTAGATGAAAGAAGCCCGAAACCCAAGAGCCTACAAAAGGAAATTGAATCATTAACCATCGGTGCGGGAGAGGATTTAGATAAGTTTGAAAATCCAACACTAGCACAGAGAATTGGCCAAATTCCTGCTCTTAAAGAAGAGTTAGCATACATTTGCTATGGAGCACCGGAAAATGATGATACATATGAAGTATGTTCACAATATAGAAATACAGCAAATAAAGAAGAGCCGTATGATGAAAACACACGTGATGATGATAAATTCGATAAGATAGAGGATTTAGACAAAGTCATCACCACTCAAAATACAGAAATAGACAGTACACAGTCAATGATGAACGTTTTACAAGATAAAATTGATTCATTGAATGAACAACTAGAGAATACGGCAACAAAATTTGCAGAAGACTATATAAGGAAGTCAGAAGAAGGACAAGCTGAATTAGAAGCTGCAAATAAAGAATTTGAAGATAAATTGGAAACCAAAGAAGATGGTACCGAACCAGATAGAATGGTTAGCGAAAATCGTGAATGGTGCAAAGGATATGGTCCTTTGGGAGTTATATGTCGAGATGGATACAGCCATGAATATAAATATGACAATCTGAGTTGGACAATAGCCCGAGTAATGTATGGCAATGGCTCGGCGAATAGCGAAAGTGCCGTTGCCGGAGAATTACCGGAATTAGTCAAAAAAGGTATTGAAGACAGATGGTTTGCAGATGGTTCATGGCTAAGCTACGCGGCAAATAAACTAAGTAACGAAGGAAAAGTAGTCAGAAAATTTGTTGTAGAAGGAGGCTGCTTGGCACCATATGGTGTAGCAGATGGGCTATATACACCAACAACGCTGGCAAAAGCCTTAAAAGAGAAATCCGTAGAGGAAGCAAAAGCTGATTTAGCTGAAGGCAGTAACGCATATATCAATAAAGCTGATAAAATTGTTAAAGATGAAATTGATGCAGCCGTTGAAGAAGTAACAGAAGTTATGGAAGAGTGGGGTGTAACCGGTAAGGAAGGCACTGAAGCAAATCCAGAAATCTACAAACACGATAATTATGCCGCAGACGGAGCTGCTGAAGGTACCCAAGCTGTAACTGCAAGACACTACCAGTTACTTGAAGACTTAAAGAAAGCTGAAAATCAGAGTATTTTAGATGCAGCAGAAATTAATTTACAGGAAGTCTTTGGTATGCCGGATAATGTAGCAACAGATGATGATTACTTTGCAGCCTTACCAGCAAGAGGCGGATATGAAGGAACAAATACTTTTGCTCAATTCGGACGTGATAATACAAACTTCGTCTTTGATGAAAATGACGGACGTGACTATCGCGCGCCAAGAAAACCTTTGTTGAACCTGGCTCCGGTAAGAGAAGTATTTTACTTTAGCGCTTTAGACTATGATGATGTGCCCCAACAAGATGGTAAACCATCACTGTCAGCTCTTGTTGATTTGAAATACAAAGGAACAGAAGACGCTGTTGAATATATTCCTGAAGTATGGAGATATTTACTAGCAACGCCGAACTTAAGACCTGGACCAGAAAAGTATCAACATACATTTGTTGAACGCTCCTATGGTTTAGATAAGTTGAAAAAATATCTAAACAATGAAGGAATTGATGGTGCTGCAGAATGGCATTACAGAACCATTATTGACAGAGCCGGTGTATATCCATGCAAATTAGGAGGCAAATACATTGATATTGCCGGAGGTGATAATGTTAGAGATATTCAATTTAAGCAACGTTCTGGACTACCAAGCGGTATTGCTAAAGTTGAGGAATGCCAAGAAGTTGAAAGCTATAAGGGAGGAGTTCGTCATTTATTAGCTGACCATGATGCAAAAGATGATAACAAATCCAAAGCATTACAAGGTAGTCTGGGCAGCATCTCTGAGCCGATGTATACAAAATACAGCGAATTAGGTCAATTCTTGAATGGTGATTTACAATATCGCCCAATCTTAAAGAATATCTATAACTACCTGCTGGATGATAACAATCAGGAAAATAGTATTGAACGTCAACGAGCAGACACAGCTGTATTTAAGAGAAATCTTATAGGTTCTTTCTTAGAGGCTGTAAACGCAGAACACACAGCTTTAACATCTCTAGAAAAGAATAAAGAAGACGTTATAGATTCTCTACAAACATTATGCGGACAACTTCATAATTATGGTGAAACCGTCAATGGCGAAAGTGGAGATGACGCAGATAGTGTTTGCGCAACATATATAATGGAAAATGGAGGATTAGCGAAAAATTCAGCAGATGATGCATATGATGTACAATGTGCACAATCTGGATCTGGTTCATACTATGACACCATCTTCTGCAAACTTAATGACTTGAAAGATGAAGCTATTAAGAAGGCATTAAATGGATATAGTGATGAAGACGGAGAATATGAAGGATTTAATGAGGTTAAGTCTATAGAAGGTAATGAGAAAGTGACAGAACGTATCCAAAATATTCAAGATTACTTAGATTCTTTTGAAGTTGATGCGGACGAACTTTCCTACATCCAACCAAATGCAACACCGGAAGAGGTCAAAGAAGCCGTTGAGGAAGCAAAAGCAAACCGAAAAGCTTCTCTGGATGCAACAGAAGAAGGTTTGACTTCTATGGATAACCAAAGCCAAGCTGTTCCTTATTCACCAATATATTAAGCGAGGAATAAAAAGAAAGAATGGTAAATTTAATAAATCAAAAAATACTGCAAATAGCAGATAAAGGAAAGCCTAAAGAAGCACCGGCATTTATAACAGAAGATGTCGTTGAAGTAAAAAGAGCTAAATTGATTTATTATAAGTGGATAAGCCGTTTAATGGCGATGCTGGCAACAGTGTCGCTGTTATACGGTGTTTGCACCACATTATCCATACTAAAGTTGGCTCCAGAAATAGTCATAGACCCTCAACTATTTGTAGAATTATCAGATTCTCAATCTTTGGTAAAAAGAGAGCGCGTAGATCGTTGGATGGATTCTCGTGAAAAGATGATGATAAATTTTATGAAACAATACGTAGAATTGCGTAATACCTATATTAAAGATGAAAAAGAGATGAATAATAGATGGTTGTGGGGCGGTCTTGTTTCATATTTATCAACCTATCCGGTATATAAAGAATTTGAAAAAGTTTTTCCAAAATTAAAAGAAGAAATGATGGATAAAGAAAGTAGTCGCTCAGTAGAAATACTATCTGTAGAAAGAACCGGTGGTGAAAATAGCAACACATGGAAAATAGAGTTTAAAACCTATGATTTTACGTTCAAACAAAATCGTTTAAGCCGTCGCGCCAGTGTTGAGCCGATTATTGAAGAAAGGTTCTGGACCGCAAATATCAGAGGCTATGTAGATCCAAATAGAAGAACAGCCTATCGACGCTTATTAAATCCTCTGGGATTTGTTGTATATAGTTATTTTCAGAGTGAAATAGAGATTTAAAAAAATTTTAAGTATTCATATGCTACT
This sequence comes from uncultured Alphaproteobacteria bacterium, assembly GCA_944390455.1. GTDB lineage: Bacteria > Pseudomonadota > Alphaproteobacteria > RF32 > CAG-239 > CAG-267. The sequence continues at coordinate 32,319 of CALXPU010000005.1, read as the reverse complement.
GTACCAATAAAGCGATTTAGCCTGTTGATAAGTCGAGGCAATTTATTTTCTCGTTAGACTTTTAAAAATAAAAGTTTTAAGTATAAAATAGATGAAAAATTATTTAGAGGGTTAATCATGTATAAAGCAATAATTATTGGTTCTGCAGTATTAATATTAGCCGCTTGTAACTTAGTAGGTAGCTACTATGAGCCAGAGCCTGTAGGTATTGGTAAAGATGTCTACGAATTAAAATTATCACCATGTGCTTGCATTGAAGTAGAGTTGCCCAAAACTTTACCGGATTGGTTTAAGGCTATCAGCTAAGGTGGAAAGAGATGGTCGAACAAGTATCTTCTGAAAATACTAAAAAACTACTATTGGAGGGACAAGGGGGAGAAAAGCCTCGTCCCAGAATGGCGCGTCCTCAAAAAAAAGGAAGTGCAGATGTGGTTGTGGAAAATGCAACAGAAAAAAGGTACTTGTGGACCGCGCGTGCTTTTGCTATCATTTTTGCCGTTAGCCTGTGTTGCAATTTAATACTGACATACGTAGTGTTTGCTATTATGCCATTATATCGCATAGAGCCATATTTGTTTAGTTTTGCAGAAAAAAAAGACCAGATATATACAATCCATCCTGTTAAGAATATATATGAATATAAATATCTGACAGAAATCTTTGTAAGAGAGTACGTCCTCCTACGAAATACATTTGTAAATAATGTGGAAGAGATGGAACAACGTTGGGGTGCTGGAAGTACAATACAAGAAATGTCTTCTCCTGGGGTATATAGCCAGTTTAGAGAAACTTTTGCAGATAAGGCAATAGATTTAATTCGTAATCACAATATAACCAGAAATATTAAAATATCATCTGTAACAGAAGTTGGTGGTGAGCGCGGCGAAACTTGGTGGCAAGTGGAGTTCAGAGTAGAAGATATGATGCCAGAATATGAAACACCTAGATTAAGTGTATGGTTGGCTTCAATAAAAATACAATACAGAGCAAAAAGGGTAACTTTTGGCGAAAGATTAAAAAATCCATTAGGATTTACTGTGCTTGATTATAAGCAGGTTGAACGGAAAACAAATTAATAGAGTGTAGGATATTTATATGATGAAAATTACAAACATTTTATCCGTAATATTAATATCAGCAGGTGTTTTGGTTCCTGCCGTACAAGCACAAGTAACAAAAGATAATCTTGATCAGAATGCAGACCAAAGTCAAGGTAACTACGCTGCCACAAATTTGAATTATTTAGGGGGTGTAGGATCTCTTGGAATGATGCAAAGCGCGTGGAAAGATCCTTTGCAGCATATGGGAGAGGGACAGACGCGTCCTGGATATACAAAATACTATTGGACGCCTGAGTTGGTTTTACCAGTAAGAGTTAGAGAAGGAATGTATACATTGATTAATTTCCCAAATTGGGAAGTTATAGAGAATGTATATATCGGTGATGGGCAATCTTTTAATGCAGAAATTCAAGGCCCTTCAAGCTTAATGGTTTATCCGGATTCTTCTCAATTTGTTGGTGTGGATACCAATATGATTGTTTTCGGACGTTCGGGTAATAAATATGTTTTTTATGTTCAAAGTGAAACCGTTAATACAGATAGAATAACCAACGCTATTATTGATATAGAAGTTGTTAAAAGACGTCAAAACGCAAATGGTTCAGCAATAATTGGTAGCAATAATAGCGGTGGACATATAAATGCAAATAGTTATGGCCAAAATGGCAGCAGTGCAGATGCGACCTTTACAAGAGATTTACAAAAGGAAGACTGGATTGAAAAAATACCGGTAGATCCAACAAAGTTTCGTTTTGATATTGAGGTATATGTTCCAAATCCTGATGATATAGTAATAGCACCGGAGCGCGTCTGGAGAGATAATATTTTTACATATATTGATTTAGGAGATAAAGCTCTTACATCTAACCAAAGACCGATAGTAACCTTAATCGTAGAGCGCTCAGAAACTCCGGTAGGTTTTAGAACGGCAGGTCCAAACAACCGTTTGATAATCGTAGAAGGTATGGGCGATATGGTTCTTCGTAGCGGTAAAAGAATTGTATGCTTAAAACTAAGACGAGCAGATTCGGATGGTTTGGAAAATACTGTTTATGCAAAAACAAATGAATGGGATTTACAAGCAAAACGTTATCAAAAGACTACGGAAAATGAAGAACAAAATTCTGAAGACTATGAGGACGTCTATGGAAAGAAGGCGGAGAATAACAATAATCAAAAAGATTCTTTCTTTGGCATAAGCTCATTCTTTGGGCCAGCCGAAACTAAAGACAACTCTTCATCAACAGATTCTAATGGATTGAGTTATGAGGATATGATTAGTGGAAAGAAAGGTACAACAAATGGTGCTCAAGTTAAACCTGTAGTTGCAGAAACAAATAATGCCGCTTCCAAAGGAACTTCTCAAGGACAAGCCGCTGGTGAGGAAACAACATTATTAGATACCTTACCAAAAGCAAAAACTTTTGTTGCAGCTCCAGAAGTTGAACAAAAGCAAGAAAATCTAACGGGGCAGTATGATATAAAAGCAAATGGTGCTGAATTTGTAACGCCTCAATATAATGATAAGCCAAATGCATCTGTTACGTATCAAAAAGATACACAACAAAATATACAGATACCTAATGGTGCGTCAAAAATCGGTAACTCAAGTAATAACTCTAGTCCGGTGTTGATTACGCCTAAAGATAATGATTTAGAAAAGCATAATTCCGTTGTTTCAGCTGAAACAGAAGCTTTGCTCAAAGAATTTAGAGAAGGAAAAGTATTCGCAAATACCGATGAAAGTAATATTTCTATAGAGTTAGGAACGGATAAAGATGTAAATAATTTAGAGAAATTATGGAATGATATTTCAAAGAATTATTCAGCAACACTAGGCAAATATCAACCATTCTATTCCGTAGATACACCGGCAGACGGACAAGGAAAAGAAGTTTTTCATTTGCGTGTTGGACCGGTTAAATCTCTGGAAGAAGGAGATAATATTTGCAGTCAACTAGGGCGTAATGGTATATTTTGTAGTGTGGTCAGAATACAATGAGTGAAAATACTCGGTTTGAAGAATATGAGAGAAAAACTCGAAAGATAATTTTTACGATAGGAATTATCGCATTCTGTTTCTTTTTGTTTGGTTTGCTTGTAATATCCTCTGATACAGAAGTTTATAACCCAGAAGAGGATGCGCCTGATTTTGTGGAAAATCAGAATATCTTACCTGAAATAGGTGCAGATGCAGGTCCAATATTTATAGATACCGAAGCAACAACAGGTGAAGGAAAGAGCAAGCCAATAAAAGTAACGCCAGCACAAATTAATATGAACAAATTTGTTCTGGGGGTTGATGTTCAAAATCAAAGCGTTTTAACGATAGGAACGGATGGTAGTGAAAGCATACATATAGAAAGGGTTGAGCTTGTAGAAGAAACGGAAGATGGTTTTGATTTTAGAGATAAATGTAGAAACCGTGATTTACGAGGTGATGAAACGTGCAATGTTTTAATAACTTGGGCGCCACACTTACCGGGGAATGTTCAAAATAATTTCAAAATAATATGGTATGAAACCAGATTAGATAAATCAAGTGCCAAATCTGAGGAAGTAAGCATTAGAGGCAGTGCAGTATACCCAGAAGACAACCAACAAAATTGTAGTGCTGGAAGTGGTTGCTCCATTGGTGATGATGGGGGGATCGGGGCTCATCGTCTAGCTATAGGGCCTAATGGTGAAATTATAGGTTACATTGATGAAGCCGGAAATGTTCATGACAAAGACGGTAACATTATCGGTAAAGTTAATGAAGACGGATTGATTGTTGATTCGGATGGTAATATCATCGGCGTTGCCCAAAATATGAAATTGGCATACGATAAAGATGGCAATATTATTGGCTATGTTAAAACAGACGGAACTGTTGTTGATTTACAAGGAGAAGTTATTGGCAAGGCTCTGCCTGATGGAACGATAGTAAATAGCAACGGTGAAATCATTGGAAAAGCCGTTGAGGCTGGATTTGTATATGATAAAAATGGCAAAATTATTGGTCGTGCATTACCAGATGGAACAGTTGTAGATATTAATGACCCTAAAAAAATCATTGGACGATTAAATGAAAACGGAGAGGTTGTCGATGAAAATGGCAATGTTATCGGAAAGGTGACATCATCAGGAAATATTGTTGTTGACGAAAATGGCAATGTTTTAGGCGTTGTTATGCCAGATAACAGTGTTGTTGACCAAGACGGAAATGTTGTTGGATATGTTGATGAAAACGGTAACGTATACAAAATAGCTAAAGAGAAAATAGGTACAAATGGAGAAAGTCGCAAGATTGTCTATGATAAAGATGGTAAGGCTATAGGTTATATAGATGAAAACGGAAAAGTTGTTAAATTTGATCAAGATAAAAATAAATCAAATGTTATTGGAAAAGTTGGCGTAAGCAGAAGATTGGCGTATGATAAAGATGGCAATGTTATCGGTTACGTTGACAAAGATGGCACGGTTAAAGATTTTAAGGGAAATGTTATCGGAAAAGTAGATAAAGATGGTAATATTGTAGATAAAAACGGAAAAATCATCGGAAAGGCTGGAGCGTATGCCAAATTAGCTTTGGATAAAAATGGAAAAGTCATTGGATATGTAGATGAGCAAGGTCGTGTTTTTGATCACAATGGCAAACATATTGGTAATGTTGATAAAAACGGGAATATCATAAGTACCAAACAGGCTGATACAAATGGCAACAAAAAAAGAATAGCCTTAGGAAAAGATGGAAAGCCTATAGGTTATATAGATGATGACGGAAATGTTATTGATTTTGAAGGCAATGTTATCGGAAAAGTAAACGATAAAGGGGAAATTATTGGTAAAAATGGCCAAAAAATCGGAAAGGCTGGTAACTATGCAACGGTTGCCTTTGATAAAAAGGGTAATGTTATTGGTATTGTTGATGATAAAGGTCGTGTCATCGGTAAAAATGGCGCTCTTTTAGGTTATGTAGATGACAAAGGGCAAATAATAGGAACAAATGGAAAAATCATCGGAAAAGCCGGAACTTCAAGAGAAATTGCATACGATAAAAACGGTAAATTTATTGGTTATGTTGATACGGATGGTACTGTTAAAGGTTGTGGCGGAAGCGTTATTGGTAAAAAAGATTCGTCAGGAAATGTCGTTGATAAAGATGGCAAAATAATTGGAAAAGTCGGTGGCATAAAAGAGCTTGCCTTCAACAATCAAGGTGTGTTTATTGGCTATATAGACGAGAAAAAACGCGTCATAAATTGTGATGGAAAAATTATAGGTGTCGTTGATAAAAACGGAAATATAATTGCTTCAAGCGGTGAAAAGTTAGGTGTTGCAGGGAACTTCAAAAGATTAGCATATGATAAAAATGGTAAAGTCATCGGCTATGTTACACCAGATGGAACAGTTAAAGATTTTAAAGGAAATCTGATAGGAAGAATGGCTGAAGACGGAAGTATTCTGGATAAAAACGGAAGAGTCATCGGAAAAGCCGGAGAATATAGACAAGTAGCAACAGATAAAAACGGCAACATTATCGGTTATGTAGAAAATGGTCGTGTAGTAGATGAAAATGGCAAATTAGTCGGTTTTATAGATAAAAATGGAAACGTAATTAAGGCTGGTGACAAAATTATTGGTCGTACTTGCGTTAGAAAAAAAATTATAAAAAATAAGCAAGGGCTTGTAATCGGTTATTTAGATAAGAACAACGTTGTGAAAAACTTTAGTGGCAAAACTTTAGGTTCTAACAAAAATGGAGATGTGGTTGATAATAAAGGACTACTGATTGGTACAACAGGGGAATTATTAAATGTAGTCCAAAAATCAGAAGGAAATGTTATTGGCTATATTGATGCGCAAAACTATGTTAAAGGCGACGAAGATAAAATTATTGGTATTGTCGATATAAAAGGCGATGTTTTGGGTGCCAAAGAAAATGTAATTGGCAAGTTAGACGCAGATAAGAAAACGCTTAGAGACAATGGAAATAATGTTATCGGCTATATGAAAGAAAATAATTTTGCTTTTAGTTCAGATAATAAATTAATTGGTTATGTAACCAAAGATAATGAAGTAAAAGCTGTAGGTGAAGTTATTTGTACAGCCTGCAAAAGTGTAAAGCTGGCATATGATAAAGACGGCAATATTATCGGTTATGTTGATGAAAACGGCAATGTAATTGATGAAAACGGTAACATTGTCGGAAAAGTTGATGAAAAAGGTAATGTTCTTGATAAAAATGGTAAAATTATTGGTAAAGTTGGCGGAGCAAAAAATTTAGCTTACGATAAAAATGGAAAAGTTATAGGATTTGTAGATAAAGACGGAACAGTGAAAGATTTCAAAGGCAATGTTATCGGTTATGTTGATGAAAATGGTAATATTTTAAATAACACTAATGAAGTCATCGGTAATGTAGATAAAAAGGGAACATTGGCATACGATAAAAATGGCAAAGTAATCGGTTACGTTGATAAAGACGGAAATGTCTACGATTTTAAGGGTAATTTGCTGGGAAAAGCCACTAAAGATGGGCGCATTATAGACGCTTATGGAAGAGAAATTGGTAAAACCGGAGATACAAAGACATTAGCATTGGATAAAGATGGTAATGTTATCGGTTATGTTGAAGACGACGGAAAAGTTTATGGAGAAAATGGTGAACTAATTGGTTTTATGGATGAAAATGGAAATATCATCGGCGTAACCGGAGAAGTTCTCGGCAAAGCAGACATAAATCGTCAATTAGCCTATGATAAAGATGGCAATGTTATAGGATATGTGGATGAAGATGGCACAGTCCGCGATTTTGATGGAAAACTTCTCGGATATTTAGGGGAAGATGGAAGTATTAACGATATAAATGGTAATATAATCGGAAAGGCCGGTGATTTTGCCAAAGTAGTATTAGATAAAGATGGTAATGTTATTGGCTATGTGGACGACAAAGGAAAAGTCATTGGCAATAATGGAAAAGTCATAGGATTTGTTGCTGAAGATGGAAATGTTTATGGAAGCAATGGCGAAGTTATTGGCCGATTGGCTGAAAATGGAGACGGAAACTTAAAAGTTATTTCCAGAAAAGCTATATTAGATGAAGCTGGAAATGTTATCGGTTATGTTGATGAAAACGGAATTGCCAGAGATTTAAATGGCAATGTAATAGGTACTGTTCAAGAAGATGGTAGTGTAAAGGATAGTAAAGGAAACATAATCGGTAAAGTAGGAGGAATGGTTGATTTTACCGTAGATGAAAATGGCAAAATTGTAGGTCAAGTCGGCGATTACTCAAATTTAGCCGTAGATGAAAATGGAAATGTGATAGGGTATATCGGAGAGGACGGAAAAGTTTATAACGCAAATGGTATCGTTATAGGTTACATTGATGAGAATGGTAATGTTATCAGTTCTCGAGGCGTAAGAATAGGAACTGTTGTTAAAAAAGACATGATAGCAATTTCTCCTGCCGGTTATAGTCTGGGAATAATTAATAACAAAGGTGAAGTTATTAATAACAAAGAAGAAATCGTCGGTAAAATTTTGCCAAATTCACTAATAAAATCCATAGAAGGAGAAAAAATAATAGGCAAAACGGTGATTGGAGGAATGGCTGTAGGATGGGGCTGTCAACATCTGGGATATGTAGACAGAGATGCTAAAGTAAAAAAAGATGGAAAAGAAACAGAATATAGAATGATGTTTGACCGCACAATTGTTGACAAAGATGGTAACTATGTTGGCGATATAGCAAAAGTAGGCATCGTAAGAGATGAAAAATGTAATATCATTGGTAAAGCTGGATATGACGGCTTTGTCCGCAATGACGAAGGTGGCTATGTTGGATGTGTAAATCCAGATGGTGGGGTATTAAACCAAGACGGAAAACTAATAGGAAAAGTCTTTGAACCGAGCTATGGATTATATTATAGCGGGGAGATGATGGGCCCCCTAAATCAAGACGGTACTGTCAAAAATGGTTTACAGGCAATCGGATGCGCAAACTTAGATGGAGAAATATTGAATAAAGATGGCTTCATCATAGGTCAGGTTATGGATAAAACTCAGGCTTTCGGTGTAAATGGCGATTTCATAAATAATTTATCAACATTCAAATATGATAATCAAACCGTCATTCCAAATACTAAGGTCTTGCTAAATAAATACTTAGTAAATCCTAAACTGGAAGTAAAAGGCGTGTTACTGCCAGAAAAGAACATTGTCGTAGATGCAAATGGAAATACGATAGGGCATTTATTTGCGGATGGTTATGTCTATAATCAAAAAGGAATAGCTGTTGATAAATTTGTATACGAAGGCAACTCATTCTATTCTAAGAAAGCCGGAAAAATAATTAATAAAGGCACCGTGGTTGACTTTAACGGAAATTATATTGGCATAGCTAATGACGCCGGAAAAGTAATCGACGTTTTGGGAACCGAATTAGGGTATATTGACGGCAAAGGGAGAATGTTTGATAAACAAGGAGAATACAAAGGCGGTTTGGTAAAAACAGGCGTTGGTATTGGCTATGACGGTTCATATTTAGGTTATGTGAGCAAAAGTGGTAAAGTAATAGATGTAGATGGAAACGTCAGTGGTAATGTCGGTTCAGAAGGGCATATTCTGGATGAAAACAAACAAATAATAGGTGAAGTTATAAAAGAAGACTTTGTTATAGATATTCAAGGAAAGACAAGAGGATACTTAAATGCACTTGGTGATATTATTGACGATGAAGATAACATTGTCACCACAATCCTTCCTGGCGGAACATCAAATAAAAACTATAATGTTGTAAAAAGAGGTGTTGTTCTCAATTATTCAGGAAAAATAATAGGACAAGTTGTTGCAGATGGTAGCATCATTTCTACGGAAAATACTAAAATAGGCCATATTTTAAATTCTGGACAAGCCGTTAATGATAAGGGCTTTTTAATAGGTGAACTTGTTGAAGATGATATTGTAATCAATGAGGAAGATCAAGTTGTCGGCTTTGTAAATGCAGAAGGAAAAGTGCTGAATAAAGAAAGATCTGTAATCGGAAAAATTATATCATCAAATTTAGTTGTAGATAACAATGGAAAAATATTGGGACATAGCTATAAAATTGGTGCTAATATATTAGGGAATGATGGAAAGTTTTTAGGAAGACTAGCCTCAAACGGAACAATATATAGTCTAACAAACGGGAAAATCGGATATTTGAAGAGTAATGGCTCATATGTAAATATCCGAAATCAGGTTTCCGGATATGTATTAGATGAAGTTGCGCAAAACCGGAGGAATTGATTTGCATAAAAGCATAAGAAAACTGAGCAAAATAATAAGATTGATTGTTTTATTTGTAGCCATAAGTTTGCGTGCAATGGCTGCGGATATTAGCGCACTTAATTTTAATGGAGACTTGATTGGAAAAGTAATACCAGACGGTTCAGTTATCAACAGCAACAATGAACTGATAGGATACATTACTGCAGATGGTTTTGTATACGATAATGAAAACAATCTTATCGGTGGAGTTGTTCCTCAAGGTATAGCTATCTCGTACAATAACAGTATTTTGGGAAAAATTAATAACGATGGCTCTGTTACTTCTGCAAATGATAGCTTAATCGGTAAAGTTCTCCCAAATGGTTTGGTTGTAAATGATAATTACGATATTCTAGGCGCGTCTGTATCGCCAAACCTTGTATACAATGACGCAGGACAAGTAGTGGGTCGCGTATCAGGAGATGGAAAATTCTACAATCTTTCAGGTGAAAATACAGGCTATGTGACAGCTAGTGGTTATGTATATTCTCTTGCCGGAACTGAAAATAAAATTAGATTGCTGGGAAAATTGATTACCTCCAAAATGGTAATATCATCAGTAGGTAAATATCTGGGAAGCATAGCCCCAGATGGAAAAGTGATGGATTTGAAAAAAAATATTATTGGTAACATCCATGCAAATGGATATGTGTACAATAAAGAAGGTCAAGCCATAGGGCATGTTGTAGATAATGGCTATGCTTTTAATAATAATGGACAATATATCGGCGTAGTTAGCTATAATGGCGAAGTTGTAAATAAGGGAACAATTGTTGCACGTGCCGTAAATGGAAATAGAGTAATAAACAAAGATGGAAATACAATCGGATTTACCGTTAATATGGCTGCAACAGCCAATACGCTTGACGGAAAATATTTAGGAAGAATTACAGCAGATGGCAAAGTTTTAAGTAAAAGAAATGTAATCGGTACAATCGGTGCATCTGGTAAAGTTATTGATGAAAAAGGCAATGTCATAGGTATAATAAATTCAGAAGGACCTGTATTTGATTATTTAGGAAATTTAAAGGCAAATGCTGCAGTTGGCGGTAAAATAGTTTCTCTAGAAGGTGTAGATTTAGGTACAATACGTCAAAATGATGCAGTAGATAATAATGGCAGAGTAATAGGAAAAACGCTGGCAGATAATTTGTGCTTTAACAATAACAATGAGTTTTTAGGTATAAGTGGAATAAATACAGGCCTGAGTGCAAATGGAATAGCCTATAAAATATCACCATATGGATATATCTTTGATGAAAATGGGGATATTAGCGGTATAAATATTAAGCAAGGTGGAATTTATACAGATGATGGCACGACATTGTCCTTTACGTCCAACGAAGGCAAAACCGAAAATCCTTCATTAAATGAAATAGCTAAATTTACGGGAAACGGAATATTCTTAGATAAAAATAATAAGTTACTCGGAAAAATGGTGGAAAGTAAATTTATTACAAATTTTGAAGGAGAAATGCAAGGTGTTGTTAATTCTGGAAATTTGGTGGTAAATTCACAAAATAAAGTTTTTGCAAAAATCTTACCGGATAATAATGTAGTTGGAATATCAGAACGTTTTTCGCAAAATTATGGACGTGCAAGCAATGCTCCAATCAGTGTAAGTATTAATGGCGATTATCTGGGGGCAAATAGCCTGACGGGACAAGTAACCAAGGGAACGGAAATAATTGGAAAAATAAGTTCAAATGGATATGTTCTGGATAACATGGGAGCTTTATATGGAAAAGCCTTAGAGATGGGGACTGTTATTTCACCAGATTGCAAAGTCATAGGTATTGTATCAGATAGTGGTGAAGCCAGAACATCTAAAGATGCTTATTTGGGTATGATATTAGCAAATAAGCAGGTCGTAAATGAAACAGAAGAAGTAATAGGTTATGTTGTACAACCCCGTGCAGTAAATGGAGAAGGGGGAGATACAATTGGCGTAAGCAATTCATCAGGTAATGTCCTTAATTATAATAATCAAAATTTAGGGTGTATAGATAGCAATGGAAAAGTAAGAAATGCTCAAAAAGAAATTATCGGGCAAATAATTCCGTATATGTCTGTAATGGGATTTGATAATAAAATACTGGGATATACAAATTTTTATGGAAATGTTGTAGATACCTCCGGCATACAAATTGCTACTATAGATTTAGACGGCAGTATCCGCTCTAAGGATGGAAAGAACATAGGTGTACCTTTCCAATACACGGTAGCCTTTGATGCGAATAATATTTATTTAGGGCGCGTAAAACCAGATGGCAGTGTTGTCTCAGATAATGGTGAAAATTTAGGTTATGTACTCCATACCGGAGAAGTGAAAACTAAAAAAGGCGACAATGGTTATGCTTTGTATGATTTATATGTATATGATAATGAAGGAAAAACCATAGGATATATCGCCAAGAATGGTCGAGTATATAGCATAATGGGAGAAATAAAAGGATCTATTTATCAAGGATTTGTTTTAGATAAGAAACAAAATCTAATAGGGCGCGGTCTAAGAGATTATGAAATAAGGAACAAAGATAATCAAATAATAGGGCACTTGAACCTAGATGGTAGTGTTGTAAATATAAAAAACATAGAAATAGGAAAAATAGATGAAGAAGGTAGAGTAATTTCTCCTTCAGGAGATGTATTGGGGCAAGCTGGAAAATTACAATACTATCGCCGTCCATCGGAACCCAAAGAGGAAAAGATTGTTGAAAAAACGCCTGAGGCATCAGAAGTAAAAACATCTGAAACTGAGATTGAAGACGAAAATCAAGAAGAAAATAGTATAAATACTGAAATTGAAAATGTTGCTTCCAAAACAGAAGAACAGATAGAAGAAACATTAAGTCCGGAAGAGCAAGCCGCTCTTGAAACTAAAGAAGATTATCAAGTTGTGGGAATAGCTGTAACCCCAGGAGGACGTTATATTGGAGATGTATACAGTAATAATAAAGTAATAGATGAATCAGGTGCTGTTGTTGGTAGCGCCAACGAAAAAGGAGAAATATTCGATAATGAAGGAAATAAAGTTGGTGATTTTGAAAAACAACGTGCCTCAGCAGATAGCAAAGGGATGAATGCAAATTGGTGGAAACAGATAGCAACAGGAGCAACCATAAATCCATATAGCAGTGGTGATGAAATAACCAATGTCGGTCCTGGCGGAGGTGTTGGCCCTGGTGGAAGGTATAATCCAAGACGAGCTGCAATATTATCACAACTTCAAGATGAACGAAGAAGAACACTCGTTGCCGCCAAAATAGAACCAGGATATGATGCAGCTTCATATACCGGTTGGCAAGATGACTGGGGCATGAAACGTACGGTGTCAACATTAAGAGTGAATATGGATAATATGATTACGGGAGATAAACCAATACCGGCAGTTCTGGCGCGTTCATTAATATCCTTAGGTTCCGCTCCGGTAACAGCGATAGTTGAACGAAATATTTATGGTGATTCTGGACGTAACGTAATTATTCCAGCTGGTAGTAGAATAATTGGCGGTCTGCAAACAACAGATACAGAGGCAAGATTTGATAATACAAGTGGTGGTGTAAAGTTAGACATATCTTGGGAGAGAATTATCCGCCCAGATGGTATAGCATTTTTACTTTCACCGGGAAGAACTCAAACTGGCGATGCACAAGGACGTGGTGGTGGTGCATTGGGTTATGTTGATGAACAGTTAGTGAAGAAATACACATTGCCGATTGTTGGTACTATGGTAACTTCAGCAATTACATATATGATGGCCGCTGACGAAGATAGTACCGGAGAAGTGGAAACTTCAAAACAACAAGCCGCATCAGATGCAAGACAAGAATTTATGGAAAAAATGGATCAAATTTTACAAGAGATTATTGATAGTAAATCTCAAATACAGCCAGTAACGTATATTCCAGCGGGTACAAGAGTAATAATTTATCCGATGCAAGATTTATGGTTGAGAAGCACAAAAGATATTCAACGCGGTGTAGCTACAGCCGTACCGGGAGGTGGCGAAGGAGGATTGGTAAATGAGACATTCTATGGTGGCGGTGGTGGAACCACAACCTCTACAGTAGAAAAGAACAATTCTCAAGGCAGTCAGAAGGTTATCTTAGGCAACCAAGCTCAAACAAATAATGCAAACAATACGAGTAACAATGGTGGCACTCCTTTGTTAGATAGTGGTAATAGCCAAAATAACCAACAGCAACCACGCAAAAATGTAGGAGCAATTCCTCCGCCGGCTGCAGATGGTTCAGTAACAGAAGCTCCGGAGAGCGAAGAAGAAATTTCTGGAGATATTGAACTATTCTAATGCATGTATCGTGTTGACGAAGTATAGAATATTTGCTACAATAAATGAGGCAAAAAGGGAGTGTATAAATGGGAAAACTAGAGGATGAAGTTCTATGCTCGGTATTAAGACCTTTATCATACTGGTATGAACAAGAAAATATAGAAGAAGTCGCCATAAATCATCCGGGAGATATATGGCTACGCTTGCGTGGAAAAAGAGCTTTTCCATGGGTTAATTACAAAGATCCTAAATTAACCAGAGAATATCTGACAAATTTGCTTCATATTATTGCAAATTTAAATGACCAAGAATTTGATCCGATAAATGGATCTCCTGTGGTCTATGCGAGAATTCCTGGAGGACACCGTTTCACTGGGGTCGCTGGAAAAAATATTGAATATGATCTGGATGATGCAGCAACTGGTGGAATTGCAATAACAATCCGTCTACATACCGATGATGTCGCATTTGGTTTTGGAGACTATGGACTAGAGCAAGGAAAAAAATTAAAAGAAATAAACCCTTTAAAGAACATTAAAGACCCAGACGATGCTTATGAACGTTTATTATTGGCTTTGCGACGTGGTGACCATATATTGGTAAGCGGCGGTACCGGTACCGGTAAAACAACGCTATTGAATAACCTGTTAAAGCTGTTAGATATACATAAGCGAGTTATTACCGTAGAGGATACTCGAGAATTAAATGTACCACAGCCCAATAGAGTACATATTGTTCTGTCACGTACAGAGCAAACCAATACAATGGACTACTCAAAGGTAATTGACTTAATTGTGCGTTTCACACCAGATGCAATTATCGGCGGAGAAATTTCAACGAGTAATGCCGGAGCAATCTGGGAGTTGATGGGATCCGGACACGACAACTGCTTAGCAACAATCCACGCAGAAAGTTCAACGGCTGCTTACGAAGCTTTTGTAAAACGTATCATGAGAACTCAACCTAATATTGATGTAGAAAAAACAATAGAAGAAATGCGCCGCAAACTTCATGTGGTACAAATCGTTAGAGACGGAAACATTCGTGGTATAACAGAAATAACCTAAGAACTAGAAATTTGCTAATTCAGCAATTTCATTTTTTAGTTCATCTAAGAATAAATTTTTTTCAGAACTTGTTTTTAAAACAGATACGTGAGCAGCTGTATGCTCTTTAAGTTGCTGCTGCGTTTCCTTTACGATTTTATCAAGCGCAGCAGCACTAATTTTATCAACTTTAGTCAAAACAATTTGATAAGTAACAGCAGCCTTATCTAGCATATCCATAATTTCTGAATCAATTTTCTTAATGCCATGTCTTGAATCAATAAGAAGAAAAACGCGTCTGAGATTTGGTCTACCAACTAGATAAGAATTTATCAGCTGTTGCCAATTACGAACAATATCCTTAGGAGCCTTAGCAAAGCCATATCCGGGTAAGTCCACTAAATACAATTTATCATCAAGATTAAAATAATTGAGTTGTTGAGTTCTTCCCGGTGTTGAAGATGTTTTAGCTAGTTTTTTTTGCCCAAATAGAGCGTTAATTAAACTAGACTTACCAACATTAGAACGCCCAGCAAAAGCAACCTCCGAACGATCACCATTAGGAAGTTGCTTAAGATTTGCAACACTTAACATAAAAGTACATTTTTTATTAAAGAAATCGCGACCGAGAGAAAAATTTTCTGTTTGCTGAGCGTTTACTTCGTTCATTAGTCAACTCCATTTTTATGCATAATAACTTTCTGTTGTATGATAGAAAGAATATTGCTGAGCGTCCAGTAAATAACCAAACCAGAAGCAAAATGTCCAAGCATAAATGTAAAGAAAACAGGCATTAAAGCAAACATTCTTGCTTGGTCTTTATTTACAGGAGCTGGATTTAGTTTTTGTTGCATCCACATCGTAAAGCCCATGAAAATCGGCCATAAACCAATGTCAATAAATCCAGGCACATAGATATGGAGAATTTGTGATAAAGTTAATGGGTCTGGAGCAGACAAGTCCTTAATCCATCCGATAAAAGGAGCATGTCTAATTTCAATAGAGATATTCAATACCTTGTAAAGAGAGAAAAATACAGGGATTTGTATAAATAAAGGCAAACATCCCGCTGCTGGATTAATTTTCTCACGTTTATAAAGTTCCATAGTAGCTTGTTGAATAAGCATCTGATTGTCACCATACTTTGCGCGAATATCATTAATTTTCGGCTGTAAAGCTTTCATTTTTGCCATGCTCGTGTACGATTTATTAGCAATCGGAAACATGCACAAGCGTAAAAGTGCGGCAAATAACAAAATAGCCCATCCCATATTACCAAGAAAACCATAAAGAAAATCAAGAATATAGAAAAACGGCTTGGTTAAGAAATAGTACCATCCAAAATCTACAGCTAAATCAAACTTTGGAATATTGTTATCTTTTGTATAAGAATCAAGTAATTTAACCTCTTTAGCGCCAGAGAAAAAGCGATAAGAGTAAGATTGAGATTTATGAGCAGGAACTATCAATCTTGAGCCAAGATAATCTACTTGATAATTATAATCGCCATTATTTTTGAAGGTGACAGAGACATTATCATTATCATCAAGAATAAGAGCAGAAAACCAATAACGATCAGAAAAACCGGCCCAACCACCTTTAGTTTCAAATTTTTCACTGTCATTTGCATCTAAATCAGCGTACTTGAATTCTTGCAATGTATTATCAATAACACCATTCATTCCCTCATGAACGACAGAACGTGTCTGCGCAAAATCTTTTATATTACGGCTTATAAGAGCATAAGGAAACAAGTCAATTTCTTGATCAGAATTATTAAAAATTGTATCATCAATAGTAAAAAGATAGTTCTGGTCTAAAGAAATTTTTCGAACAAATTCAAGTCCATTACCATTGTTCCACGTTAAAGTGATTGTTTTACCTGGAGTCAATTCAGAATCATTAGTGTTCCAAATTGTATCAGCTGTTGGCAATTTTAATGACTTATCTAAAGACAGCCATCCCAAATCTGCAAAATATTGATTATCGGTATTAGCAGGTTTTAGAAGTTCAATTTTAGAATTATTATCTTCAAGAGAAACGTTGTATTTTGTTAAATATAAATCATCAAACCGAGCGCCTTTCAAACGAATACTGCCCGAAACAGCATCGTTTTTAAAGTCAATTCGTTTGTCTTCAGCAAGAATTTCCTGAGTTGTTTTTATAACTTTATTTTCAGTGTTAACTTGCTCCAATTTCTTGGCAACTTGTTCTATTTCAGAAACTTGCTTTTGTACAGTACTGCTTTTATTAATTCCAAAAAAGTAATTAACAGTAAATATAGCAATGAAGGATAGTAAAATTGCCAAAGACAGAGATCTTAAGTCATCTTTCATTTGTAGTGTCTCTCCTGAGTTTAATTAAATAATTTCTGTCTTTCTAATATAAAAAAGACGTTTTGTAAAGTCTAAGTGAAGAGTTAACCCTTATCTTTGTTTTCTAGGTGTTTTGGCGGAACTGGGTCATACCCATGTCCACCCCAAGGATTACATCTCAAAAGTCGTTTAATTCCCAAATAGATTCCCTTTATTACGCCGTGTACTTGGATGGCTTGCATCATATATTCTGAACATGTTGGTGTAAAACGGCAAGCATGCGGAAGAAATGGCGATATTGCATTTTTATAAAATTTTAGAAGGATAAGAGATATTTTTTGAAAAAAAATACTAAAAAAAGAAAAGATATTGAACATATTAATACTAATCCAATCAATCAGTTGTTGTTTCAACAGTATCTTGAATGAAGTTTTTATTTATGCGCTTTATAGCATAAATAGTATCTTTTTTTAATTCGGAATAAGGGCAAGATGCCGTGGAGTTACGTGCAATAAAAATATAGTCAACATTAGGCAAGGCATAAACAGGCAAAACCTCATGCGCAACAGCTCTTAATCGTCTTTTGCTACGATTTCTACAAACTGCATTACCAATTTTTTTAGTGGCAGTATACCCGACAAATAAATTATCTGTTTCAGATAAACTAAGAGCCGCCTGAAGCACCATGTTATGAGTTGCAACATAAAATGCCTGAGCGACTCTTAAAAAATCTTTTCTTTTTTTGAAAACAATTATTTTAGTCATCTGCGAAAAGACTAAGCTGAAAGTTTTTTACGACCTCTAGCACGACGAGCAGCTAAAACTTTCCGACCACCAGCTGTAGCCATACGAGTACGAAAACCATGGCGACGAGCTCTTACCAATTTACTTGGTTGATATGTACGTTTCATATTAAAATCTCCGGTTAATTATTAATTATTTAAAAGTAAACAAATGTTACTTCTCGGTTTTACAACAGCGTTTATAATATAAAAGAAAAAGAAGTCAATAATTTTTTAAACAAATAGATGGTACACTAAAGAAGCAAGGTGATAGATATAAAATCACTTGAAAAATAAAATCTATGTGGTATAAAATTTATATACTATGGAGGTTTACGTTTTCGCCATGATAATTGATAGCAAAAATGAAACACAAAAAAGTATTTTGACAAACAAGTGTTTTTACCAGACTACAGCTCAAATTATGCATGAATTTGAGAAAAAAGGGTATGCTAATTCGGCAGATGAAACGGCAAAGGTTATCGCCGCCTACCATGATTTAGTTCAAAAGAAAACAAAAAATAATTTTAGCAAAGATTATAACGAAGCTTTCAAAAAGATTGATGACGCCATTAAGGGCTTAGCGAATAAAGTATTTTATGGTTATGATAACAAAAGCTTAGATTATGCGTACAAATCATTTGCTAAATTTGATTATATTAATGCGATTATTGGTCGCCAAAGAATTAAGAAAAAATCTTAAATTTGAAATTTGGTCTCCCTGTTGATTCTTTAGAAAGTTGATTGCTAAAGTATATATTATGGCATAGATTATCTGTATATAAAACAGAGGAGGCTTAGCTATGTCGGAAATTTCTGTTATTGGTGGTGGTAGATGGGGAACCTTTTTAGCTTGGTACGCAGCAACTCATTGCAAAATGGATAGAGTCAAAATTTACAGTCACCCAAATTCTCCTGAATATAAAAAAATGCAAGAAACACGGCAAAATGCATATTTAACACTGAGTGATAATATGTATTTGTATGAAAAAATTTCAGATGTTCTTGATAATGATTTTATAATTATTTCAATCGGCAGTCAAAATCTAAGAGATTTAGCTAAGGAATTAAATGGTTATAATATAGCTGGAAAAACTTTTTTATTGGCAATGAAAGGTTTGGAAGAACCTCAAGCAACTCTATTGAGCTCTGTAATGATAGAAGAGATAAAGCAACCCATCCATATTGCAACTCTTGGCGGACCAGGGCATGTACAGGATTATGTAAAAGGAGTTCCATCCTGCGCAGTAATTGACAGTAATGAAGACGCTGTGAAAGATAAAGCCATAAAAATGCTTCAGAGCGATTTAATACGCTTTTACTATGGAGAAGATTTTATTGGTAATCAGGTGGGTGCAGCTTTGAAAAATGTTATCGGAATAGCTGCTGGCATTTTAGATGGTTTAGAGTGGTATGGATTAAAAGGTGCTTTGATGGCAAGAGCTCCCATAGAGATTGGGCGTTTTATTAAATATTACGGAGGAAATCCGATGACAGCCTACGGTTTATCTCATTTAGGGGATTATGAAGCAACATTGTTTTCTAAACATAGTCATAACCGAACGTTTGGCGAAATGTTTGCTAAAGGTGAGCACTTTTCTAAATTGGCCGAAGGATATTACACGTTGAAAGCTGTTAAGAATATAGCAGACAGAGAAAATATTAATATGCCAATATGCCAAGCACTATACCGTGTAATATATGAAAAGGCTGATATAAAACAAACGATTCGCTCTATGTTTGACCGCGATTTAAAACACGAATTTGAACAGTTTTAAAAAATATAGACAGTTCTTAAATATCATTAAAAGGATAAGGAAACTTCTCTAACGGTGTTGTTTTTTACTTCAAAAAATTGCGCAACATCTTTCAGATTCGCAAATTCAGATAAATCAGTCGTCGTAAGCCACGCCTGAAGCTGTAAACTGTTAATCTTGGCTAAAAAAGCCTCTTTCTTTGTATCATCCAAGTGCGCGGCAACTTCATCTAATAACAAAATAGGCGGAACACCTCGAGAGTGTAATAAAGATTTTGCATGAGCAAGAATGATGCTCAAAAGCAAAGACTTCTGCTCTCCGGTAGAACATAGAGCTGCCGGAACGTTTTTCTTTTTGTAAAGAACACATAAATCTGTTTTGTTTAAGTTACTGCTTGCATCATTAAAAAGAATGCTGCGCCGTTGATTAAACAAAGATTCTCTATAAAAGTCTTCTACGTAAATAGCTGGTTTATCATCAAGCATCTTTTCAATTGTACCGTCTAAAGAGAGAAATGCATCGGGGAATATATCGTCAGGATTCTGTTCAATGAAAATATTTAGCTTTTGAACTTGTTCTCTTCTGGCCGCAGCAATTGCAACACCAATACCAGACATTTGTTCTTCTAAGGCATTGAGCCAAGATGTGTTAATATTACCACTTTTAAGAATTTGAAGCCACTGTCTGTAAAGATTATCATATGTGGAGATTCTTCTGGCATGTTCAACATCAAAAGCATAAACGATTCTATCAAGAAAACTGCGACGTAATTGTGAACCACCTTGAAATAATCGGTCCATTTGCGGAGTAACCCAAATGACGGAAAGGTAATTGCCTAGTTCGTTTTGAGAAGAAAGCTTTTGATTATTTACTTGAACGATTCTTCTTTCTACTTCTTTCGTTTCGTTATATTCAAATTCTTTAACAACGCTTTCAACAGCAGTCCCTATATTAAATTCTTCGCCAAATTTTTCAACTTGAGCAGATACAGCCCATCCACTATTATTAATAAAAACAGGAGAAGATTGCTGATTTGCTAAGAAATCAAAGGTTTTGACCTCGGAAAGCTTTGCGTTACGCAAGCCACGTCCTTGAGAAAGAAAAGAAACAGCTTCTAACACATTTGTTTTGCCGCTACCATTCTCTCCACCAAGGATAACAAATGGCATATTAAGATTCAGACGAAGGTATTTATAGTTCCGAAAATTAACTAAGGTCAGGCGCCTTACGGCAGACCTAACCTTAGAATCATCTATCATAGAATTGTAGGAAACTACAGCGCTCACTTAAATTCTCATTGGCATTAAAACATAGATGGCGCTATTATCAGAAGTATCATTGATAACAGTTGCAGCGGCACTGCCGGATAAACTGAAACGAACTTCTTCACCTTTAATTTGAGCTAAAATATCCAATAAATAACGGAAATTATAACCGGTATCAATCGGATCTTTATCATATTTAGCTTCCAATTCTTCAGTAGCGTTACCCAGTTCAGCATTAGAAGCTGCAATCGTAACACGATTTGTGTCGGTAATCATACGAATGCCGCGACTTCTCTCTGTAACAACAGAAACGCGGTCTACAGCTGAAGCTAATTCTTTAACATTTACTTCCAAAATTTTATCATTATCTGTTGGAATAACTCTCTCATAATCAGGGAAAGTTCCATCTATTAGTTTAGAAGTTAAAGTAATGTCTTCAAAAGAGATACGAACTTTATTTTCAGATAAAGCCATAGAAACTGTTTCGGTAGAAGCATCATCAAGTAACTTTCTAATCTCAAGAACAGATTTTCTTGGAATGATAACACCTTCTAATTTCTCAGCTCCTTCAGGAAGAGGGGATTCGGCGCAAGCCAATCTATGACCATCTGTTGCAACTACTCTTAAAACCTTTGTGTCTCCTTCATTTTTAGCATGAACGTATAGACCATTTAAGTAATAACGAGCTTCTTCAACAGAGGCTGAAAACTGCGTACGATCAATAAGAGTCTTGAGCTCGTCGCGACTAATCTCAAAATTAACCGGTAAGTCATCTCCTGAAATAATCGGGAAATCTTCAACACCGATAGTAGATAAAGAAAACTTAGAACGCCCTGAAGAAATGCTTAAAGCATTTTTTTCATCTGGATAAGCAATTTCAACATCAGAACCGTCGGAAAGTTTTCTTACAATATCATAAAGCATATGAGCTGGAGCTGTTGTTGCACCTGGTTCAATAACCTGAGCTTCAACAATTTCAGTAATTTCAATATCCATATCCGTTGCTTTAAAATTGATGCAAGAGTCTTTTGCCTCGATTCTAACATTAGATAAAACCGGAATGGTGTTTCTTTTCTCAACAATGCTCTGAACATGGCTGAGAGTCTTTAATAGATGTGCGCGTTCAATTGTAAATTTCATTATCTTTATCCTAAAAAAAGACTTATTTTTATCTTTCCATACTGTAGCACAAATCAGTAAAATCAGAAGTCAAAAAATAAGTCTTCAACAAGTTTTTTTATTGAACTTTAGTTTTCGAGAGTTCTTCTCAAAATTTCAATATTTTCAGCTAAAGATTGATCTTCAATAATCAACTCTTCAACCTTTCTAACCGCATGCATAACCGTTGTGTGGTCTCTATCAAACTTACGTCCGATTTCAGGTAAAGAACGAGAAGTTAATTGCTTTGCTAAGTACATCGCAATTTGTCTCGGTCTTGCCACAGTTCTTGCTCTGCGAGAAGATTGAAGCTCTTTAACAGAAATATTAAAGTGTTCAGCAACTTTCTTTTGGATCTCGTCGATAGTTGTCTTTCTATCAATAGAACGCAACATATCTTTGAGAACATCTTGTGTCATATCTAAAGTGATTTCTTTACCAGACAAAAGTTGAGAGTGTGCAGCAACTCTTTTCAAAGAACCTTCAAGTTCGCGAACGTTAGAAGTAATTTTTTGAGCCAGAAATTCAGCAACTTTTTGCGGAAGCTCGATACCCATAAGTTCTGCTTTCTTTTGGAGAATCCCCATTCTCAAATCAAAGTTTGTTGGCATAATGTCTACAACTAAACCACCAACTAAACGAGATTTCAAACGTTCTTCAATGCCATCCAAATCTGTCGGAGATTTATCGGCAGAAATAATAACCTGTTTTCCTTCTTCAACTAATGAGCTGAATGTGTGGAAGAATTCTTCTTGAGTAGTGCCTTTATTTCCCATAAATTGGAAGTCATCAACCATCAAGACATCTACAGAACGGAATTGTTCTTTGAAAGCTGCTGTATCTTTGTAACGCAAAGCTTTAACGAACTTATAAACAAATTGTTCTGCTGTTAAATAGATGACATTGCGAGTAGGGTCATTCTTCTTAATGTGCCAAATAATGGAGTGCATCAAGTGAGTCTTTCCGAGCCCAACACTAGAGTATAAAAACAAAGGATTGAAAGATACATTTTTAGATTCTGCTACTTTACGAGCGGCAGCATATGCAAATTCATTTGTTTTTCCAACAACAAAGTTTTCAAAAGTATAGTTCGGATTTAATGGAGTGCCGTTGGTAATGTTGTTGTTGCTGTTGCTGTTAGATGTATCATTAGCTAAGCTAGCACCGGCAACCAAACCGAAAGAACTGCTATTAATGTTGCAACCATAAATATTTTGAGGTGTTGGTGAAGACGAAATTTTTTTCAAAAGAGAAGTGTCAACACTACGTCTATCACTAAAACCAGTTTGAACTATAAAGTTAATCTTTTTAATATCTGGATTCTGTTGTTCCCAAATTTTGTTGATTCTATCAGAATAATGAGTAACAACCCAGTTTTTCATAAAAGCGGTCGGTGCGCATATATTCATAACTCCGTCTTTGAAGTCACCGACTGTAAGCGGCTTCAACCAACTGTCAAAAGCAGTTTCTCCGAACTCCATTTTTAATTGGTTGCAAATCTGACCCCATTGTAAATCAACAGGACGACCTTCACTTACAAATGCCTCTTCTGCCATATCCATCTCCCACAGTTAGATATTTACACATAAATACATAGTTGTTTGTTATTTATTAAACTCGATATAAAATCGAAATATATAACCAATATCTTTTACCTTTGTAGCTACAATAGCAAAGCTATCATAAAAGTGATATTGTGTTACATAATAATCATAAAAATAAGGTCATACTTTAAAAAGTTTAAAACCATAGATAGTAAATTAGCATGTAATTTACTCTAGCAATATAACATTGCGCCTCCAAATTATTTTACTAAGTTAAAACCTCAAAACGAAAGAACTTTTATTCTAAAATGAACTCTCAAAATATGAAGTCTAACTCAATAAAATAATATAAAGTGCTATCATCAGAGAAAATATAGAATTTTGTTTATTACAAAGTCTGTTGGTTACAAAAATAAAGCCATTCACACTTCAATTATAAAGTACAACTCTGTCTGCCTCTCATCTCATAACATGACGAAACCTTATTAGATAAAAAAACAAATGACAATAAATTATTTTAAGAATTTTTAAATAAAAGCGCTTGACAAAGATTCTAAAAGAGATTCGTTTTAAGTGTATGAAAAAACAACAAAAAAGCGCAAACAACTCTCTAAGGCAAGAGGTGTTTGCGCTACTATAAAAAATCAAGAAAAACTTACAAAGCTTTAACTTTTTGAGATAAACGAGAAATTGTTCTAGAAGCTTTATTCTTATGGAATACGCCTTTCTGAGCAGCTCTCATCATTTCGCTTTCTGCAACTTTCAAAGCAGCAGCAGCTGATTCTTTATCACCAGCTAAAACAGCAGCGATTACTTTTTTCACAAAAGTTCTAACTCTGCTTCTACGAGCACCATTAATGATGCTTCTTTTATTGTTTCTGTTTATTCTTGTTTTTGCCGACTTATGATTGGCCATATTATTTATCCTGTCAAAATTTAAGTTAAACACAAATAAAATTCTGTCACACTTATACTCTATAATCAGCGATAGTCAACAAATTTTTTCAAAAAAGTGAAATTTAGTTTCTGTTTTTCAAGCTGATACTGATTTTTAGAGGCTTTTCAGAGATTCTATTGATTTCAAGAATATCGGTTTCACGATAAAAACGTAAGAAAGAAGCAGAAGATTCTTTAAGTGTCCATCCTAACTGTGGCAGAGTCTTGATATAGAAATCTTTGATGTTTTGAAAAGACTTTTTTCTGACCGCAACAAGTTGAGCTTCCAGATAACGAGTTTCTTCATTACCAAAAGCGACATTGTCACTTTCAATTTGTTTTAATCCTTCCATAAGGGGGATATCTTCAAATCCTGAAACAAAGTCCATGGCAAAAGAATTGAAACCTAAAAAAACACTAAGTAAAAAAGAAGAAAGATAAATAAATACTTTTTTCATATATAGATTCCTTATTTCTGTAAATAATCGCAATAATAGGTTGAACGTCCTGCTTGAGTGATTCGTTTTATGCCACCGTGTTTGGGACAATTGCAAACACAATCCGGACAACAAAGTCCTTCCTTGCCATAAACAGCATGTTGCATTTGAAAATATCCCATACTTCCGTCGGGTTGGCGATAATCTCTGAGAGTCGAGCCGCCTGCTTTAATGGCTTTACGTAAAGTATCTCTAACAGCACCGACTAAGGAAGCGCACTCGTCAACAGATACATTACAACAGAGTCGAAGAGGAGAGATATGCGCCAAATATAAAGCTTCAGAAGCGTAAATATTGCCAATTCCGCAAACGATGGATTGATCTAATAAAGCAACTTTGATGGGAATTTGTTTATGCGTAATTTTAGAAAAAAGATATTGCCCATCTAGTTTAGAGTCGAAAGGGTCAATCCCGACATGCTTAAAAAGCGGAGATGATGAAATGTCTTTTGTAGGTACATAGGTTATAAGCCCAAAGCGTCGAGCATCATTAAAGATAAGCGTGCATTTATTGGTGCAAATAACCACATGGTCATGTTTTTCAAAAGATGCAGGCTTTTGCGAAATAATCCGAACTCTTCCGCTCATGCCGAAATGCCAGACAATACTCATCCCATTAGTTAAATCAATAATAACGTATTTGGCAAGACGATAGATTCGAGAAACAGTTTGTCCGGTCAACATTTGTTCAAAATCATCAGGGATAATAACCCGAAAGTTTCTGTTAAAAACCAAAACAGACTGAATAACGGCTTTGTCAACCGCTTTAATCAAGGCTTCTTTAATGGTTTCAACTTCTGGAAGTTCAGGCATTCTATTTCCTCAAAAATAACTATCACTAAGCATAGAGATAAAAAAAAAGGAAGCGAATACAAACTTTTGTTTATGCACCAACTTTTTTATATTTGACTGCAAGTAAAGTTTGTACTAATATCCCGAAGATTGTAACTAAAAGAGGAACGACAAGTGATAAAAGGGGCAACCACCAGAAGAAGAACTAAGAAATATTTTGCGCCGCAAAATGAAGGGGTAAAGCATAAATGCGATCACCCTGGGTGCAATAAAGAAGGCGAGTTTAAAGCCCCGAAAGACAGAACTTTAAAAGATTATTATTGGTTCTGCTTAGAGCACGTGCAAGAATACAATGCAAAGTGGAATTACTATATGGATGGCGATGGAACCTCTGAACAAGAGGCCTTTAGACGTAAAACGAGATTTAGCGGTTTTCACTCAAAAATAAAATACAAATTCGGATGTGATTTGGATGAAGAACTCGAATTTCTGCATGGATTTTCCGGTTATGATAAAGTAACAGATAATGTATACTTTAGTCGAGAAGACCGAAAAGAAATGGAGCATTTGGAATTATCTACGGAAGAATTCAATCTTGATAATCTCAAAAAGCAGTATAAAAAATTGGCCAAAACATGCCATCCGGATTTAAATCCAAATGATAAAGACGCTGAAGAAAAATTCAAACGTTTAACCGAGGCGTATAAAAAGCTATTAGAAAAGCTTTCATAATTTATAGAGAAAGTTCATATAGTTTAGCGACATACTTTTTAATGATTTCTAGACGAACCTTATAAGAAGTTAAATCTCTTTCAATAAACAATTTTTGATCTGGACGAATTTTAATTGCTCCGAGTTGCTTGGTAACAAAATCCATAAGTTTATCGACATTTTTAAAGGTGTTGTTATGGAAAGCAATCAAAATCCCGCGAGCACCGGCTTCAACTCTCTCAATTCCGCAAAGCATGCAAATTTGTTTGATTTCAACCGTCTTAAGCAGGTTTTCAACCTCTTCAGGAATAGGCCCAAAACGATCAATAAGCTCTTCTCTCATATCATTAATTTCTTCCACAGTCTTGAGTGAACCAATGCGCTTATAAAGTCCTAAGCGAACACCTAAATCCGCAACATATTTTTCAGGAATAATAATCGGTACACCAGTTAAAATCTGTACAGACCAATCGCTTGAAGGTGCAACCACAGATACATCTTCACCGGCTTGTCTGGCTTTAATTCGGTTAATTTCTTCTTCAAGTAAATGATGATAAAGAGCGATTCCGACATCTTTAATATGACCAGACTGCTCAACGCCCAAAATATTTCCTGCACCACGAATATCTAAATCGTGGTTTGCCAAAGAAAAACCGGCGCCAAGTTGGTTAAGCGCTTGTAAAATGCTTAGTCTTTTTTCTGCAACAGGGGTAAGAACTTTTTGATTTGGTACGGTAAAATAGCAGTATCCTCTTAACTTAGAGCGTCCGATTCTACCACGTAACTGATAAAGTTGAGCCAATCCAAACATATCAGCTCGATAAATAATCATCGTGTTAACTTTAGGTAAGTCTATGCCGGATTCTATAATCGTAGTTGAAAGTAAAATATCTGCCTTACCGTCAGCAAAATCGCACATTACTTCTTCAAGATGAGTTGGAGACATCTGTCCGTGTGCAACAGCAATTTTAATATCAGGTACAAGTTCTTTCAATTTAGGCTCAATCTGGAGAATATCAGATACTCTTGGGCAAACAAAAAAGATTTGTCCGCCACGATATTTTTCTCTGTAAATAGCCTCCTTAATCATCACTCTGTCAAACGGCATAACAAACGTACGCGCCGCTAATCTGTCTACCGGAGGAGTTGCAATGATGCTCAGTTGTTTAACACCCGTTAAAGAAAGTTGAAGAGTTCTAGGAATAGGTGTTGCACTAAGCGTTAAAATATGAACATCGGATTTAAGATGCTTTAATCTCTCTTTATGAGCCACGCCAAAATGTTGCTCTTCATCAATAATCAGCAATCCGAGATTACAAAATTCAATATCTTTGGCCAATAATGCGTGCGTCCCAATAACAATTTCCAGACTACCGTCTTTAAGTTCTTGTTTAATTTCTCGTGATTCTTTAGGGGTAACGAGTCTGGAAAGCATTTTAACTTTTACAGGAAAACCTTGAAAGCGCTCTTTAAAGTTTAAATAATGTTGTCTGGCTAATAGGGTGGTCGGAACAATCAAAGCCACTTGAGCCCCGCTTGTAGCAACCGTAAATGCTGCACGCAATGCAACTTCTGTCTTGCCAAAGCCAACGTCCCCGCAAACGAGTCGGTCCATTGGATAACCAAGAGATAAATCTTTGAAAACATCATTAACAGCACTCAATTGGTCGTCTGTTTCAGTGTAAAGAAAACGGCTGCAAAATTCATCATACAAACCACGTTCTGGCACAAAGATTTCAGCTTTCTTCATTTTTCTCTGAGCAGCGATTTGAATCAATTTTTCTGCAATATCTTTAATTTTTTCTTTAACGCGAGATTTTTTAGCTTCCCAAGCCGAGCCGCCTAAAGTATCCAATGTAACATTGCTGTCTTCTGCACCATATCGGCTGATAACATCAATATTTTCAACCGGAACGTAGAGTTTATCATTGTTGGCGTAAATAAGTTTTAAGCAGTCGTGAGCCACGCCATCGGTAACAATATTTTCCAATCCGTCAAATCGCCCGATACCATGCTCAATATGAACCACATATTCGCCAACATTAAGAGAAGATATGTCGGAAATAAGATTTTCTGCCGAAACTTTTTTATGAGTACGGATATTTTTTCTCTCACCCCAAATATCTTGTTCGGTCGCGATGAAAAAATCTTTATTGATAAAACCATGCTGCAGTTCAAGAACAGTCAGAACAATTTTTCCCTTGGACGCGTTTTTTAAAGCATCTTTCCAATTTTCAGCAATAACAAGATTCGTAAATTTATTCTCTTGGAGAAGATTATGCATACGATCCAAAGAACCTTGGGTATAGCAACAGATAATTTTTTTCTTGGCTTTGTTAGCCTCGCAGTCTTTAGCCAAATCTTCATAAACAGTTAAATTGTTTATGTTTTTAAGAGAAGCAAAAATCTTCTGAGGAACAGCACCATAGTCAATGTTATCATTACCTTCAGGCATAGAGCGCTTGGAAAGTTTAACATAACTTCGAGAGTGAACGAGTTCTAAGAATTTTAGCGTATTGATGTAAAGAGTGTCCGGTTCTATCGGATGGTATCTGTCAACATCAGAAACTTCGCGAATTTTGAGAGCTTCAATACGCGCGTCATAATGATCGGCAATAGTTTCTTCTTTAGCTTTAAGAGCATTATCACAGTCAATGCCTAAAATAATATCGGCGTTAGGAAGATAATCAAATATAGAGGGAAGTCCATCTTCATAGAAGAAAGGTAGCCAGTTTTCCATACCTAAATATTTTTTACCTTCAGAAATACTTTCATAAAGTTCATCTTTCAGACCATCAGCCCCAAAAGCCTCACGATATTTAGAACGGAAAGTTTTGATTGTATTTTTATCTAAAACAACTTCATTGGCACTATCAAAACTATAAAACTTCAAATCTTCGGTACTGCGCTGTGTTTCAACATCAAAAAGGCGTAACCGTTCTACTTCATCATCAAATAAATCAATACGTAAAGGTTGTTCTGCACCGCTAGGAAAAATATCAATAATATCACCGCGTACGGCATATTCGCCGGATTCCATAACTTGCTCAACGCGAGAATATCCGTTAATGGCTACATAGTGTAAAAACTCGTCAAAATTAAGTTTGCCACCGACTTGAATAGATTTTCTGGTATTTAGAAAGATTTTTTTAGGTGGTAATTTTTGGATAGCCGCACCAATACTAGTTAAAACAACTTTACGCTTTTGGGCATCGTCTAAAACAAGTTTAGCTAATGTCTCAATACGTTTAGAAAGAATTGTCGGATTAGGCGATACACGATCATAAGGCACGGTATCCCATGCCGGAAAAGTTAATATATCAATTTCCGGAGCAATAAATTTAAGTGTATCAAAAGTCTGTTTAAGAGAAGCCCCATCGCTTAAAATACACAAGATATTTTTAGATGAAGTCTGCAATAAATCACGTATAGCAAAAGCTTCGGCATCTTTTGCAACGCCGGATAAGTTTTTCTTATCAAAGTAATCAAAATCATTAGACATTTATCGACACTTCTGCTATTAAGTTATCTAATTAATAACCTAAACGGGAAATTTGTAAAGAACATAAATCATGCGTCCGAATATTTTATATCCTTTATTTGCCAGCATAGAAAGCTTAAAAGGGGTAGGTACAAAATATAGTAAGCTAATAAATAAACTTTGCGGGGAAAAGATAATAGACATCTTATTTCACCTACCGATTAATATAGTTGATAGAACTTACAATGAGCCCCTGATAAATGCGAAAGACGGCAAAATTTGGACGGGTGTTGTTACTATAACGGAGCATATTCCACCACAAACCAAAAAACACCCATATCGCATATATTGTACAGATGGTACGGCGGAATTAGTATTGGTGTTTTTCAAAGTCTATACGGATTCTATAGAGAAAAATTATCCTTTAGGAGGCAAAAGAGCCATTAGTGGCAAGTTAGAATATTTTAATGGAATGTGGCAAATGAGCCACCCAGATTATTCTGTATCAGCAGAAATGCTGCCTCAAATTATGCGTTTAGAGCCAGTGTACCCACTAACAGCCGGAGTAACCAATAAAATGGTATGTCGCTTAGTGGAAAATGGGTTAAAAAATGTTCCGGCACTGCCGGAATGGCTATCATCGGATTCTTTAGGAGATTTAGAATACATAGATTTTAAATCAGCCCTAAATCGCGTTCATCATCCTAAAAATCCGGCGGATTTATTACCATCGTCAACGGCTCGAAGAAGATTGGCTTATGACGAAATTTTATCAAACCAATTAGCTTTAGCGCTCATTCGGCAAAAAGTTAGAGAGAAAAATGGTCGCTCATTTATCGGAACGGGGGAATTGTACAAAAAAGCAATAGAAAACCTACCGTTTAAGCTTACCTCAGCACAAGAAACTGCATTGGAAGAAATAGCTAAAGACCAAAATTCTTCACATAAAATGTTACGTCTGCTACAAGGAGATGTCGGCTCCGGAAAAACCGTTGTTGCATTTTTGAGTATGTTAAAAGTCATAGAAGAAGGAGCGCAAGCCGCACTAATGGCGCCGACAGAAATACTGGCCAAACAGCACTATGAAACCATAAGCTCTTTGAGTAAAAATCTAGATATAACGGTAGGGTTATTGACAGGTAAACTCAAGGCAAAAGAAAAAAAAGAAATCTACGAAAAGCTGCAAAGCGGGGAAATTAATATATTGATAGGAACACACGCTTTATTTACCGAAGGTGTAACTTTTAAAGATTTAGGCTACGCTGTTATTGATGAACAGCACAGATTTGGTGTAAATCAAAGACTATCTCTTTCCTCAAAAGGAACAATGAGCGACGTTTTGGTAATGACGGCAACACCGATTCCAAGAAGTCTTTTGCTAACAGCTTATGGAGATATGGATTATACAAAAATAGGGGAATTGCCAGCAGGAAGAAAGCCCTGCGTTACAGCCGTGATTAACGTTCAGAAAATGCCAGACATCATTGCTGCCTTGCAACGTAAATTAGCCGAAGGAGGTAGAGCATATTGGGTTTGTCCGCTGGTGGAGGAGTCTGAAAAATCAGATTTGGCAGCAGCAACAGAACGAAGCGAAATGCTAAAGCAATATTTTGGAGATGTTGTCGGGTTAGTTCATGGAAAAATGAAAGAAACTGAAAAAGATGCGGTGATGGAGCAATTTAAAAAAGGCGAAAAGAAACTTCTCGTTGCAACCACTGTTATAGAAGTTGGAGTTAATGTTCCTGAAGCAACCGTAATGATAATAGAACATGCGGAAAGATTCGGACTTTCTCAATTACATCAATTAAGAGGAAGAATAAAAAGAGGATATGAAGCAGGAACATGTGTATTGCTATATTCATACCCGATAAGTAGTGTTGCCAGAGAGCGGTTAAATATTATGAAGCAAACCGAAGATGGATTTTATATTGCAGAAAAGGACTTGGAGCTAAGAGGCGGTGGAGAGATATTAGGAACAAGACAATCTGGATTTACACAATTCAAGCTAGCCGATATGAGTGTGCATCAAGATTTATTGATAAAAGCGCGAGATGACGTCCATAATATTTTAAAACAAGACCAGAGTTTAACAACTCCTCGCGGACAAGCTTTAAGAATATTGCTATACTTATTTGAACAAAACGAAGCCGTAAAGACTTACCTCGCCGGATAGATTAAAATTAAAACAAGTATAAAGTAACCCATTGTACACATACAAACACCATCAAAGAAGGAGAGAAGGATTTCCATCTCTCTTTAACGATAAATTCAACATTCGCATATAAAATACTATTAAAATCAACAAAAGAGAGAAAAGATGAAAAAAATCAGTATCGCCTGCATAATTGCCACAATCATAACCACCAGTTGCTCCTTGTTTAAT
>CALXPU010000004.1 GCA_944390455.1 uncultured Alphaproteobacteria bacterium | reverse complement strand
AGGACAAAGGGATTTAGGTCAACTCCATTTGGAGTTGTAAAGAAAGGCACCTTAATGGTGCCTTTCCAAGAACCCCGAGTTTACCCGGGGATATCTATCCAGAAATATGTTCATTAAGTTTCAAATTATTTCCGCTTTTTCTGCATAAGATCAAATATTTCAGAAAATTTAAGTGCTTGAGATTCAGAATTCCATTGTTGAGAAATTTGTATCAAGTTCTGTCTGGTCTGCATAATAAGCTGGGGAGTATTTTCCATTTGTTTTAATAAATCAATAAATTCTTTTTCGTTATGATAAAGAGGCAGAGCTTCACCGAAAATCTTATAAATACCGCTATTAAAACGAAGTAGAGGAACTCCTCCGTTTTCAATAATTTCTATAATCTTAGCATTAACAATTTCATCACGAATATTCTCATCGGTTTGATCAGTTAAGATAACAGAATAGCGAGAAAAATCATCTAAAGAAGGCATATCTCCTTTAATTTCATCATGAGGCCATAAATTAGCAAAACCTTTTCCATACACATCTAGACTATGTTCTTGTTGTCCTGCCAAATAAAGAGATAAAGAAAAACCGGTATTATCCCCATAAAACATAGCCTTTCCATTGGGACGACGTACAGATAAAGGCTTAATATTAAAGGCATCAGGAATAAAGGCGGTGCGCACATTGATAGCCTTTAAGTGGTTAAAAGACACCATACTTTTAACCACAATAACGTCAAAAGCTCGCAGAGGTGTAACGTCATCATCTTGTCGCACAACCGGAAGCCATAAAACATTAATGGCATTAGTATCAATAACCTTAGGTAAATTATCTAAATTTTCAGCAATATAAAGGTTAAAATTCCCACTTTTAGGATTTTGCATATCCGACAAGACAACCTCTTTGCCGATTTTTTGAAAAGCTTTTTGCAACTTTAAGTTTTGGCGGTAGAGTTGCGACATAGGAGATGCGTTAACATTGATATAAATTTGAGATAAATTATCTGTTTTTTGTATAGACGCCGTATCTTCCCAAGTAGAAGCTGTTACTTCTTCCAAAACTTTAGAGTATGAGAGCAATAATACCCCACCTAAAAGAACCGCTAAGTAAAGTAAGAGATATTTTTTCATTATTTATTTCTCCCCACTGTTTCAAAAAGTTGTTTAAGTTGTTTTCCGACAGCTACATTTGTAAAATGTTGTAAAGTAATATTTTGCGCCTGCTTAGCTTTTTGTTGGCGTTCATCTGGATGAGCCAGATAATAATCAACAAGTTGCTTAAACTCATCTTTATTTTTATACATAGGAATAGAATTGCCAAAGATTTTTTCAATGTAAGGACTATATTCCGAAATAATAAAAGCTCCAACGGCAGAAACATCATAAAGTCGATTAATAACAAGCCCCATTTCAGCCAAATCATCAGGATGATCGCTTAAAACAATTTTTGCCGAAGAATAATAGCGATTGAGGTCATTATTATCAATATATTCGCCTTTAATATATTTATCAGGAATTTTACCTTCCCATTTCAAACCATAAACAGAAATATCATAACCGTTTTCTATAGCATAAGTGACACTAACCCGTTCATACCATGGAGAGCCGACAAAAAGTAATTCTGATTTAACATTTTCATCATATTCATACTTAAATTTTTCGGGATTAGTAAATTGCGGAACAAAAGCTGCTTTATGTCCTTTTTTCTCAAGTTCTGGAATAAGCGCAGCGGCAGGAGTTGCGATTAAATCAAAATACTGAAGTTGATCATTAAGATAAGCGTCTGTATTATATTTAAGCACATCGTGAGTATTTTTAAATTTTGCCGTATCAGGAATTTCTGTAGGAAAATACAGATACATAATTTTGTTTTTGTTTTCATCTTCAAAATCAGTACGATTATACTTAAACTGCATATAGAGAAGGTTGCCGGCTTTATTGTAAAAATCATCTGGATAAAATTGACGATTAAAATAATAAGTTCTGGTATCAAAACCATTCTTCTTCAAGCCATCTTCTAAATCAAGTTCTAACCAATATTCGCCAACGTTGCGAGCATTAACAGGCCACGGACTTTTTATCGCCAATTTGGAATAGTCAAGACTAGAAGATGAGGGGGGAATAGGGCGTAATTCATCTACAGCTTCCATAATTTTCTGTGCTGCCAAATCAGAAGTAAATAGACTTAATGTGATTTTCTGAGCTTCTTTAGCTTTTTGTTGGCGCTCTTCAGGGTGAGCCAGATAATAATCAATGAGTTCCTTCAGTTCTTCCTTAGACTTAAACATAGGAATAGTATTGCCATAAAACTGTTCAATTTCGGGCATATAGTCAGAAATTAAAAATCCACCACTAGCCGTAACATCAAATACTCGATTACTAATAAAACCGGCACGTTTCATATCTTCTCTGGTATCGTTTAAAACGATTTTAGCAGAAGCATAATATTTATGGAGTTCTGTATTATCAACATACGTACCTTTGACCATCTCTTTTGGGGCTTGATTTTCCCATCCTTCCCCAAATAGGGCCACATCAAACCCAGCCTCTATAGCCCACTTGGCGCTAATACGTTCATATCCGGGACGTCCGACAAATAGAATGTCATAAGCTGCATTTTCATCGTATTCATAGAAGAATTTATGCGGATTGGTAAATTGCGGAACAAAGATAGTTTTTATACCAAGTTTTTCAATTTCCTTTTGATAAGTAGGCGAAGCAACAGCAATTAACTGAAAGTCCCAAAGTTCGGTTTGCAAAGACATCCACTCCGGTTCGGAAATATTTTTAAGATTATTAAATTTTTGCGTATTAGCAGTTTCCAACGGATAGTAGAGATACATAACATTGATTTTGTTGTCGTTTAGAGGCGGATTAAAAGGAATAAAACCATGCATATAGACATCAATTTTTGTATCAGCATCATCTTGAGGATAAAAATTTTCCATATAAGCGGGCGCAACAGAATATCCGAGATTTTCAAATCCGTTTTTTAAGTCTTGTCCTAAAATATAGTCCCCCCAAGAGAGCCAATTTTGACTGGCTGAAATTTTAAGCCCAATATCAGCGGCATTTGCAGATAGAGCAAACGACAGAGAAAATAAGGGAACAAACAGCCGGTTCAAAATAGACATTTTTAAGCCTTTTCATCACTGACGTGCATAAGCGAATGTTCTGCATGCACGTTATACTTAAAGATTTTATAAATAAAATACAACCCGATAGGAATAAAGATCAACGCATAAATCCAGAAAATATCAATAACACGGATACCGGTAGCTTCGCCTTCATGTTCCAGCAAAAACTTTGGAGCCATCAACATAATAGAGGTCATAAGTCTCCCCGTCATCATATTAACCGAAGATGAAAGAGAACGAATTTTCGGATTGATTAAGCGGTGAAGACGACTGATATGCGTGATGGTAAACATAAGTTGTAAACCGATACAAACGCATAAAAAGATAATAAAGAGCAAACAATTAAGCGGAGAGATATGTCCCATTTTCATCAAGATGAAAGAGAGTGCGCATCCGATAATTTCCATAACAAAAGAGATATTACCAAGATTGAATAAAGAAATGCGTTTTGCCATAGCTGCAGCAAAATAGCTAAACGAGGAGCGAATAAGATTATTGATAAAGATAACCACACCCATAACTTTAATATAGTCGAGCCAATTTAAGCTGATAAGATAATTCCAAACCGTTTCTCCAAACACACGCGCATCCCATCCGATTGATGCGGATAAATCCGTAAGAGAAACAGAAGGATCAATGCCAGAACTTTTCATAAGCGGTTGAAAACTCCAGAAGAAGAAGTGTGATACACCAACCATAAAGCCGGAAAATAAGACTAAATAGCAATATTTGCGAGATTTAAGAATATAGCGTACAGCAACCCAAAATCTTTTTAATCTGTCTTTAAGAGAGATAACCAAGTTGTTAGCCGGCTGATGAGCATTAGGAAGGAGTGAGAGTAATAAAATAGCGGTAGAATAAATCACAAATTCCGCAATTAACAAAACATGTGAGCCGAGTTTTTCATAAAGTCCGGCACCAAGTAGCGCAGCGATTCCCGTCCCGATATACATCGCAGCATTAAAGTTAGAATAAGCCTTAACCATTTTGGCTTCTTCTTTATTTTTCTTCAAAATATCATAAATAAAGGAAGATGAAACCGAATCAAAACAAGCCTTAGAACAAGCGTATAAAAATTCGCCGATAAGGATAATTTCAAATCCGCGGAAGAAAATCCACAAGAAAAGTCGCCCGAGAAAGAGAGAGTAAGCGGTAATTAAAATATATTTTCTAGGAAAAATATCGCCGAGATAGCCTGCCGGAATTTCAAACAAAAAAGCAAAAAAGACAATTAAGCCTTGGATAAGATAAAAATCGCCAACGGTTAGTCCATTTTCCTGATAAAAGAACAACAAAACCGGCAACAAAAATAATTGTGAACGTAGAAAAGCCGCCATATTATACATACTTAGGGGAACAAAAGATAAATATTTACTCATAAAACTTCACTCTTTCTCTTTAAAGCTCCTCAAAATTCCATAAATCCTTGCGTGGAAATAATATGGAATAAGTGTGCTTATTTGTCTTGTGTTATAGAATAGTTGCTATAGTATAAGAATAAAGTTAATATAATTTTAAGGTAAGGACTATGGAAAAAGGTAATTACACACAGGAAGATAAAGAATTTATGTGCTTAACGAACCAAACACGTAATCCGTCACGAATGGTTGAATTGGTTAATTTCATTAAGCTAAATGGTTACAAAAAGATTGGTATCGCATCATGCTTTTCGGTAAAAGATTTTGCAGCCAAATTAAAAGAATTGCTTGAAAAAGAGGGTATTGATGCAATTATTGTAAATTGTAAAGAGTCTGGATTGGATGCCTCAGAGTTATCTCCAGAGTTAACAGGAGCATCTTGCGATCCAAAATCACAAGCTCAATATTTGAATAAAGAAAAAACAGATTTCAATATTAATTTCGGTCTGTGCTTAGGGCACGGAATTTTGTTTCAAAAATATTCTGAGGCACCTGTCACAACCCTGTTGGTAAAAGATGCCTGCCATCAACATAATATTATGGAAAATTTTGCGTAAAATATGAAAAAACTAAGTATATTCATAGGAATTGCTTTGCTGGTCGGCGTTGGAATATATACCGGCTATAAGAGGCTATATCCCTATAAATATAAGCTAAGCGTTACGGCAATAATGAAAAACGAAAAGCCATATCTGAAAGAGTGGCTGGAATATCATATTTTACAAGGGGCAGAACATTTTTACCTATGCGATAACGAAAGTACGGACGGTAGTCGTGAGTATTTACAGCCATATATAGAAAACGGGCTTATAACATATATTCCGATGATAGGGAAAAATCAGCAGTTAGTATGCTATGATAAAGTAGTCAAAGAGTACGGAAACGAGAGTCAGTGGATGGCTTTTATTGATTTGGACGAATTTTTGGTACCGCTTCAAGCTGAGAATATGGTTGATTTTTTACAAGAATTTACAGATGCAAATGAAGTTAGCCTTCATTGGATGAACTATGGGGACAATGGTTTGTTTAAGCGTGATAGTGGTTTGGTTACCGAAGCCTTTACGGCACATGGAGCCAAATTAAATCATACCGTAAAATCAATTGTACGCCCGAATGCTGTAATAGATTTTAAGGCCTTTGGCGCAAATCATTATGTTCCGGTAAAAGGTAAAAGCGTTAATGAATATCACAAACCTGTCAGCTATATGCTAAATTTTAATATCTCAGGAGATAAGGCGAGGGTAAATCACTATATAACAAAATCATTTGCTGAGTTTATAAATAAGAAAAGACGTGGGCATCCGGAAGGAACAGCCATAGATTATAAATATTATTTCTTTCATAACGAAAATGAGGTAAAGAATGATAGTAGTATGAACCGTTTCCTATCACAATTGAAAAAGCGTATGGAAAAAAGTCCTTTAGCAGACGTCAATGTGCCGCAAAGTGAAGAATTGCCGGAAACATTTGCTGATTTTTATTTTACTCCCGAAGAAGCCAGTCAGATATTGGGAAGAGAAGTAACAGAACCGCTTAGTTTTTATGAAGTAGAGCAAGCGTATAAAGAAAATCAATATCCGACATATATCAAAAAATAAAAAGGAAAGAAATGATAAAATTAGACAATATAACCGTTCAGATTGCTTCAAAGTTTTTATTGGAAGATGCCTCCGCACAAATATCAGACGGACAAAAGATAGGAATTGTCGGCAAAAATGGTTGCGGAAAAACAACATTATTTAGGGTGCTAAAAGGCGAATTAGAAGTAAACAGCGGGGATGTTCAATGCGGTAAGAATCAATTAAAAGCCTTTGTTGAACAAGAAATAAAAGAAGCTGATTTGCAAAAGCCGATATTGGAATATGTCTTGAGTAAAGATAAACGACTGATGGCTTTACGAGAACAAGAAAAAACAGCTAAGCCTGAAGAACTGCCAGAGATTATGGAACAATTATGGATAATGGAGTCCGATTCGGCAGAAGCTAGAACAGCGGAAATTTTAGTAGGACTAGGTTTTAATCAAGAAGATTTAGCACGTCCTGTAAAGGATTTCTCCGGTGGTTGGCAAATGCGTTTAAATTTAGCTGGAGCCCTGTTTCAGCGCTCGGATATTCTGTTTTTGGATGAGCCGACCAACCACTTGGATTTAGAAGCAATCGTTTGGCTTGAAAGTTATTTGCAAAAATATAAGGGAACAGTTTTGCTTATTAGTCACGACCGTGATTTCTTAAATAATGTCTGTGGGGGTATCCTGCATTTTGAGGGTAAAAAGTTGGTGCAATATGGAGGCAATTATGACACTTTTGCACGCCAATATGCGCAAAAAATTGAGCTGGTAGATAAGCTGATAAAAAAACAAAATGAGCGAAAAGCCCACCTTCAATCATATGTAGATAGATTCCGTTACAAAGCTACTAAAGCGCGCCAAGCTCAAAGCCGTCTAAAAATGTTAGAAAAAATGGAGGATATAGACGAAGTCGCTCAAGATAAAGAAAGCAAATTTTCTTTTCCAGATATAAAACCCATGCCATCGCCTCTGATAACCGTGGAAGGTGGCGTTGTTGGTTATGGCGATAAGGTTGTACTGCGCAAACTTAATTTTTATATAAACCAAGATGACAGAATTGCGTTATTGGGAAAAAATGGTAATGGTAAGTCTACATTAGTGAAAATGCTGTCATCACATCTTCCCATGATGGAAGGAACGATGAGAAAAAGTGGCAAACTCAAAATTGGATATTTTAATCAAAATCAAACCGAAGAATTGCCACTGGAGCTAACGCCAACAGAGTATATGAAAACGATTGAGCCTGATACCCCAGAGAAAAATATACGAGCTCATTTAGGTCATTTCGGTTTAGAACAAGAAAAAGCAGTCACGCAAATTAAAGCGTTATCTGGCGGTGAAAAAACAAGATTGTTGTTTGCAAGAATTTCCATAGATAAGCCGGAACTGTTGATTTTTGATGAACCGACAAACCATCTGGATATGGAAGGAAGAACCGCTTTAGCCGAAGCATTAAATGCGTACAATGGTGCGATTATTTTGATTTCACACGATTTTCATTTATTAGAAATGGTCGTTGATAATTTGTGGCTCGTGCATAATAACACGTGTACGGCGTTTGATGGAGATTTAGAAGACTATCGCGCTTTCTTACTCCAAAAAGAGAGAAAAACAGAAGAAAAGCCTGAAAAGAAAGAAATAAAGGAACCGGAAAAAACAATCACACCAATAGAAAAAAACGCATCTAATAACAAACAAGACCGTAAGGTCAGAGCAGAGTTGCGCCAAATAGAACAAGAACTGAATAGGTTGGAGGCTCAAAAAGCAAAATTGCTCCAAAAATTTGCACAAGTTTCGGGTAGTGAAGTCGCCAAAATACAAATAGAACTATACAACTTGGAAAAAGAAATAACCACCACAGAAGAGCGGTGGATGGAGTTAAGTGAAAACTTAAATTAGTAGACGATGTTTTTCGCCATAAAATATTTGACAAATCAACAAAAATAGATACAATGCACGCCAGTTAACAATTATTGTATCACTTAAATTATAATGTTTTATGGATAATAAATTAATGTCTTGGAGATTGTCGCGTATAAGCGAACGCTCCGCATGGAAAAATGCTCTTAACTCGGAATTCATCCTGGGCATAATTGGATTTGCTCTCTGTATTGTGTACATGGCAATACCACTGCCGGATAAAGAATTAGAAGTTCTTTTGTCATGGTTAATATCGTTTTGTGGAATATGTTTCTTTGTACACTGCCTATCTATGGTTTTGCGTGCAGACGATTACTTCAAAGTACAGATGGGAAACAAACAATGCTGGGTTTACGTTTATCGTGTAACGCATAAATATAGACCAAGCACATATGAAATTCTCTTAAGAACCAAAGATGCAGAGTATCTGGTATTTGCAAGCCAATATAACAGAAAAATTTATTCTGGAAGCCATAATGCTTTTATCTATTGCTTGGCAGATAATGATGAAAACGGTACGTGGATGCTTATAAATAAGTATAGTCATGATATTCAAAAATTAGGTCAAAAGGTAGGAAAGCATGTCTTTCTATCACCTAAAAATCAAGAAGGAAAAAAGATTATCTTGAATGTACTGCAAGATGATGGTTATACGGAAATTTGTGCCGATAGATACATTTGTGAAAATATCTGTGTTCCACAAGAAGATGAAATGGAAGTTATCTATAAGGGAGAAATTGTAGAAGCTGCAGTACCAAACGAATATCTGATAATAAAGGAAGATAACAAATATCAGGTATGGGGGATTTATAGCTCTGAAAAAAATAATCCGGGGTGCTATGCGTTATCCGTTCCATCTATTATTTTCCACGAAGGAAAAGATACTGTCATCCTTTTAGGAAAACATTTTGAATACACCACACTATATCGAGGGAATTCATTAGGTAGAAAATCAACCACACTGATTAGTGAAGTGTATGATAAAGAAGGATGCAGAGGTGTTTACGGAACAGTATATCGTTTTAATCCGAAAACTCAAACTTTGGATCAACTGTACAACGGAGCAATTCTAGGTATTCATTTTGATGATGGTGAAATAAATGGTGAAAACGGAC
The DNA here is from genome assembly GCA_944390455.1 of uncultured Alphaproteobacteria bacterium. GTDB lineage: Bacteria > Pseudomonadota > Alphaproteobacteria > RF32 > CAG-239 > CAG-267. The sequence continues at coordinate 80,326 of CALXPU010000004.1, read as the reverse complement.
AGATATTCAAACCTTAATTAATCCAAACAAAAAAATCCCCTGAGCTTGTTTGCTTCAGGGGATTTTCTATTACTTTATTTATAACTGTTAATCTTATTTTGTAATTCATCAAGACTACGTCCATAAAAAGGCTCACCATTGATGATTAACATTGGAACACCGTTGATACCCAAAACTTGCGATAAAGCGTCAATATCTTGAATACCGCGACGGATTTCTTTTTGTTCCATCATTTGTTTAATTCCATCCACATTAAGTTCTTCATCTACAAGAATTTGATTAATAGTTTCTTCATTCATTTCAGGAAGTGTCATAATTCCTTCAAAAACTTCAACAAATTTTCCTTTTTGAAAAGCAGCTAAAGAAGCTTTTGCGGCATAAGGAGAATGTTCGCTCATGAAAAAGAGTGGGTTAAATACGAATTTTACGTCAGGATTATTTTTAATCAATTGAGCAAGAACCGGAGCTAAAGCTTTGCAGTGACCGCAAGCGAAATCAAAAAATTCAACTACGGTAACTTTTGCGTTTTTCGGACCGGCATACGGTGCAATTTCACTGTTTTTCATCTCATCCCAATGATCTAAAAAGATTTGGTTTGGATTGTTTTCAGCAACTTTTTCCTCTTCTTTGGACTGCTCGGATTCATTATTTGTCTTTATTTGGAAAGAAGAATTTTTAAAGGCTTCACTTTCCAAAACAAGATTAGCGAAAGTTTCTTTATTATTTTGCATATAATTTTCAATAGCCTGATTAATAAGCTGTGTTTGTTGAGCTTTTTTTTGCGGACAATGCGCATCAAAATAAATAACTCCACCGGCACCAAGCGCAGCAACAATCAAAACGGCAAAATATTTAAAAAAGATTTTCATAATATCCTCTCCAATAAATAAAACTACAGCAAGATTAACGCGACAGAAAAGTATATGCAAGAATTTTTAAGCATAATCATCAAATTTTAAAAAAGAAAAAGCCCACCTACAAAAAGATGGGCTCAAAAGACGATAAAGCAAAATTATTTTGCGTTATCAATAGCTGTTTGAATAGTAGCAGCATCAATAGCTTGTAATGCTTCACCATTCATAATCAAAGTCGGAACGCCACGAATTTGAACTTTTTGAGAAAGAGCTGCAATAGCAGAAATTTCTTTAGCAATTTCATCGCTTTCCATCAATTTCTTAGTTTTTTCAACATCAAGCCCTGCTTTTTTGATAACTTCTTCAATAACAGCAGAAGTAACTTGACCATTATGAGTTAACAAAGCTTCATAAACTTCCAAGAACTTACCTTGTTTGTTAGCAGCCATAGCAGCTTTAGCAGCCGGCATAGAACCCAAGAAAGTTACAGGTTTGAATACAACTTTAATATCTTTGTTAGCTTTAATAACTTTCATCAATTCAGGAGCTAAACGTTTGCAGTAACCGCAGTTGAAATCAAAGAATTCAACAATAGTAACTTTAGCATCTTTAGGTCCAACAAAAGGAGAACCTTCATAAGAGCTCAAATCTTTCCAATTAGCTTTATAGAGTTCAGCAATACGTTTTTGTTCAGCAATTTGTTCTTGTTGAGCAGCTAATTCCAAAGCTTCACGAATTTTGCTAGGATTATTCATCAAATAATCTTCAATAGCTTGATTTACATCTTGAGAAGCTGTAGAAGCGGAAGTTGTTGTCTTAGAACCAGAAACTGAAGCGCAGAGTGCAACAGACACTACAACGCTGGCAATAACAGATACCAAGACAGTAATAATATTATCTTTTTGCATATTTCCCATCCTTAAAAATGTTATATAACCTCTAAAAAGTATGGGAAGAAAAAAATAAATGCAAGCCAAAAATAAAAATATGTTGACAAAGTGCGTAAGTTTAAAATCAAATAGCAAAAAGAAGGGAAAAGATTAACGATTCTGAAGAAAAGAAGGGAAATGAAAATAAATGTTTAACGTAAAGATATCCTTATTTGCCCGTACCAGAGATTTGGAGCATAATATCGACAGTCTGCATGACAAAATTATAGAAATGACAATGGTTTTCAAAGAAGCTGTTGACATATATCTTCAGGAGCAACGTAGCGAAAAATATCGCCAAACCAGTAAAAAGATAAAGATAATTGAACACGATTCGGATACTTTACGTCGTGAAATTGAGAGTAAACTCTATGAACAAAATTTGATACCGGATTTGCGCGGTAACATTCTGGAATTGGTAGAAAATTTGGATAGAGTTGTCAATTTATTTGATGAAGTGGCGCATAAATTTTATATTGAGCGTCCTGATATTCCAGAAGAATATCATAACAAATTAAAAGAGTTGGTTAATCAGGTTGCTGATTGTGCAGAAAACATGGCTATTGCCTCACGAGCTTTCTTTAGAGATTTAGTGACTTTGCGAGATTACTCCAAAAAAGTATATTTGCTGGAACACCAAAGTGATAAGACGGCAGCTAAATTACGTAATGACGTATTTGATTCTAATTTAGATTTAGCACACAAAATGCAAATTAATAATTTTATAGAAGAAGTTGCTGATATTGCAGATTTGGCAGAGGATTGCATTGATGCCTTACTTATCTCCGCCATAAAGAGGGAAATATAAGCAATGCTGGAATATTTGTTTTTTCTTTCAAGCGGCTTGTTTCTTGGTTGGTCATTAGGTGCCAATGATGCTTCAAATATATTTGGTACGGCGGTCGGAACAAAAATGTTACGCTTTACGACAGCTGCAATTATTGCCAGCATCTTTTTGGTATTAGGTGCGGTATTCAGTGGTCAAAATACGGCGGAAACATTAAATACGCTGGGTGAAGTGAACACTCTTCCGGCGGCATTTACGGTATCTTTGTCATCGGCAATGGCTGTTCTAATGATGTTAAAGTCCGGTATAAGTGTTTCCATTTCACAAGCTATTGTCGGTGGAATTATCGGCTGGAACGTGTACAACCATAAACCAACAGATACGGAAACTCTGACCAATATTTGTGCAACATGGATATTCTGCCCGATTATTTCCGGTGTGATTGCGGTAGGATTATATATTTGCGTCAAAAAGTTGTTGCATCATAGCAAGGTACACATCTTATGGCAGGATATGGCTGTAAGAGTTGGTATGATACTGACAACAGCGTTAGGAGGTTTTGCTCTAGGTGCAAATAATATGGCAAACGTGGTTGGTGTATTTGTAGATTCAAATGTTTTAGAACCGTTGGAACTAGGCAGATTTTATACTTTAAGCAGTACGCAAGTATTGTTTTTGCTTGGCGCGATTGCCGCTTGTGTTGGCGTATTTACCTATTCTCAAAAAGCCATTAAAACAGTAGGAAAAAATGTACTATCATTTTCGCCGACAGTTGCGTGGATTGTGATTTTATCGCAATCATTGGTTTTAATATTGTTTTCTTCTGAAAATTTAGAGCATTTTCTAATATCCATGAACTTGCCGCCTCTTCCGGCAGTTCCTGTTTCCAGTACACAAGCTGTTATTGGTGCGATTGTGGGAATAGGACTGGTTAAGGGCGGAAAGGGGATAAAATGGAGCTTGATTTTGCGCGTTGTATCCGGCTGGGTAGCAACACCGGTGATCGCCTTTATTTTAAGCTTTATTTCATTATTTTTCATGGAAAACGTCTTTAAGCAAACCATATTTATTCCGTAAGGAGAAAGGAAATGCCGCAAATACTACAAAAACTATATCAAAAATTTCCGGCATTTTTTCTCTTAGGGCATTTATGCGCCGGACTTATATTTTGCCTATATATTGCATGGAAAACGAACACCTTGGGGGGAGATACATTGGAGCATATACACTCCTCGTGGTTGGTTTATGCAAATTTTATCCCATACAAAGATTTTTTCCAACACCATAATCCTCTACTGTGGTATTTGTTTGCACCATTTGTCGGTTTACACACGCACGGATTAGATGACAATATCATTACAGCAACCGTCGTAAGTTGCTCTATACTAAGTTCATTTTTGAACTACTATCTTTTATATCTGATTGCTTCACGCTTTTTGACCAATAAAACTGGAGGTATAATTGCCGCCGCAATAGCTTTGACGCCGTATGTCGTCGTATCTGTGGTAAACTTTCGTCCCGATAATTTTATGATGACCGCTTTTTTTGCCGGATTGTATTTTTACTTTAAGCATATAAAGGAGCAAAAAGTAAGCCAATTAAGTCTAGCCATGTTGTTATTCTGGGCGTCATTTATGTTTTTGCAAAAAATTATTTTTGCCCTTGTTATATTGGCGTTGATAACATTTTATCTGCTGCATAAGAAAGTCATAAAAGTTGATGCGTTGGCTTATGCAATGTTATTACCGATAGTTTTAAGTTTGGGGTATGCCGTCTACTTATGGCATCATGGTATTTTAGAAACATGGTATCGTTCCAATTTTATCTTTAATTTGCACATACCTGAACTATTTGCAGAAGAGCGCCGACATGGAATAATTTGGCCGGAATTAAAGATGCTTCTGCTTGGGAGTTTTTTGGCGATTATCTGCTTTATTCGCCAGAAAAATATATATTTTAACATACTAACCATTTTGTTTTTAACAGAGTTGGCGCAACGTTTGTTGTATTTTTCAGCCTTTGCATATTATTTTTATTTGTTGATATATTTGGCCGCTATTTTGACAGCTATGTTTTTGGAAGAAAAAATCTTTAAGAAACATTTTGCTCTTATATATGTATTAGTGGTGACTCTGGCTTTTTGTATGTATAAACCTGCGGTGTATGAAGGTAATCTTGGGGATAGAGTAGGGCGCTTTTATGATCCGCTGAATAAAAAAATTGTACGTGTAACAACCCCTTGTGATTATGTTATTAATGGAGATGGGAATTTATACAATTTGTATAATCGAGATCCTCACTACTACTGGAATTTATTAGGACAATTGGATGTGATTGGTGCCAGAGTTGGAATACATCCCCTGATGGACATAAATGAGGTAATAGCAACATATAAGCCAAAAATTATATACATTGCACCGTATAAAGATAAATATTCAGCCGAACGAGGTATTGAAAAATTTGTGCACGTGCCGGATATGAATTTAATTAATAAATACTACAAGCCGTTTGATAATTCGGATGTAATATACATATTAAAGCCGGAATTCAGTCATATAAAATGCGACTTTGATTATAAAAAACGCTATTACCACGCGTATGATTAATCCTTCAATATCAAACAGAAAAACTTGACGAATACCAAATGATTGATTAGGTTGAGACCGTAAAATTAATTATGAGGTCTTAAAAAATTATTTGGTATGATAGCAACAGTGCTTATCTTTTTAATATGCAGACTAAGCCTGAAAATTATTCGGTTATGCAAGAGTGAGGAATATTCTCAAAAGAAAAAAGAATATTCTATTGTAAAAGTGTTTGAACGTACGAAAACATGAAGGGTTAATCCCAAACATACCCCTAGTGCACATAGGCTGTATGTAAACGAAAAAGACAGTTAATAAAAATAACTGTCTTTTATTTTTTTATTTAAGCTATAAGTAGCAAAGTTTAGATATCCAAATCCTCTGCAAATTTAGCACGTTCAATAATGAATTTAAAGCGTTGTTCCGGATCTTTACCCATCAGGCGTTCAACCTGTCTTCTGGTTTCAAAAGCTTCATCACGAGCCTCTTCTGTATTCGCCGTAGGGATAACAACGCGAAGTAAAACACGATTATTTTTATCCATAGTGGTTTCTTTAAGCTGCAAAGCACTCATTTCACCCAAACCTTTAAAACGGCTGATGTCAGGTTTTTGATTAGCTTTTGCTTTACTTAAAATTTTATCTTTTTCATCATCATCAAGAGCGTAATAGTTCTTTCCGCCAAAAACGATTTTATACAGAGGCGGAGTCGCAATAAATAAGTGACCGTTTTCAATAAGTTTCGGCATATACTGATAAAAGAATGTCATTAAAAGAGATGTAATATGCGCACCATCAACATCAGCATCGGTCATGATGATGATTTTTTCATAACGCAAATTCTCTTCCTTATAATTATCTTTGGTCCCACAACCCAAAGCTTCAATCATATCTTTAATTTCTTGGTTTTGGGTAATTTTATCAAGACTGGCACTGGCAACATTCAGAATTTTCCCACGTAACGGCAAAATGGCCTGTGTCATACGGTCGCGTCCTTGTTTTGCGGAACCACCAGCGGAATCACCCTCAACAATAAAAATTTCAGTATCTTCTGCAGCAGATTTAGAGCAGTCGGCAAGTTTGCCCGGAAGACGTAATTTTTTAGTTGGAGATTTACGATTTTGAACTTTTTCTTCTTTTCTCTTTTTGCGCAGTTCTGCTCGGTCAATAACATATTCAATCAAAGCGCTTGCATTTTCTTTATCCGATGAAAGCCAATGGTCAAAAGAATCTTTAACAGCTTTCTCAACCAGATAAGCTGCTTTCGTTGATGTGAGTTTGTCTTTTGTTTGTCCTTGGAATTGCGGATCACGGATAAACACGGAAAGCATAATCGCAGCATCGCTCAAGAAATCTTCCGCAGTAATACCTGCAGCTTTTTTGATATTAGCCATATCAGCGTATTCTTTTAACCCTTTAAGCAAAGCCGTACGGAAACCTTGTTCGTGAGTTCCTCCCTGAGGAGTAATAACCGTATTACAGTAAGAGTTACAAAAACCTTTTTCATCATCAGGCCAAGTAATTGCCCATTCAACTTTTCCTTCATCGCCGGCAAGTTCTGCCTCTCCAGAAAATGGTGTACGATTAATGGTAGTACGTGTGCCGATTTGATAATTTAAGAAATCCAATAAGCCGTTTGGAAAATTAAATTCCGTTTCTTGAGGAATTCCGTCGCCCTCAGTTAAAAGTTCTGGAGCACATTTCCAAAAGATTTTAATCCCCTTAAACAAGAAAGCTTTAGAACGAGCCATACGATAAACTTTTGCCGGAACAAATTTATTATCGCTTCCAAAAATTTCGGCGTCAGGTAAGAATGTAATGCTTGTCCCGCGACGGTTCGGAGCATTTCCCACCAACATTAACGGAGTAACAGGCTTCCCGCAAGAATATTCCTGGCGGTAGAGTTTTTTGTCACGAGCGACCTCAACAACGAGTTTAACAGATAAAGCATTAACCACGGACGAACCAACACCATGTAGACCGCCGGATACTTTATAAGCGTTACCGCCGAATTTACCGCCGGAGTGCAAAGTGGTCAAGATAACTTCCAAAGCTGATTTTCCCGGATATTTAGGATGGTCATCAACTGGAATACCGCGTCCGTTATCTGTAATAGTAACGGAGTAGTCGGCATTAAGAGAAATATCAATTCTGGACGCATAACCGGCAACGGCTTCATCCATAGAGTTGTCTAAAATTTCCGCAACCAAATGATGCAAGGCTTGTTCATCTGTGCCACCGATATACATACCCGGACGATGTCTAACAGGATCTAATCCTTCAAGAACTTCAATGTCACGAGCAGAATATTCTTCCTTAACTGCCGTTGCGGAGTTTTCAAACAAATCACTCATATTTTCCTCAGATATAAGACAAAAAACATATATAAACTGGAAGAAATATATAAAAAGAAAAGTGCAGACACAAGTAAAAACTAAAAATCTTAAACAGAAAAATACAAGATAAAAAATAAAAGATAAAATTTTAAATTATAAACAAAAAACACTTGATTTCTGTCAAAAAAAGATGTATAGCAAAAAAGAATTTTCTATTATTTTTTTAACTTTAAACTATATTATCATGTCAAAAGGTCCTGTTACAGCCAGTGTCATCAATATTGACACCGCTGGTGGTTTTCATTCAATCAAAGTAAAGGATGTTATTTCTGGAAAAGAGGATTTGGTAATTCTCCCCAGTTCGGCGGATATACAAACGCTGAAGAAAGATGACATTGTTACTTACTATCGTGCGGATGAGCAAGAAATCACATCTATGGAACAAACAGATGAAGAAAGAGTTGTTCTTTTGTTTTCACGAAAAGGTGAAGGAAATGCATCTCAATCATCAAAGGTGTTTTGGATAGCCAAAGGAGAAAAACTTCCCGCATTGGAGAAGGTTTTGGAACAAAACGAGCTTCCTCGCGTTATCGTAATTTTGCTGAGTTTATCGGCATATTATGGAAAGCGGGAAGATTTTGCAAAAGAGGCTTTGAATATTTTGCGCATGTCGCAAGATCCTGAAGCTATTGATGCATTGTTCTCGGTTAGTTCGGAAACGTTAAGTGATTTGCTGGGGGAAAATTTCTCCACCGTTTCAGTTCAAATAGCCGATTCGTTGATAAATCTGGCTTTGGCTGATGGAGATTTGGAACACCCACGCAAACGTGAGCTCCGTCAGATTTTGATGTTGGCAACTTTGCATGGAGAAACGCGCAAAAAAATTTATGATTTTATCTCTGAATACGAAAGAGAGTAATTTCATAAAACAAGACCAAAGAAACCGCCTTATCTCATCAAAAGAGATAGGCGGTTTTTTTATGGTAAGATAAAGAAAAAATTGAATAAAAAGTTAAAAAAGAGTTGCAAAATAAATAAAAATATATTATAAAACATGCGAAAGCAGCAATGGTGCTGTTTTTTTATAATTCACACGCAGACACGGCGTCGGTGGTGTTTAAGATAAAGAACAACGCTTCACGCTCCGGTGTCCGAAATATTTCGGGCCGAAATTCTGCGGAGGTTTAACCGGAAAATAAGGAAAAATAAATATGACACTTCCTACTTTTACATTACGTCAGCTCGTAGAAGCAGGCGTACACTTTGGACACCACGCTCGTCGTTGGAATCCTCAAATGGCTCCATACATCTATGGCAAAAAAGATAATGTACACATTATCGATCTTCAAAAGACATATCCGATGCTTTACACAGCTTTGGCTGTAGCACGTGACGTAGCTGCAAAAGGCGGCAAAGTATTGTTCGTTGCAACAAAGCGCCAAGCACAAGATATTGTTAAAGAAAGTGCTGAAAGATGTGGACAGTACTATGTTAACTATCGTTGGTTAGGTGGTATGTTGACTAACTGGAAGACAGTTAACAAATCAATCAGCCGTCTCGTTAAATTAAACGAAATGGAAGAAAAGAACGCATACGAAGGATACACCAAAAAAGAAATGCAAAACATCAAAAAAGAACAAGAAAAACTTGCTCTTTCTTTGGATGGTATTAAAAACATGGGTGGTCAACCGGACTTATTGTTCGTAATTGATACTCCAAAAGAAGCATTGGCTATTAAAGAAGCTAAAAAGTTGGGTATTCCTGTAATCGGTATTACCGATACAAATGCAAATCCGAATGAAGTAGATTATCCCGTACCGGGAAATGATGATGCAATTCGTGCAATTCAATTGTATTGCGAATTGATTTCATCAGCCATTTTGGATGGTATGCAAGCAGAAGTTGCAGCACAAGGCGTAAAAGTCGAAGATGTTGTTGCATCATCTGATGAAACATTTGAAAATGTAGAAAACGCTTAATCCTAGATTAAGTAAAAGACGGCGGTGGCAAAAAGCTGCCGCCGAGTTGATGTATTCAAAGATTATCAAAACAAGGGGAAAAAGAATGGCAGAAATTACCGCAGCTATGGTAAAAAATTTGAGAGAAACCTCTGGTGCAGGCATGTTGGATTGCAAAAAGGCGCTGGTTGAAACAAACGGAAATATGGAAGAAGCAATAGACTGGCTTCGTAAAAAAGGTTTAGCGTCTGCAGCTAAAAAAGCAAGCCGTATTGCAGCAGAAGGTTTGGTTTCTGTATATGTAGAAGGTAATGCCGGTGCAGTTGTTGAAGTAAACTCTGAAACAGACTTCGTTGCAAAAAATGATATTTTCCAAGATTATGTAGAAAATTCCGCAAAAGCTGCATTAGCTGTTAAAGGTGATATTGAAGCATTGAAAACGTATACTTGCCCGGTATGCGGCAAAGAAATGGGCTGCATTTTAACAGATATGATTGCTAAAATCGGTGAAAATATGAACTTGCGTCGTGCAGCATACTTAAGTGCAAACAATGGTATCGTATGCTCATACATTCACAGTTCTGTACGCCCGAATGTTGGTAAAATTGGTGTGTTGGTTAGCCTTGAAGGTAATGCTGATCAAGCAAAAATGCAAGAATTGGGCAAACATATTGCAATGCACATTGCTGCAACATCTCCGATTGCTATGACAATTGCAGAAGTACCAGCAGAAGCTGTTGAACGTGAAAAGAACATTTTCAGCGAACAGGCTTTAGCATCTGGCAAACCTGCTAATATCGTTGAAAAAATGGTAGAAGGTCGTATCCGTAAATACTATGAAGAAGTAGTTCTTGAAGAACAAGCTTACATTATGGATCCAGATAAGAAAGTAAAAGACGTTATTGCAGAATTTGCAAAAGAAAACAATGCAGAAGTAAAACTCGGTGGTTTTGTATGCTTCAAACTTGGTGAAGGTTTACAAAAGAAAGAAGAAGACTTTGCTGCAGAAGTTGCTGCTCAGTTAGGTAAATCCGCATAATTTTACTTTGCAAGAAACAAAAAAACAGGTTCTCAAAAGAGAGCCTGTTTTTTTTACTGATAAATAAGCAATTTTTCGATAAAACGCGGTAATGTTTTAGAAATTTGACCATTAATTACGATATCAAAGTCACGATAATTGGCAGGTTTTTCTAAATTCAAAGCGATAGTCAAGCCGGAATGTTGGCGGACATCACATACAAAAGTTGAAGCCGGAGGAATTGTCCCTGAAGTTCCGATGGCCACAAATAAATCAGCTTCATTGAGTAGTTGTTCAATTTTGGGGGAGAAAAATATTTCTTCACCGAAAAAGACAATATTCGGACGAAGCTCACCAAAGCAGGAACAACAACGATGATTTTCAGCCCAAGGTTCCCACGTCTCTGTAATCTTACCACAATTTATACATCTCAACTGATTAATTTGCCCATGAATATGCCATACATTTTGAGAAAGCGCTTTTTCATGCAAAGTATCAATGTTTTGAGTAATGATCTGGATATCAGCATGCGAATGCTGTTGCAAATGAGTTAGAGCAAGATGGGCGGAATTTGGCTGTGCAGCAAACATCTGTTTGCGCAATTCGTTATAGAATTGGTGCACCAAAGAGGGATTAGCTTGAAAACCGTGTAATGAAGCCACAACTTCAGCGTCATAGTTATTCCACAAACCGTTTGTATCACGAAAAGTAGCTAAACCAGATTCAGCGGAAATACCGGCACCGGTTAAAAAAACAATTTTACGAAATTTACGAAGCATAAAATAATTTTTTTAATGAGGTTCGGTCCTTTCCTACTCCTCTGAATAATAAAACATAAATTTAAGAAAACAAAAATATCATACTGCGCAAATAAAAGCTGTCAAGAAAGAAAAGAGGATAGAGTTTGCCTATATGTTGACACGATACAGAGATTTTGATAAATTAACGCGCAAATTTATCAAAGGGGAAAGATAATGCTATTTAATAAAGCTCTGATTTTAGGTATTGGCTTAATAGGCTCATCACTGGCACGTAATTTGAAAGAAAAAGAATTAGTTAAAAAGCTGGTGGTGTACGATAAAAATCAAGAAAATTTAGCGAAAGCAGAAAATCTGGGATTGGCAGATATTTATACAGATAGCATAAAAGAAGGTGCATCAGATGCGGATTTAATCATTTTTGCAACACCGGTTTGTGCTTTTGGAGATTTGGCTGAAGAAGTTGCCCAATACGTAAAAAAAGGCGCTGTGATTAGTGATGTAGGTTCCGTAAAGCAATATAGTTTGCAAGAGATAGAAAAATATTTGAACAAGGATATAGGAGTAATTGTTGTAGGCGGACATCCTGTTGCAGGTACGGAAAAATCCGGTCCGGAAAATGGTTTTACTTCTTTATTTAAGGGGCGCTGGTGTATTTTAACCCCAGATGACAATTCAACGCCCGAGGCCATAGAAAAATTAACAAAGATGTGGGAAAGCTGTGATATGAAGGTGGATACGATGGAGGCGCCTCATCATGATAAGGTAATGGCTGCAGTGTCTCACTTACCTCAGCTAATTGCATACTCCATTGTGGGAACGGTTTCTGATTTAGAAGGATACGAACATAAAGAGATAATCAAATATTCTGCTGGTGGTTTTCGTGATTTTACCCGTATTGCAGGCTCAGATCCAACCATGTGGCGGGATATATTTTTAACCAATAAGCAAACCGTGCTGGAATTAATACAAAGATTTATTGAAGATTTAGTGGCTCTGGAAAGAAATATCCGATGGGATGAAGGAGATAAAATGTTTGATCTGTTTAAGCGCACACAAAAGATTCGTAAAGACGTAATAGAGGCTAAACAAGATCAGCCAGAGCACGAAAAACGAATTATGGAAGAGCTAAAAAATCAACAAGCATAGATTTTTAAGAGGAAAAGTCAGAACTGAAAAAGATTGACAACAAAAAATAATCAACTACAGTATTTAAAAATAAAGTTTTTGAGGAGATTTATAATGCGTAAAACAATGTTAGGTATTTTGAGTTCGGCGCTATTATTGGCTGGTTGTGCAGATAACATCAATTCAGACCATTACTATACCAACCAAGCCGGAAGAGTATCAACCGTGGCACAATGTACAGTATTGAGCGTTCGCTATGTAACTGTTGATAGCGAAGGCGGAGCCGGTACTTTAATTGGAGGAATTGCCGGTGGTGTGGCTGGTTCAACAATCGGGGGCGGAAGTACAGCACATACATTAGGCGCAGTAGGAGGTGCTTTGCTTGGTGGTGTTGTTGGTAACGCCGCAGAGAAAGGTTTATCAAACCAAACAGGTTTGGAGTATATTGTTAAATTAGATAACGGACAAGTTATCAGCATCACGCAAGGTTCTGGACAAGCTTTAGGCGTAGGACAACGTTGCTTAGTATTGTTCGGTAGTACCAACCGCGTGATAGCTCAATAAATGAGAATAAAAAAAGGACTTATAGCTGGTGTGATACTGGCGGTCGGATTGTTTAGCGGATACCTTTGGATGCAAAAGCCGAAGGTATCCGTTGTTATGTTGACGTATCAACGAGAAAAAATATTACCTCGTGCGATAGATAGTATTTTAGCTCAAACGTATAATGATTTTGAGTTTATAATCATCAATGATGGCTCAACGGATAACACGGATGATATTGTAAAAAGTTACAAAGATAAGCGTATCCGCTATTATAAAAATGATAAAAATCATGGGATAGCATATTCTCGTAATAAAGCTGCAGATTTAGCGCGTGGAGAATATGTGATGATTATGGACGATGATGATAAAAGCTTGCCCGAGAGAATGGAGCGACAAGTTGCGTTCTTAGATGAAAACGAGAATATTACGGCTGTTGCTGGGCAGATTAGAGGGTTGCCTCGTATACCGGATAATCATGATAATATAGCAGCTGGTTTGATACAGTATAATAATTTTGGTAATGCCAATATAATGTATAGAAGGGAATTTGCCAAAGCGCATAAGATACGCTATGATGAAAATTTAAGAGCAAGTGAAGATTGGGATTTTTGGGTAAATATGTTGTTCTCCGGAGCAAAATTCGCAGCGATAAAAGATGATATATTAGAAAGAAACGGCGAGAGCGAAAAACATTATGGCATCAGTTATGAAGCGGGAAATATTGCTGTTAGAGAAAAAATAGGACAAAGGTTTTCCACTCAAAATCCTCAGAAGTTTTATCAAGCCAATGCTTGTGAAAAAATAAAGATGCTCGGCGATAAAAATATTTTTACCGCATCTTTTTATGAAAATTTATTAAAGATTAATTGTCCTTAAGCTGCGCAAGTAATTCATCAACAAATGCAGGCAAAGTATCTCCGGCTTTTCCCATTACATGCTTATCAAAAAAGAAGTTATTAGAGGTAGCCTCCAAATTAAATTCAATCGTGTCGGCGCCATAATATTTGGCAGTTTGTACAAAACCAGCGGCAGGGTAAACAACACCGGAAGTTCCGACCGAAACAAATAAATCGGACGTTTTGAGTAAATTTTCAACTTTATCCATATAGAGCAGATTTTCGCCAAAGAAGACAATATTAGGTTTCATCATACCCATGATATGGCAATTTTCACAACAAGTTTCGGAGGTAACATCTCCCCAGGTTTCAAGAACATGACCACAATTCATGCACACAGCCTGATTAATTTGCCCATGAATATGAAAAACATTTTTGCTCTTAGCTTTTTCATGCAAAGTATCAATATTTTGCGTAATAATATTAACCTCAGCCGGATATTCATTTTGTAATCGAGTGATAGCTAAATGGCCGGCATTAGGCTTTGCATTCCATAATTCTGGTTTCATATTGTTATAAAAATCATGTACATAGTCTTGATTACGGTAATAAGCTTCAATGGTAGCCACATCTTCAACACGGTGGTGATTCCATAGTCCATCTTCACTGCGAAATGTCGCTAATCCGGATTCTGCAGAAATACCAGCGCCGGTAAGAAAGAGAATACGATTATATTTTTTAGGCATTGAAAACTCTCCCGTAAAGAATAAAAAATTAAATGTTTTCTTAAACAATTTCCAATATATATAACACCAATAGAAAGATAGCAACTTTTTTATAAAACGGAGAACAAATAATGAGCTGTAACGGAATAGTCACTATATTGGCGCTGCTGATAGGGTTTGCAGCGATTTTATATTTATTGTATCAAACATATTCATACATCAAATGCGGATGTGGTAAATATGGTCCTTTTGTGTCATCATACGGAAAAATAAAAGAAGATATGATTGAAGAGGCAAGAGCAATCTTAAAGAAATCCAAACACAAAATGAAAGTGACCGATTTAGGTTGTGGTAGTGGTGCACTTTTGTTACCATTAGCCAAAGAATTTCCCGAGCACGAGTTTATCGGTTATGAATGGGATATAGTGCCTTTAACAATGGGGAAAATCAAAGCGGCTGGTCTAAAAAATATTACTTTCATTAAAGGTGATTATATGAAGCAAGACTACCGAGATATGGACTTAATTATGTGCTATATTTTGAAAGTGACTGGCGAACCTTTAGGAAAAATTTTGGCTGAGAATATTAAAGAAAGTTGTGTTGTAATTTCTGAAATGTTTCCGTTAGGACATCTTGAAGAGATTAAACAAATAGATTCCTCAATCTATGGTGTCCCTGAAAAAATTTTTGTGTATAGGAAATCTAAAGTAGAGAAGGGAAACTCAAAGAAAGTCAGTGCAGAAAAGAAAACAAATTCCCAACCGGTAAAGACGGAAAAAGCAGTTAAATCAAAAACGACAAGTAAAGCTGTAAAGAAAAATGTAAAAGGGGGTAAAAATGTCAAGAAGAAGTAGTTTTATCATTTTTATCATTGCAACCATTGTAATGATGGCCTCATTTGTATTAAATTTCAGTGCGGTAACATCACCTGTTTCTCATACTTTTGCAGCAATGCAGAATATGTATTTAGCTTTAACTGCGGTAATAGCCTCCTTGTTACTGATAAAGCAAAAATACTACTGGCTGGAGATGTTAGGTGTTGCAGTAATTGCGGCAATAATCATTGAGGTTGTTGTTTTAGGGGGCGCCTTAATGAGTATGGCTGTGCTTTATAAAATTGTAGCTATAGCGGTTTATGCTTATTGGATACAGTTGATGCGCTTTATGTTTTAGGTCATGAAAATCGTATTGCCTTATAGAATAAAATGTGCTATATTGATACAAATTGAATAAGGTAATGAGCAAATAAATGACGGACGCAATAGAATTAAAACAAGAAGGCGAATTAAACGCAGCCGAGGTTGTCAAATTTTTTGATAACGTCAGAAATGAAAATGGAGAAAAATTAACGCAGAGTGAAAAACGTGGTCATCTGCGTTTTTTGTTCGTTCAACTCTATCAAGATAAAGAAAAAAATAAGTGTGCGCTATCAGATGGAGCTACTGTACCGATAGTTGTGCATCGACGCCAAGAAGGGCGCGCCTCCGCCTATTATTTAAATACGGTGCGCGCTCCTAGAGAAGCCATATTTAAAGCCTTTGCCGAACGAACGGGGATTATGTATCGTACCCAAAAACCGGAAGCCAAAAAAATAGGGGAATTAATAGTTAGCGATGTAAAACACCTATTTGATGATGTAAAATCAGAAGATGGTAAAAAATTATCAGGTTTTAAAAAGCAGGACAGATTAAATGGATTGTTTCGCAAATTGTATGAACATCCCGAAGAAAATATCTGTGAAGTAGCTGGTAAGAAAATACCGATAATTGTAGAAAGATTAGGGGTAAATAACAAAACGGCGTTTTGCATCAATGGGACGGAAAGTCGTCAAGAAGTATTGGAAGCTTTTGCAAATTGGGCAGGATGTCGTTATTGTCCGGAAAAAGAAGAACCTGAAAATCTGCAAGAAAAACAAGCCGGAGAATTAACTGCTAGAGAATGCGCCCGTATTTTTCATAAAGTTGAAAATCGCAGTCACGAATATAAAAAATATACATCAGAGCGCTTGGTGCAATGGTTTGAATATATATACAATAATCCAAAATTAAATCAGGTTCGTTTGCCCAATGGAAGTTCTGTTGAAGTAATTGTTCGTCGTCAAAGTTATGCCCAACAATGCTATTGCCTAAATACATCAGATGAAACAGTTAAACCGTTTGTGCTAAAACGTGTTGCAGAAATATCCAAGGCGGAAATATGCTTAGAGAATTTATACCTCAAACCACATAGCAAAAATGCGTTGTACAAAAGCATTATAGCGGTATGTAAAGCCGAACAAACAGCAAAAACCGAAAGAGATAGAGCATATTACCGAACCTATGCGCAAAAAGCTTATGAGAGCTTATCACCTCATAGCGGAGAGTTGACGGTGACAGAATGGCTCCAACATATAGCTTCTCAAAAAAGTAAGACGCAATAAAAACGTAAAAAAAGATAAATCTGTTTACATTTAAAACAAAATGTTCTATGCTCCTGTTTGCTTTAAAAAACAACATTTAACAAATGGGGAATGATTTAAAATGTTAAGAAGAACAAAAATTGTAGATTTATTGAAATCAGAAACAACGCAACCGGAAGTTTTGGCCAAAGGTTGGGTAAGAACCAGAAGAGATTCCAAAGACTTTTCATTTATAGAAATAAACGATGGTTCATGTTTAAAGAATTTGCAAATTATCGCTCATAATAATCTCCCCAATTATAATGAAGTTAAAAATCTTTCAACAGGTTCATCTGTAGCAATTACCGGAGCATTGGTAGAGTCGCAAGGTGGTAATCAAAAATACGAAGTTGTTGCCGATAAAATTGAAATATATAGTTTAGCACCTGATGATTTTCCTCTGCAAAAGAAGAAACACTCAGATGAATACTTGCGTACAATAGCACACTTAAGACCGCGTACCAATAAATATGGAGCAGCATTTAGAGTTCGCTCTGCATTGTCTTATGCTATTCATAAATTTTTCCAAGAGCGTGGATTTAAATATGTTCATACGCCGATTATCACCGGTTCAGACTGTGAAGGTGCCGGCGAGATGTTTCAGGTTACAACCTTGGATATGAAAAATCCGCCACGTTTACCAAATGGAGAAATAGATTATAGCCAAGACTTTTTCGGAAAACCGGCACATTTGACGGTATCAGGACAATTAAACGGTGAAATGTATGCGTGCGCTTTAGGTGATATTTATACATTTGGTCCGACATTCAGAGCTGAAAACTCCAATACTGCACGTCATGCAGCAGAGTTCTGGATGATAGAACCGGAAATGGCATTTGCAGATATTTATGATGATATGGATTTAGCTGAAGATATGGTTCGCTATTGTGTAACGGAAGTTATGGAAAAATGCCATGATGATATTGAACTGTTTTCAAAATTCGTAGATCCGACATTGATGGATACTTTGAATACCATCAAAAACAACAGCTTTGCCCGCATCACATATACCGAAGCAATTGAGATTATGAAGAAGTCCGGAAAGAAGTTTGAATATGAACCGGAATATGGAATTGACATGCAAACAGAGCATGAACGCTTTTTGGCAGAAGAACACTTTAAGCGTCCGGTAATTGTTCGTGATTATCCAAAAGAAATCAAAGCATTCTATATGCGCATGAATGATGATAACAAAACTGTTGCTGCTATGGATGTTTTGGTTCCGAGGATTGGTGAATTAATCGGTGGTTCACAAAGAGAGGAAAGATACGAATTGTTGAAAAAACGTATTGAAGAGTTAGGTATGCATGAAGAAGATTATGGGTGGTACCTCGATTCTCGTAAATATGGTTCTGTTCCTCACGCAGGATTTGGTCTAGGTTTTGAACGTATGATGATGTTATTAACGGGTATTGCAAATATTCGTGACGTTATTCCGTTCCCGAGAACACCGAAGTCTTTAAACTTTTAGGAGAAATACATGAGAAATAAACTCTTTAGACTGATAGCAATTGCGTGCTTATTTGCACCATACGTAAATGCTGAAGAGACTGATGGCGGTGTACAAGAAGTCATCGTCCATCAAGTGGAAAAGCAAATAATCCCGATGCCGACATGTCAAGATGAAAAATTGATATCAGCAACTAAAGAGTTTATTTCTGAATTTTATAAAGATGACACGAATAAAAATGTAAAAGAGCGTCGTCATCGTTATTTTTTGACACACAATCTTGATAAATTTTCTAAAGAAAATATAGCAAACTACAAAACAGAAGACACAAAGCCCGTGTCAGATATAATTGCCGACCGTAAGATAAATAAAAGTATTGCAGAAGAAAATATGCTATTATGCAAAAATCAAAGTGCAAATGAAGAAGCAGGAAAGTTATTTCTATTGATATATCCTGAAGCGGACAGTTATCGCGTTGAAGCAATAAATTTGGAATTAAAACCTTCAGGAAAAGATACATCCTTTTTGTATAAATAAAAGACTTGCGAAAGCCAAAAAGGACACCTAAATAAACAAAACTGGTGAAAAGGTCTGTAAGGAAAAGGTATGAGTGAACATAAGAATTTAGTTGTCGTAAAACCAAAACCGCAACTGCCCATGGTAGTTGAGGAAAATGGATTATATACCTATTTAGAACAGATTAAGCGTTTTCCGGTTTTGAGCGAAAGTGAAGAAAAACAATTAATTGAAGATTTTCAAACCAAAGGGGATTTATTGGCAGCACAGAAATTGATAACCTCACATTTACGTCTAGCGGCCAAAATTGCTTTAACATATCGCCGTTATGGATTGCCGATGTCAGACGTAATTTCAGAAGCAAATTTAGGGTTGATGCAGGCGGTAAAAAAGTTTGATACAGATAAAAAAGTTCGTTTGGCAACTTATGCAATTTGGTGGATAAAAGCTGCAATTAACGACTACATTTTGCGTTCATGGTCATTGGTTAAAATAGGTACGGTTGCTGCGCAGAAAAAGCTATTTTATAACTTAAGCCGCATTAAAGCTCGTTTGGGAATATATGAAAATAAAGAGTTAGAGCCAAAGGTTGTTAAAGCCATAGCTAAAGAATTGGTTGTTGATGAAAAAGATGTAACCGAGATGAACCGACGTATTGGCGGAGATAGCTCACTGAATGTCAATGTCGGTGACGATGAAGACGGTCGTGAAAAAATTGATATGGTGATTGATGGCCGTGAAAATATAGAGGGGAAATTAGCTGCGCGTCAAGAGCAAGCCTATAAGGCAAAAATTCTGGCTCAATGCTTAAAGAAATTGGATGAACGTGAGCAATATATTATTAAAAACAGAATGCTAACAGAAAATCCTGTGACTTTGGATGATATTGGCGCTCACTTTAATATCAGCCGAGAGCGTGTTCGCCAAATTGAGAAGAAGGCGTTTGATAAATTATCGGCAGAAGTCAAAAAAGCTATGGCGGCGTAGAATGTTTAAACAAGACAGCCAAAGAAATTTACGGGAAGAATTAATTGCCGCTTTAGTCAAAGCAGGAATTAGCTCTCCGCGTTTAGAAACGGATATTATTTTAAAATACGCCGCGCCTTTATATCCGAAGATTACTGAAGCGGAACAAGAAAAAGCCCTAACGATGTTACAAAGACGATTAAATCATGAACCATTAGATAAAATCGTTGGGGAACGAGAATTCTATAAATCCGTATTTAAAGTAAATCAAAATGTTTTGACGCCACGTCCTGATACGGAAATTTTAGTAGAAGAAGCAATAAATTTATTGCAAGAGAAACAGTCGGGAATAGTACTGGATTTAGGAACGGGAAGTGGGTGTATTCTATTATCAATACTCCAAGAATGTTCCTGCATGAAAGGTATAGGCGTTGATATATCTGAGAAAGCCTTAGATGTCGCTAAAGAAAATGCGCAAAGATTAGGTGTTGAAGATCGTTGCACATTTCAAAATTGTTCGTGGCAACAGTTAGAAATTGCCAATGAAAGCATAGATATGATAGTGACAAATCCGCCTTATATTGCAAGTCAAGAAATTGAAACGTTAGAAACAGAAGTTAAAGACTATGACCCACGTGTGGCATTGGATGGTGGAGCAGATGGGTATAAGTGCTATCAAGAAATAGCAAAAATAGCTCCGAACATATTAAAAAAGGACGGATATATTTTAATTGAAGCCGGTGTGGAACAAGCGCAAAAAATAAGCGAAATATTTGAAAAAGAAGGATTAGTATTGCATAAAATAGTAAAAGATTTAGGTGGAATAAACAGATGTGTGATATTAAAAAAATAAGTTGCAAAAAAAAATTTTAACTTATAGTATCAAACACTGTAGAGACGATATGCGATTTTTTGAGTGAGGCATATCTAGAAGTTTCCTTTTTTAATAATTAATTTTAAAGAGCAAAGAGCTCTATGATGAATGTAGGAATATATGAAAAAGCAAAATAATAGATTTCGTAATAACGGCGGTAGCAATAACGGCTATACGTTGAACTATAAATTTGACAGTGTAAGTATTGCAGGTAAGATAAGCGGTACAGCATTGGATTTAATCAGAAGATATAATGATTTGGCCAAAGAAGCTCAAGCCAGTGGAAATTACGTAGATATGGAAATATATCGTCAGTATGCTGAGCACTATCGTAAGATTGTGACAGAGATAAATGAGCGTCGTCAGTCTAGACAAGAACAACAAAATCGTTCGGAAGATAATACAGAAAATGTTGAAAACGAAAACGGAAATGAAGATAGTTCTTCAGCCGAAGAGGAAGTAGAGAATAAGGAAACTCAAACACCGATAGAGCCGATTCCTGAAGCTAACGGATATGTTGAAACTTTGCCGGCAGTTGAAAAGCCAATCGCAAAAAACTTCAAAGTAGTTGAAATTACGGAAGAAGCTAAGCCGGAAGAAGAAGTAAAACCTAAAAGAACCACAAGAAAAAGAACTTGTACGCCTCGCAAAACAAAGAAAGAGGAAGAAAAAATAGCTGAAGCTCAATAATATAATGAAAAGAGGGAGAATATTTATGCCGGTAGAAATAGCCTTTTTAGTGGTGGCATTAGCAGCAATTGCTATTACATACAAGACTTATGTTGGGTATGGGGACTATCGTTGGTATACCAAATTAGGGTGCTTTTTGTTTGTGACTTGCGGATGGTTTGCACCCATATTGGGATTTGCTATTCATCGTACAGAAATAGAAGATAGCTTTGTTTATATAACAAAGATACTATATTTCTGGTTCGGATTTGTATTCTTCTTATTTGCCATAACCGTAATAAGGGATATGTTTTGGGCTTTAATAGATTTTATCAGAAGAGTGCCGGTATCTGACTTGAAGAATACATCTTTGCTGAACAAAATTAATATCGGAACGATAATTTTTTGCCTGATGTTTTGCCTATATGGTTTGTATGAAGCAGAAAAAATGCCGGCAGTAAAAACATATACTATCAGTTCTCCCAAAATAAAAGAAGCCACCAAAGTGGTAATGTTATCAGATTTGCATATAGATGCAGATACATCTCCTAAAACCGTGAAAAAGATAGTAGATGAAGTTAATTCATTAAATCCAGATGCGGTAGTATTGGTAGGAGACATCATTGACAATATGCCTAGAAAACTATATGCGCAAATGCTAGAGTTACAACAATTATCACCTAAAGGAAGAATATATGTTGTTTTAGGAAATCATGAATTTTATTCAGGAGCAATGCAATGGGCGATAGCATTTGCTCAACTGGGCTTTGAGTTCCTAAACAATTATGGAGCAAAATTAGGAGATACGGGAATTTATATTGCAGGTATTCCTGATATTAAAGCTGCAGAAATGGCTAAAATGAAAGTAAATATCAGTAATGCTCTGTATAAAGCAGAAAAAGATGATTATGTGATATTGTTGTCGCATACCCCGCAAATAGCAGAGGGCGTAACGAAAGATAATGTTGATTTACAATTATCCGGTCATACGCATGGCGGACAAATTTACCCGTTCCATTATTTTACAGAGCGTGCAAATGGTGGAGTTCTTGCCGGATTTTATAACAAAAATGGTGTAGAAATGTATGTATCAAGAGGAACCAGATATTGGGGGCCTCCAATAAGAATTTTTGCGCCATCTGAGATTACAGTGTTTAATTTTTCGCCAAGTAAAGAGGGGCGTAAAGACGAAACAAAACTTGAAGCAATAAGCAAACCGGAAACAGTAGAAGAAGATAAGAAAGATGAATAATCTGATAGCTGAAGCATACGCAATCGCGCAAAACGAAAGCGTTGCGACCAAACCGAATAGCGCAGTTGTTTATAGTGTCAGCTTTATGCCAAATTCAAAAAATAAAGATGATGCCAAAAAATTTATTAGCGAACATCAAGATGCTCAAATGTTGGATGATACTCCTTGCGGTCAAGCTCTAATCGGATTAGGGCTTGATGGGCGAGTGGATGAAGTTGGGGAAGAAATAACCAAAGTTTGGAAAATTGCTTCATCAAGATATATAAAAGCAGCAAAAGGCAATATTAATGCTTTTGTAGAAGGAGCTGATAAGCGCAGTACGTTTTGCTCAACTGAACTGCAAGAGATAATGGAAAATCCGAATATTACTACAATTAATGGAATTGATAAAAAGGTATTTGCCCAAAATTTCCACCCCAAGTTTTATGAATAAATAAGCGCTCTAAAACAAAGCCTCGTTAGTGAAATACTAGCGAGGCTTTGCCGTTTTTAAATGGTTAGAAGAACAATTAAAAAACTTGTTCACGTGTTGTTTTTAGTTCAACTTGCGGAAAATCTTCTTTAGCCTTATTAAGGTGCCAAGCATTACGCGCCAAGAAGACGGTTTCTCCGTCGTGATCCTGTGCAATATTTGCTTGGTTAGCATCAATAAATTTAGCCAATACGTTTTTATCAGATGAAGAAATCCAACGAGCCGTATAGTATTGAGTTGGTTCAAATACCACCGGAATATTAAATTCGGTACGAATACGGTCAGCCATAACTTCAAATTGTAAAACACCAACCACACCGACAATCCATTCAGAACCGATAACCGGCTTGAACACGCTGGCCCCACCTTCTTCAGCAATTTGTTGAAGTGCGTTACCAAGATGTTTGGATTTAAGCGGATCAAGCGCACGTACGGATTTAAGCAATTCCGGAGCAAAACTTGGAATACCGGTAAAGTGTAGTTTTTCACCTTCTGTGAGTGTATCACCAATACGCAGTTGTCCGTGGTTTGGAATACCGATAATATCGCCGGCATATGCATCTTCAGCTAACTCGCGCTCTTGAGCAAGGAACATAACCGGAGTTGGAATTTTAATCGGTTTACCGGTACGAATTTGTGAGAGTGTCATACCACGTTTAAAGTGACCGGAACAAATACGCATAAAAGCAATTCTATCACGATGTTTCGGATCCATGTTTGCCTGAATTTTGAAAATGAAACCGGTAACTTTTTTCTCATCGGCATTAACTTCGCGTTCAGCTGTTGGTTGAGGTCTTGGAGTAGGAGCAAGAGTATGTAAACCTTCCAATACTTCTTTAACGCCAAAGTTGTTAATAGCACTACCAAAGAATACAGGAGTGAGCGCACCGGCGAGATAAAGTTCAAGATCAAATTGAGGGCAAAGTTCTTTAACCATCAAAACATCTTCACGCAATTTGGCAACAGCGTGAGCCGGAAGTAACTCATCTAATTTGGGATCATCCAGTCCTTTACAAGTTTCAATAACCGAGTTGATTTGTCCTTTATTTCCGGTCTTGTTCATTAAAATAAGTTGGTCGTTAAGTAAGTCATAACAACCAAGAAAATCTTTACCACTACCAATAGGCCAGCTTGCCGGACAAACATCAAGAGCCAAAGTTTTTTCAATATCATCAAGGAGCACAAACGGATCTAGACCTTCTCTATCCATTTTATTGATAAAAGTGAGGATAGGGATGTTTCTCAGACGACAAACTTCAAACAATTTTTTAGTCTGTGTTTCAATACCTTTGGCGGAGTCAATAACCATCACAGCGGAATCAACGGCGGTGAGTACACGATATGTATCTTCTGAAAAGTCTTCGTGTCCCGGAGTATCAAGAAGATTAAAGGTAATATCTTTGTATTCAAAAGTCATCACGGAAGAAGCCACAGAAATACCGCGTTCCTGTTCCACTTTCATCCAGTCAGAGTGTGCACGTCTGTTTTCGCCGCGAGCTTTAACGGCACCGGCTTGTTGAATAGCACCACCAAACAAAAGGAGTTTTTCTGTCAAAGTGGTTTTACCGGCGTCCGGGTGCGAAATAATCGCAAAAGTTTTTCTTTTATTCACAATATTTTCAGGCATGATTTTTCTCAAAAAAAAGGATAATACATTAAAATTAAGCGCATAATAACAAATAAAAAGGAATATGCAAGTACAAATTTTAAGAGAATAGTTGGCAATTTAAAAAGGAAAAGCTCTAAAAAAAGACTTGACTCTTGGGAAAAAATCCATAGTATCTAGACAGATTTAAGTAAAAAATAACACTCTACGGAGTGCCGTCAGTCAGCGAGGGTTCGCACACTGGCGCAATTTTTTTTTACTAATATGAAGGAAAAACAAAAGGAAGCAAATGTTTGACGCATTAACAACAAAGTTGAGTGATATATTCAGTCGTTTAGGCTCTCGCGGTGTTCTTAAAGAAAAGGACATTGAAGAGGGTTTAAGAGAGATTCGCTTAGCTTTGTTAGAAGCAGATGTTTCCTTGAGCGTTGTTAAAGAATTTATGGCCAGAGTAAAAGAAAAAGCTCTTGGCGAAAAAGTTATCAAGTCTATCCGTCCTGACCAACAACTCGTAAAAATCGTTTATGATGAGTTGATAGAATTATTGGGAGGCAATAGCACAGAATTAAATTTCAAAGCAGTTCCACCGGCAGTTATTTTGATGGTTGGTTTGCAAGGTTCTGGTAAAACTACAACCTCGGCAAAAATAGCTTTGAAATTAAAAAAGAATAAACGCGTATTAATGGCATCATTAGACGTTTATCGTCCTGCAGCGCAAGAGCAACTAGCTCAATTAGGTAAACAAATCAATGTGGATGTTTTGCCGATAGTTGCCGGAGAAAAGCCTTTGGAAATAACCAAACGCGCTATCTCTGCTGGTCAAAAAGGTGTCTATGATGTATTGATTTTAGACACGGCTGGCCGTCTGCAAATAGATGAAAAATTGATGGATGAGGTTGCAGCTGTTAAAAAGTTAGCCAATCCGACAGAAACATTGTTGGTTGCCGATTCTCTTATCGGACAAGAAGCTTGCAATGTTGCTAAAGAATTTAATGAAAAAGTCGGTATTACCGGATTGGTATTAACTAGAATAGATGGTTCATCTCGTGCCGGTGCCGCATTATCAATGAAGATGGTTTCAGGAGCTCCTTTGAAGTTTTTAGGAACCGGTGAAAAATTAGAAGATATAGAAGAATTTCATGCAGACAGACTTGCCGGAAGAATATTAGATAAAGGTGATGTCGTCAGTCTTGTAGAAAAAGCCGTAGAAAATCTGGATAAAGAAGAAACCGAAGCTATGGCTAAAAAGATGATGAAAGGCAAATTTGATTTGGAGGATATGCTCAATCAAATTCGCCAGATGAAGAAATTGGGCTCCGTATCCAATATTATGGGAATGCTCCCCGGATTAAGCAAATATAAAGAACAAATAGAAGCAGCAAATGCTGATGCGATGATGAAAAGACAAGAAGCAATAATCTTGTCAATGACCAAAGGCGAGCGTCGCAATCCGGATATAATAAAAGCATCTCGTAAAAAAAGAATAGCGGCCGGAGCTGGTGTAGAAGTTCATGAAGTTAACAAGTTGCTTAAATCCTATGAGCAAATGTCAACCATGATGAAAAGAATGGGTAAGCTTGGAGGCATGAGTTCTCTTGCAACCCGTTTTATGAAAAACAATCCGTTCGGAGGAAATTCCTTTGGCGGGTTTAACAACAAATTTCCGTTTTAAGCGGAAGAAACGAAACAAATAAATAACTGGAAAGGAAAAAAATGACAGTTCGTATTAGACTTTCTCGCGGTGGATCAAAGAAGCACCCATACTATCGCGTAGTAGCTGCCGATCAAAGAGCTCCTCGTGACGGTAGATTTATTGAAAAATTGGGTTCTTACAATCCATTATTGCCGCAAGATCATCAAGACAGATTAGTTCTTGATATTGAAAAAGTAAAATCTTGGCTTGCTAAAGGTGCACAACCAACAGAAAGATTGCAAAAATTATTTGCAAATTTAGGAATTTGTGAAGCACCGAAAATTCACAATCAGCCAAAGAAATCTGCTCCAAAAGCTAAAGCTTTAGAGAGAATTAAAGAAAAAGAAGAAAAAGCAAAAGCCGCTGCAGAAGCAGCAGCCGCAGCAGCTGAAGAAGCATCTGCAGAAGCTTAATCTGAGTTTCTTTTGAAAAAATAAGAATATGTTGCGATAGGTAATCAGATGAGTGAAAAACGCGTTTGTTTAGGCAAAATAGTCGGCGTACACGGCATAAAAGGTGAGGTTAAAGTCAAAAGCTATACGGTTGTAGATAAAGACATCGCAAGTTATGGCGCGTTAGAAGACAAGACTG
The DNA here is from genome assembly GCA_944390455.1 of uncultured Alphaproteobacteria bacterium. Lineage (GTDB taxonomy): Bacteria > Pseudomonadota > Alphaproteobacteria > RF32 > CAG-239 > CAG-267. The sequence goes on along the minus strand of CALXPU010000004.1, from coordinate 53,341 downwards.
CTGCAAAGCATTTCAACTTAAAGGTTACCGGTCATTCAAAAGATTTGCTTCGTGTCAAAATCTTAGGAGTTGAAGACCGAACGATGGCTGAAACTCTGATTGGAACGGAACTTTATGCTCCAAGAGGCGTTCTTCCGGAAATCAAAGCGGAAGAAGAGTATTATGAAACCGATTTAGTCGGATTGAAAGTACTTGATACCGAAAAGAAAGAAGTTGCTAAGGTAACGGGATTTTATAATTTCGGAGCCGGTGATATATTGGAAATAAAGCTAAAAAGTGGTCGTTCAGAGATGTTGCCTTTTAATAAAGGTTATGTACCGGAAATAAATCTGGATGAAGGCTATATTATTGTTGCGTCAACCGGTATGGTGTTCATAGAAGACGAAGAGGATTCTAAAGAATGCTAAGCGTAAAAGTTCTGACAGTATTTCCTGAAATATTTCCCGGATTTTTGGGATATTCGTTGACAGGAAAAGCGTTGGAAGAAAAGAAGTGGCAGATTAAAGCCATAAACATTCGCGATTATGCTGAAGATAAACACAAATCGGTCGATGATACCCCCTGTGGCGGAGGTGCCGGCATGATAATGCGTGCGGATATATTGGGAAAAGCGATTGAAGCCAACTACCAAGGAGGTCGCATTATATATATGAGCCCGCGAGGAAAAACTCTGACACAAAAATTAAGTCATGAACTTTCAAAAGAAGAGAACATAACGATAATATGCGGAAGATTTGAAGGTATAGACGAGCGTATCATTGAAGAATATAATGTGGAAGAAGTAAGTATCGGCGATTACATTTTGACCGGAGGCGAACAGGCGGCGCAAATAATGTTAGACTCAGTGATAAGATTATTGCCCGGCGTATTAGGAAATGAAGCATCAATAGAAGATGAGAGCTTTGAAAGTAATTTATTGGAGTATCCGCAATATACCCGACCAATAGAATGGAAAGGGCGGAAAGTTCCCGAGATATTGCTATCAGGTCATCATCAAAAGATTGAAGCATGGCGAAGAGAACAAGCCGAAATCGCAACGAAAGCTAAACGGCCTGACCTATTTAAGAAATATCTTGATTCTAAAAATAGTTAGGTGTATAAAGTTAAAAAATTTTATAAAAAGGTAAAACTGATGAATATTTTAGAGAATATTGAACAAGAGCAAGTAGCCAAATTGACTGAAGGAAAAAACATTCCTGATTTCAAAGCTGGTGATACCCTTAAAGTTCACACCAAAGTAAAAGAAGGCGATCGTGAACGTATCCAAATTTACGAAGGTGTATGCATTGCCCGTAAGAATGATGGCTTAAATTCATCATTTACGGTTCGTAAGATTTCATTTGGTGAAGGTGTAGAACGTGTATTCCCGTTGTACTCTCCAAACGTAGCCAAAATTGAAGTTACCCGTGTAGGTAAAGTAAGAAGAGCTAAATTGTACTTCTTGCGCGCATTGCGTGGTCGTTCTGCACGTATTGCAGACGATTTGTCTGCACAAACCAAAAAGAATGCAGACTAGGGCATAGCTCATAGGAAAAACAAAACCCCGCAGTAATCAAGCGGGGTTTTTCGTTTATAGAAGAGATGAAATTTATCTGCATGAATTTATCGGATAGAAACAGTAAAGCGTGTAGAAAGTAAATTTTTAGGCGCACAACAACATAACAAACACGCAAAGTTCTAAAGAAGTTTATCATTTTATCTAATCGGCAGATTTATTTGATTTACTTTTATAAAATCGCTCAAAATTTAATGAGTAACGAAAAATGGTATTTAAGCGCAAAGGATGTATAAAAAAAGCCACTCCAAGAGTGGCAATAGATGGTCGGAACGGGTGGATTCGAACCACTGACCTCTGCGACCCGAACGCAGCGTTCTACCAGGCTGAACTACGTTCCGATATTCAACGACAATATATCTACACAAAAAAAAATAAGATTACAAGCTTTTTTTGATATGTTCACAAAAAAAATTGACGATAAAAGTAAAAAGATATAGCAATAAAGAGAATTAATTAAAAAGAAGAGGGAAAAATGTTATATCTCGGATGCCATTTATCATCAGCAGGCGGTTTTGCCGCTATGGGGAAAACTGCGGTAAAATTAAAAGCGAATACTTTTCAATTCTTTTTACGTAATCCCCGTGGTGGTGCGGCAAAAGACATAAAGTCAGAAGATATAGCAGAATACAAAAAAATCGCATCTGAGAACAAGTTTGGGAAAATTTTAGCCCATGCACCATATACATTAAATCCATGCTCAAAAGATGCATCAACCAGAGAATTTGCGCAAAATGTATTTGCCGATGATTTAAGGCGGATGGAAAATATCCCCGGAAATTTATATAATTTTCATCCTGGATCACATGTCGGGCAGGGATTAGAAATTGCGATTCCTCAAATAGTGGAAATATTGGATGCAGTTATGCCTGAGGCAAAAAATACGACGGTGTTGCTAGAAACAATGTCCGGCAAAGGGAGTGAAGTCGGCTCTCGCTTTGAGGAGCTTGCAGAGATTATTGCCAAAGCAAAAATCAATGCGCCGGAAAAGTTGGGGGTATGTTTAGACACATGTCACGTTTATTCCGCCGGCTATGATATAGTTAACCGTTTAGATGAAGTGTTGGAAGAATTTGACAAGATAATTGGATTAAATCGTCTACAAGCAATTCACTTAAACGACAGTATGACCGAGTTTAATTCTCATAAGGATCGTCATGAGTGCTTAGGTAAAGGAAGTTTAGGAGAGGATGCTATAATTCGTTTTGTAAACCATCCGGCCTTAAAAGGAATACCTATCAATTTAGAAACTCCAAATGAATTAGACGGATATGCAAAAGAAATAGAGCTGTTGCGTAAGCATTATCAAGAATGATTAAAATAAGATTTCTGAGATAATGCCGCATCCAACGCCTAATCCGTATAAAAGGATAAGAATGCGGAAATTCTCAATTTTATTCGGATTAACCCGATAAAGAACGAAATAACCTAAGCCGGCATTGCTAAGGGTACCTGCAAGCATAGTTCCCAGAGAAATTGCATTATCAACATAAAGCTGCGATAATAAAACAGAAGGAGCGCAGCTAGGAATAAGTCCTACACCGGCAGCAATAAATTTGCTAAAAATCGGAGCACCAATCAATATATCGTGAATAGTTTCTCTTCCCCATAATACAAAAACAGCATTAATAATCAGAGAGAAGAAAAAGATAAACAAGCTGATTTTTTCGGTATGCTTAAAGGCTGAATGCCAGATATTATCTTTGTCATCGCACTGACATTTCTCACGTTTACAAAAGGCTTCAATTTCTGGTTCACGTTTGTGCCGAATGAATTTCTGCGGTAAAAATAAATCAATCATAATACCGCAGACAATAGCAAAAAAGACCTTAATGCAGAGTATTTGAGAAATAAGCGACATGCTAACTCCGCCAGAGATTAGAATAGGTAACATCTCATCGGATGTAGAAAGAAATATAGCGAGCAAAGCGCCTAAAGTAATAATTCCGGTAGTGTATAAATTAGCCGCTGCAACGGAAAAACCGCATTGAGGAATAAGCCCAAGGATTCCCCCGATAAATGGTCCGTATTTTCCGGATTTTTTGATGTATGCCAGAGTTCTTTTGGACATTTTGTGTTCCAAAAACTCTAATGCTAAATATGTCAGAAATAGGTAGGGAAACAATGCCAATGTTTCATACAATGAATCCATCAATATATCCATACCGACTTTTAGCATAGCAACCTCTTGAAAAATAAAACAAACTAAGAGTACATCTATCAAAAGCAAGATATTTTTTCAACTAAAAAATAGTTTATAGATCTAGAAAAAGTTGTCACATACAAATGCTTAGAAATAAAAAATATTTGCCTGTAAAATGAAAATAGCTATCAAAAAAGCCTGCACTCAGAAAGAGAACAGGCTTTAACATACGAAAAAGACTAAAAAGGAACATTGCCATTTCCGGTAGTTTGCATATAAGTCCTAATTATATCAACAGCGTCATCTTCATCGTCTTGCTGAGGCAAAGGTTCTTTTTTTTCAGAAGCTGAAGATAAAACAGATTGCTTAACCCGTTCAGAAAAATCCTCAACACTCACTAAAGTAGAATCATTTTTTGTAGCTAAAATAAGAAAAGCTGCTTCAGGAGTATATGGTAATATATCAAGAAAATCTATGCCTTTCTGGCAGAAAATAGCCACATTTCCGCTTTTTAACAAACAATAAAAAAGAGAATGGGAATATCCACTAGAAGAAATAGCCGATGCTTCAAAATAGGATTTTACTGAATCCATGGGCGCCCAATCTAACAGACGTTCAGATTTATGATTTTCTTTAACTGCAAAGATATAATACCCTGGATTTTCAATCTCTCGTTGCTCTTTCAGTTTAGTATCTAGATAAATAAACCCAAACGTAAAAATGAGCGCAGGGATAACTATACGACATGTACCTATGAACGATTCAAAAAAATCTTTAATCTTATCCTTATCCATAATTGTAAAATTTAAGTGAAAAATAATATTAAACTAATGCAATCATAAAAAATAAAAGGATATTTGTCAAATTTAAAAGTTTTTACAAAAACAAAAGACTGTTTGAGTTTTTCAAACAGTCTTTTGCGAAGTATATCGTTTTTCACCATAAATGATAACCGTAATTATACGGGAGAGGTGTGTTGTACATACAACGCACGCAAAGAATAGCCAAAATAACGATAATAAAAAACACCGAAAATGCCAGAATGATTTTTCCGACAATCATCATTTCACTTTTACTCATAATAGTATTAATTTAGAAAAAACAAAATAATTAAAAAAACGAAAAGCATATAAAGCAGAAAAAATCCTTTGTCAACAAAAGAATTATCTCAAATAAAACGACGGTTAAAAAGAACCGTCGAAATAAAGAGGATAAAACATTAATCAGCGCTATTATAGACTAATTTACCTTGAGACTTAGCCTTTAAGAGGATTTTAGCTTCTTCAAGAGTAAATGGCTTTGTAATAGCAGCTTTGCTAAAGCACACTACACGACCATTTGAATAGAGAACATAAGCGACACTTGGAGAAGCAGAAGAATTACGTCCATGAGCAATCAATGTCTCAACAACAGAACCTTTGTGGGAAGATAAATGTTTATAAGCACGATTATTCGGTGTTTGTGCCTCCAAAAGGATTTTGGCTTCTTTTAGCGTAAATGGTGCAGAAGTAACAGCTTTGTCAAAACACAATACTCTACCGCTGGCAAGAAGTACATAAGCAACACTCGGAGAAGAACCTGAATTACGGCCTTGTACGAGCATTGCTGCAACAACTGTGTCACTGTTCACAATGTTGGAAATACTGAAATCTTGTCGAGATATGCTTGTGCTACTCTGTATGTCCTTTTGAGTGGTTTTATCTGTATTACTGGAAGCGATTTCATTACTACCGTTAAATATTGGTTCACAAGAACATAACGCTGTGATACATGCAACAAAAATACATAACTTTTTCATAACTAAATAATTTAAAATTTACCTTTTACAGATATCACAAAAATATAAAGGATGCAATAGTTAATTAGACAAAAATAAAAGGACGTTATATTGCAGAGTGAAGAAAGTTTATGACTGAAAAATTTTGTTAAATACGATAAAATAAAAAAGTGAATTAGATGTGTATATTTGTATAGAGAAACAGGGAGAGATTAAATTTTTCGTGTTAATCAAATATAGTCGTTTATAGCAATTTATTTTGAAGAAAAAGGATTTGATAGAAAATATAGAAAACAAGGTGAAATTCAAATAAATCGCAAAAAAAGTTTTTAGATGCGTTGAAGAAGAGATATCTTCAATAAATCAATGGCTAAATCATCCATAAATCTTCGTTTTGATCATGCACATTTGCGTGGAACGATGTTGATCCAATAACATCGTAGTATTCATCTTCTAGCAAACTCGTTTTGGGTGAGGTTATTAATAAAAAAAGCCCCTGCAATAGCAAGGGCTTACACTTTCTAGAGTGAAAGTATACTCATTAAGCAGCTTTTTCATCAAAGTTATAGAGTTCTTCAACAGAAACTTTCTTTTCTTTTGTTTCAACTTTAGAAAGAACATAATCAATAACTTTTTCTTCATAAACAGAAGTACGTAAGCGTTCAATAGCTTCTTTATTTTTCAAATAGAAGTCAAAGATAGCTTTAGCTTGCATTGGGTAACGTTGAGCTTCACCCATAATAGCTTTGTTAATATCTTCTTGAGTAACTTCAACTTTAGCATCGTTACCAACTTCTGCCAACAACAATCCCAATTTAACTCTGCGAACAGCAATTTCTTTATATTCTTTGAGTAAATCTTCTTCTTTTTTAGCTTTTTCTTCTTCATCAAGTTGATTGTTCTTCTTAGCATTTTCATATTGTTTAACAATGGATTCATATTCCATATCAACCAATTTAGCTGGAACATCAAACTTATAAGCTTTGTCTAAAGCATCCAACAAAGCACGTTTCAATTTCATTTTAGAAGCAGCTTCATAATCTTGAGCGATTTTTGATTTAACTGTTTCCTTCAGCTTATCCAAATTTTCTTCACCCATAGATTTAGCAAATTCATCATTGATTTCAGCTTTTTTGATTTCTCTGATTTCTTTAATAGTTGTAACAAACAGAGCTTCTTTACCAGCTAAATCTTTTGCATGATAGTTTTCAGGGAAGGTTGCTTTAACATCAACAACATCACCAACTTTTTTACCAATAAGTTGATCTTCATAACCCGGAATAAAGGAGTTAGAACCAAGTTCAAGAGGATATGCTTCACCTTTACCTCCAGGGAACTCAACACCATCAATAGAGCCAACGAAATCAATAACGGCAATATCACCTTTAGCTGTAGCGCGATCTTCTTCAACTTTAATAGTATCACGACGGCTTTCAGCCATATAATTCAAAGCCTTTTCAACTTCCTCAGCTGGAACTTCAGCCATAACTTTTTCAAGTTTAATAGAAGAGAAATCTTTCAATTCGATTTTAGGCATAATTTCCATAGAAACTTTGAATTCAATATCTTTACCTTCTTCAAATTTCTTCAATTCTACATCAGGAGTGAATACAGGGCGTAATTCTTTTTCTTTCAAAAGTTCATTAACACCATCACGTACCATATCATCCAAAGCTTCGCTCATAGCGTTTGCTTGATATTTTTTCTGTACCATAGCAAAAGGAACTTTACCTGCACGGAAACCTGCCATGCTAACATTTTTAGCAATAGAGTGTAATTTTTTTTCAACTTCTGCATTAAAATCTGCTGCGCTGATTGTAACATCATATTCACGGCACAAGCCATCTGCTTTTAATTCTTTAAACTTCATTTTATTAAATCTCTTCCAAAAAGACCATTTCATAGAAACGAAATGGTGCGGGCGGAGAGACTCGAACTCTCACAGCAAAGCCACTAGATCCTAAGTCTAGCGTGTCTACCAATTTCACCACGCCCGCGGATTACAACCACAAATTTGCCACGAGTATATACAACATTTTTATATAATCAAGCAAAAAAACGATATATACAGAATTTATTTAAGAATTAAGCCTCTCACCTTCATTAAAGACAAAGCCTCGCAACAAGTCCTTAATATCCATAGGTTGCTTGCCTTCCCTTTGAATTTTTTTAACTCTTAAAGCCTTGTTATTAGCACAGGCTATAACCAAATTATTGTGTCCTTCCAAAATTTCACCGGGAGCTCCAATACCATCTATAATAGATGCTTGGTAAATTTTGAAACGCTCTCCATGGTAAGTAAAATAAGTCGCTGGATACGGAGAAAATGCGCGAATTTTATTAATGAGTGCCGTGGCATCTATACTAAAATCAAGTAAACATTCTGCTTTATCTAATTTTTCAGCGTAAGTAACCAAAGTTTCATCTTGCTTGACAGGAGTAATTTCATCTAAGCGGCTAAGCGTTTGCAATAATAAAGCAGCTCCGGTTTCTGAAAGTGCATCATGCAAATCTCCACCTGTCATTTCCTCAGTAATAGGAACAATCGCTGTACTTAAAACATCGCCTGCATCCAGAGCTAGCGCCATTTTCATAATAGATATTCCGCTTTGCGCATCTCCGGCTTCAATAGCACGTTGAATTGGCGCAGCTCCTCTCCAACGAGGAAGGAGAGAGGCATGAACATTTATACAGCCTTTAGGAAACGCATCAAGAACGGCCTGAGGTAAAATTAAGCCGTAAGCTGCCACAATAGCAATATCCGCATTAAACGATTTAAGAATAGCAAGCTCTTCATCATTTTTTAAGGTGCGCGGCGTATAAACAGGAATTCCAGCGTCCTCTGCTAATAAGTGAATAGGTGTTTTGTTAATTTTTTTACCGCGTCCACTTTCTTTAGGGGCACGAGTATAAACAGCAACAACTTCGTGCTCCTTAAGCAAAGCTTTTAATACCGGAACAGAAAAATCCGGTGTTCCCATAAAAACAATTTTCATTATTCAGAAAATCCTGCGCGTTTATAATCAACTTCAATCTTCATACCTTCGGCATAAGCATCCAATGCACTCTTCATCATATCCGAAAGCATCAAGGCTTCAGCACGCTTTTTAACATCTTCAAGGATAGAAGGATCAAGTTCATCATCATAATTAACTGTTTCAAAAGGTGTGACGATAATAAAACTATTACCAACATGCTCATAAATTTTAACTTCATCATTTTGAGCTAAGAAGAGGTCGCTGATTTCGGCAGGTGTTAAATTAGCGAAAGTTTCATTTCTGCTAATCGGTTCAGAACGGAACATTTCCAAGTTTCTGGCTTTTGCAACGTCACCAAGCTGACTTCCGTTTTCTGCATCAGCAACAATGCCGTCCGCAATTTCTTTTGCCAAAGCATCTTTTTCTTGAACAGTCCACATTTCAATAATTTTATCTTTAACGTCAGCAACTTCAGGTAAGTGAGCGTCATTAATTGCCGTAACTTGAGCAACAACAATTCCGTCATCAAATTCTTCAGCGGAACTAATTTCATTAACGCCATAAGAGAACACAAGTTCATTTAAATCTAAAGTGTTAGCTAAAGATTTTAATGTTGCCGGTAAATTTGTAATAGCAGATGTTTCTGGAATGTTATTCACATTAACCATTTCAACACCAAACATTTGTGCAACATCACTCAAAGCCTTTCCGCCATTAACAGCATCATCAATGTCAGCTTTTGCATCACGTAAAGCATCATATAGGTTGTCGTTATTCAGCTGTTCAATAATTTGTGGCTTAACTTCTTCAAAAGTCATTTTCTTAGCCGGAATAATCTGCTTAACACTAACAACTTGCCATGTATCTGCAACTTGTAAAAGCTTTGGTTGATTAATAGCCATTTCAAATGTGTCATAAGCCAAATCATCAGCTAATTCATCTTGAGCAACAACGCCAAGTGTCGGTTCTTCGGCATTTTCAGCTTTTAACTCTTTAGCAACATCATCAAAAGCCTTTCCAGCAATAACTTCATTTAAAGCTTTTTGAGCAGTAGCTTCATCTAAAAAGACCATCTGCAAAACTTCTCTTTTTTCAGGTTGGTCAAAGTTTTTTTCGTTTTGCTTATAATAATCAGCAACCATTTCGTCAGTTGCAGCGTATTTTTTCAAAACAACATCGTTTGGAATAAATACCACTTGAGCGTTTCTTGTTTCAGGAAGCATAAAGTTTTCAGAAAAATCTTCAAAGTATTGATTAACTTCATCATCTGTGATTTTGCGTTCAATTTTAACATCCTGAGGAGATACAAGAACATATCTAAAGGATTTACGTTGATTATCCATTTTATGAATAGCATTGCTTAAAACACTGGGAACAGCAAAAGGTTGAACCAAATCTGTTACCAACATTTTTTGAGCCATTAAACGCTTAATCATATTAACATACTCAGCTTCACTTAAACCAGCTGTGGAAAGATAACGTTTAAATATATCAGGATTAAACTGACCGTTTAATGGATTAGCAAATTCTGGTTGAGAAAAAATAACTTGTTGAATGAAAGCCTTTGGGAAATAGATGTTATAAGAAAGCATAGTCTGATCCAAAACGCTTTCATCAATAATCTGTTTTAACACACCTTCAGTAATAGCATTACGCATATCGTCGGTTAATTCAAAGTCGTCACTTGTCAGATTCTTAAGCGCATTCAATTCTTTCTGAACTCTATAAGAAAATTCGCTCTGTGTCGTCTTAAGACCTTCCACGTCAACAACAGTTTGGTTTTGGCTGGCACTATTAATATAACCTGTCACCCCAAAAAGAGAAACGAAACTGACGGCAACCGCAGCCGAAATAAATTTAAAAATCCAACTTTCATGAGCTTTAGCTAATTTACTTATCATTTTTTCCATCCCAAAAATAGTGTAATTGTCGCTTATTATAGAGGTCAAAAAAATTTATGCAATCTGAAATATAAACATGTTCATATTTTTTTAAGTACGGTGAAATTCTTGTAAACAACTTTTTTTTTATGTGGAAAATAAAAAAGGGTGTGCTAAAAAAGGGAAAGTTAAAATTAATTTGAAGTAAGGATAATTACGATGGTAAGAAAAACTTTAATTGCCGGCAACTGGAAAATGAATGGTCTTTTAGAAGATGGAATTGCGCTTGCCAAAGGTGTTGCGCAAGAAGTAAAAAAAGCGGGTAGAAAAGATTGTGAGTTTTTAATATGTCCGCCGTTTACATTGTTAACTTCGGCAAAAAAAGCAATTAAAGGCTCAAGAGTAATGTTAGGTGCCCAAGATTGCCATTTTGCAGAAAAGGGTGCGCATACAGGGGATGTTAGTCCGAAGATGTTACAAGATTTAGGGTGCCAATATGTTATTGTTGGCCACTCAGAGCGCCGTACAGATCATTACGAGTCAAATGAACTAATCAGAAAGAAAGCTGAAGCAGCAATCAATGCAGGTTTGAAAGTAATCATCTGTATTGGAGAAACAGAAGCTGAAAAAGACGCTGGAAAAACAATTGCAGTATGCAGTGCGCAAATTGAAGGTTCTGTACCTGAAATTTCTAACGGACAAAATACCGTAATCGCTTATGAACCGGTATGGGCAATCGGAACCGGCAGAACTCCGACTACAGCAGAAGTTGAAGAAGTTCATGCCGCAATTCGTAAAGTTGTTGCAAAGAAATTAGGTCGTGCCAATGCAAACAAAATGCGCATTTTGTATGGCGGAAGCATGAAACCTTCTAATGCAAAAGAATTATTGGCATTGCCAGATGTTGATGGTGGTTTAATCGGTGGCGCAAGTTTAAAAGTTGCTGATTTTATGGCTATTGGTGAAGCAAGTAGACAATAAGAAATAAGGAAATAAAAATGGGATCAGTATTGTTAGTAATTCATTTAATGGTAGCATTATTGCTGGTTATCTTGATTTTGATGCAAAGAAATTCCGGCAATGCGTTGAGTGGCTTAGGCGGCGGAAATGGTGCCGACAGTTTTCTCTCTGCGCGTGGCAAAGGTAATTTGCTGACAAGAACAACAGCAATACTTGCTACAATATTCTTTATCACATCAATTTTGTTATCATTGTACTATAAAGGAGAAACCAGAAAACCTGAATCTATAACCGATGTTGCTCCGTTAGTACAAACAGCTCCAACTGTTCCGAGCATACCGGATGCAGCAGCAGAGAACAAAGCTGCAGAACCTGTAGCTCCAGCAACCTCTACTGCAGAAACAAATGCTCCGGCAGAAACACAACCAGCCGAAGCACCAACAGTGCCGGCGGCGGAATAGAGCATAATGGTAAAGAAAAACAAAATAAGGCACCTTTTTAAGGAGGTGCCTTTTTCACTGCAAAAACAGAAATAAAAGGGAAGAAAAATGTCTGAATTAAATCCGAAAACAAAGTTTATTTTTATAACCGGTGGTGTTGTTTCCTCATTAGGAAAGGGACTAGCCTCTGCATCTTTGGCCTCGATTCTCCAATGTCGCGGTTTCAAAGTAAGATTGAGAAAATTAGATCCTTACTTAAACGTAGATCCGGGAACAATGAGCCCATTCCAACACGGAGAAGTTTTTGTAACGGATGATGGAACGGAAGCGGATTTAGACTTAGGACATTATGAAAGATTTTCAGGTGTTTCAGCCAAAAGAAGCGACAGTACGACAACCGGAAAAATCTATCAACGCGTTATAGATAAAGAACGCCATGGAGATTATTTAGGATCAACGATACAAGTTATTCCTCACGTAACCAATGAGATTAAAAACTTCATTGTAAGTGATTTGGAAGATGAAGATTTTGTATTGTGCGAAATTGGCGGTACCGTGGGTGATATTGAGGGACAGCCATATTTAGAGGCGATTCGTCAATTGGCTTACGATTTAGGACGTGAACGGACAATGTTTTTACACCTAACCTTATTGCCTTATATTCCGACAGCGGGAGAGTTAAAAACTAAACCTACTCAACACTCTGTTAAAAAGCTTCAAGAATATGGTATTCAACCGGACATGCTGCTATGCCGTTCGCAAATGCCGATTCCCGAAAATGAACGCAAAAAAATCGCTTTGTTCTGCAATATAAAAGAAAGCAATGTAATACAGGCTTTGGATGTAAGCAATATCTATCAAGTCCCTCTGGCATATTCTAAAGAAGGAATGGATAAAGCGGTATGTGATCACTTTAATTTACATTGCCCAGATGCAGATTTAAGCCGTTGGGAAAAAATTGTTGAAACAGTAAAAGCTCCAGAAGGAGAAGTGAAAATAGCTGTTGTCGGAAAATATGTAAAACTATTGGAAGCCTATAAATCTTTGAGTGAAGCATTAAATCATGGTGGAATAGCCAATAAGTATAAAGTAAGAATAAAGTGGATTGATGCCGAAGATTTGGAAACAGGTGACGTCGATTCTATTTTATCAGATGTTAGCGGTATTTTAGTTCCTGGAGGATTTGGCTCACGAGGCACTGCCGGAAAAATTGCGGCAGTAAAATATGCAAGAGAACATAAAATTCCATTCTTAGGTATATGTTTTGGTATGCAAATGGCGGTTATTGAAACCATGCGTAATGTACTAGGTGTACAAAACGCAAATACAACAGAGTTAGATGAAAATTGCGAAGCTATTGTCGGCTTAATGACCGAATGGGATAAAGACGGGGCAAAACAGATTCGCCATAAGGATGGTGATTTAGGCGGTACAATGCGTTTAGGTGCGTATGAAGCTGTTTTGAAGCCGGGTTCTAAAGCGGCAGAAGTATATGGTAGCGAACATATATCAGAACGTCACCGTCACCGTTATGAAGTAAACATTAAATATAAAGACCAGCTGGAAAAAGGCGGTATGATTATATCAGGTACATCACCAGACGGAAAATTGCCGGAAATAGTTGAAAGACCGGATCATCCATGGTTTATAGGTGTTCAATTCCATCCGGAATTAAAATCTAAGCCATTTGCACCGCATCCTTTGTTTGTTGAATTTGTGAAAGCATCAATCAAACAAAGTCGTTTAGTGTAGAATTAAAACTCTCTTCCTAAAAGAAGAGAGTTTTTTTAATAAAAGTATTGAAAATAACAATTTTATTACTTAAACTTTCATAAGTTAATAAATAAAGGGAGAGATTTTATGGAAGATAAAGAAGTAAAAATCACCAAGAAACAAAAGATTGTTGCTGGGATAATTGTTCTAGTTGCACTTATTTTGTTGGTATCTGTATTCGGCGGTAAAAAAGAGGAAAAAACTGTACCAGCCGCTGCTGTTAAAGTAGAAGAAAAAATGCCGGTAAAAGAAGATGCTCAAGCTCAGAAACCGACAGAACAACAGCCGGAAGTAAAAGAAGCTGTTGAACCAGAAACAACAGAGCCTGCATCAGTAGAAACAGAGGTAGAAGAAAAAGTTGCTGAAAAAGAGGTTGTTGAAAACAAAATGCCTGAAGCAACGAAGGAAATTATAAAAGTAGAACCTAAAAATTCTGTATTAACTTTTGAAACCACAACAGACAAAGCTCTTACTTACCAAGTATTTTATACTGTAGAACGAGAAGTTTGGTACGATGCAGAACATGTTGTAGAGCATCAGGGAGAAGCCGGAACGCATAAATACAGCATAGTTATTCCATCAGATAAAGTTTTTAGAGTTCGTATAGATTTTGATGCAAATCCAGGAAAAGTAATTATTAAAAATATTTACTTAGATGGAACTCAAAAAGCAGATTTGAATAACTTTGACGGTTATGCCTATAATCAAATTGATGCCAAAAATAAAAATGAAGATGGTAGTTTAACAATTACATCCCAACAAGATGACCCGTATATGGAATATTTAACTCCATTGCTACCAGAATAAATTAAGAGCAGATATGAACCCAAATTAAAGCAGGAAAATACTTCCTGCTTTTTTTTGCATATAGAGGGTAAAATGCGACGATATAAAGAGGAGATGAAAAAAACTAAATTAATAATGCAAGTAAAAAAAAGGTTTTCTAAAAAAGGTAACAGATTAATTGTTTAAAGCTTTAGCTAAAGCGGTATTATACTGTAAATCTTGAAGTACCGTTGCTAAATTCCCTTCAGACTGTGAAAATACATCAGTTTCAATATCTTGTATTGTTGAATACCGTTCAAAAGATTGCACCGAAGCAACAGAATCAAAAACCGGAGCTTTAACTTCAACAAAAATATCTTTTTCAATTTCTTCAATTTGAATATGAGGCATATCTTTCTCCGGATTAAGGACCGCCTGAGGAATATCAATTGGGAAATCTCTGTTTCTGTAATCAACATTATTATATCCTTGTTTATGCAGATCTTCAAGTTGTTCAAATTCTTCTTGAGTATCTTTCGTTTCAAAGAAAGCAAGAGCTCTCGTGTCCAATTTGATTTCATCTTTGATATAAACAGAAATGTCATCAACTTTAATATCTTGTAGTTCTGCTAATTGATTTCCGTCTTTAGATACAATAACTTTATAAGTTCCGTAAGGAATGCCATCCAAAATAAAGAACCCATCAATGTCAGCAAAAGTGGATACAATTTCTTTGTTATCCTTGTTAAGTGCGGAAATTTGATAGCCAAACATTCTTGTATCATCAGCATTAGCAATCTTACCTTCAATAGCCCCGCGATGAACAAAAGGAATAGATACGGTACGAATAGTTCCTGGACGTAACACCAATTTTTTCTCATCATAAAGAGGCTGAAGCGCAATATCTAACAAGGTTTCGGTATCAACATTCAAAACAGTCTTTTCATAGGTTTGCAAATCAGTTAAAACAGCAACTCCGTTTTCATCCGTATATATTTCTTTTTCTAATCCGTTTGCATTAAGTCCAATACCTTCCAAAGGTTCACCTTCTTCATCTGTTAATTTAACATACATAGTACCGGTATTGCTAAGTTTGGAGTTGGCAGATGTAATAACGTCCATTGCATCAGGAGCTTTAGCCAAACTAATGTTGTAAGTTAAATAAGAACTGATATTAAAATCTCGATCAAATTCAAGCGTTGCCGTCAGTCCGCCAAAAGGAAAGATTTGTCCTCCAGAGAAAGAGAGATAATCCATATCTTCAATTAAATTACGAGTATATTTGCCGGAAAGATACGTATTACGTCCAGTTCGCCAATCTAGACGGGTTGAAAATTCAGTAAAGCGAGCCTCGGGAGATGTCTCATATGTCAACCAAGATTCAGAAGAGAAAGCGCCCCACCATTTATAAGCGCCAAAGCGAACCGTATTGTAAGCTCCCCGAGCACTATTATAGTCATAATAGCTATCTTCTAATGTCAAATTCAAGCTATTCATTAATTGCTTAGAAAGTCGAGCCGTAACATTATTAAAGGACGTTTCGTCACTTTCCAAAGTTCCTTGTCTCCAACTTAAATAATAAGGAACGCGTAAAGGGAGCATACCAGATAAACGAGCCTCAAATTGTTCATCTAGATATTCATCGCCGTAAAAGGATATAGGAGAGTGAATACCATTAAATTTATCGTATCCGGCATAAATTGTTCCAACATAAACATCGCCTTGCCATTCTGCGTGGTGAGCGAAATCTTGAGTATCCAAATTTTGTTCCAAGTTATATTGAATAGAACTACCTTTTACAGCCATTTGAGCGCCGGCCATTGCAAAGCGCTGAGTTTCAGTTCCTGTATCAGCATCTGGGGTTTGCGTAAAACCACCCATAAGTGTTAAATGGTCGGTAGCACCATAATAACCGGTAAAATCCAGAATAGGGGTATCATCGCCGTTATAAGTAAAAGGTTCGTTATCTTCAATCAGGTAGCGATAAGGTTGATAAGCGGAAGCAGTATATCCGAATTCTCCTTTTTTTACTGGACTGGTTCCTGAATAATAGCGCTCATATTCTGTTCTAGTCTCACCATAAGGCCCATAAAAAACGAGTTTAAAAGTATTAAGACCATAAGAAACCGGAATATCAGGAAAGTTATATTGCCCATTAACACCGCTTTGGCGATAACCGACTAATTGCTCATTCCAATAGAGTTCAACTTGCCAACCATCAAGAAGAGGACCAGTAATATCAATAGTTTTGTTTGCAGACATAACTAAATTTTTAAAGCTACTGACAGCAACGCCTCGTCCATAAGAAGCATCGGCAAAATAAGAAGAATTCAATCCACTAATATCACCAACTTTTAATGTTTTAAGATTCAATGAATTTCCTGGTTCATCTAAGAATGTTCTGCTACCTGTAAGTCTCATTCTCGGGTTTCTGTCATTATATGAATCACCAAAGATATAAGCATTAACATCAAGTCCTGCTGCAAGCATAGCTACGTTTAATGAGTATGAGTCACTATTAAAAGATTTTCCGACACTATCATAATGGCTCCAACCTTTGCCTAAAGTTAAATCAATAACAGGTTCGCCAAACCAACGATTATCAAATTCATAATTTTTGAAACTGTCATTTTTAAAGGAGAAATTATTTTTGCCTCTCTTTTTTTCTGCTTTACGCTTTACGGTGGTCGGCAAATCTTTATCAGCCTTAACAATCAGTTGCATATTAAGTCTATCAATTTTAATGCCTATATCCAAATATTGTATATAAAAATCAGCACTAAAAAAGATTGTATTATCAACAATTAATATCTCATTAGACGCAAAAGGTGTTTTATTTTTATTATGCTCAACGTTTTTTTGCCCTATATCAATAATAAAAGGTGTGTCTTCATCGTTTACCCACCAAAGTTTGACAATACTTTGACTAACAAGATATTTAAGACCAAGATAAGATGAAATTTGCGGTAAAGAAATATATTGCTTATTGTTTTTTTCATAAACATAAGCATAATCATCCAAATTGAATCCTTGGATAATTGGCTCCAAAATTAAAGGATCATTACTATAATCAGTTAAGTCTTGAGTTCTTGCTGGAGAAACTCCGAATAAAGCAAAGATCAAAAGAACAAAACTAAATATGTAAAGCCTTCCGCAATATTTCTTCCTTCGTTTTAGCATCTTCAAGTTTCAAAACCGCATTTTTTGTTTGAACATTTTTATCAAGAGGTATGTTGACTGAGAGCGTGTCCGTAGACATATAAATCTTCAATCCGTTAACCCTCCCGATATCTTTATCCTTTTGATCCGCAACAACCACATTAAAGCGAGAAGATTTATTCCCCAAACGCTTTAAGACCAGGTTGAGTTGATTGTTAGGCAATAATTTATAGCTAACCACTTCCGTTTTACTAAAGAGGTTATCCCCCTTGGTAATGGTAACCGGAATAGTGATAGCAAACAGAGCGCGCAACTGCATGGATATGGTATTAGATTGCCCGCCATCTTTACTTTTGAGCTTAGGCGCACCCAACAAGACCTCGCTAATTTTGAGATGAGAAACAAATTCCCCATCCGGAGCCTGCGCCAAACTTCTGCGGGCAATATTGATAGTTTGCACCTCATTAGGTTTCAGAGTAAACTGTCGTGGCGACCAAGTTAAATATTTATTGGCATAAAAAGGAGAGGGGGCCTTTGTTTCAGTAAGTTTCCCGTTAGCATCCTGCACAAAATTCACCATAGAAACACGATAAGTCTGAGTTTCTTGAGATGTATTGATAATGCGTACGCTTTGCACACGTTTATTTGAATTAGCCTCAAAATCAATACTGTAAGGAAAGACCGAAATATTAGCAAAAGCAAGTGTCGGCATCACAAGAACAGAAAATAAGAGATAGATTTTGCAAATTTTTTTAAACATAGTTCTTCCTTTCAAAGACTAATAAGAAACTGTGACCGTATATGTACCGGAATAATTGCCTTCCGTTGCATTAGGTGGAATATTTAAGGTTGCGCCCACATTAAAAGAGCCATTGCCGGAGATATCTGTTCCTCCCAATGTTAGTGAATTACCAACATTTGAAACAAAGTTATTGACGGATAGAGTTGAATTATTTTCATTATATAAAAGAACTTCAGATGGAAGTGTAATATAAACAGTCCTTCCGGCAATACCATCGACGGCAAAAATCCCCTCACTGGTAGCAGAATTAGCGGCATATACCCCATTATAAGCAACTTGATTGGTTGGGGATAGAACGACCGTACCTCCTGTGTCATTTTTGACGATAGAACCAAAATCCATCTCTTGCGTCTGATTAACAGAAAGTCTGGAGTTAAAGGTTATGGATAATGGCAAGCTAACGGTACCGCTATCATAATGTGCAATATCAGCAGGACCGCGAGCAATCCAACTGAACGAAAGAGAGGATGTATATGTGCCAGGTTCACAGTTTTCAGAAATTTGAATATCTGCAGATATAGATAAATTAGTATATTCATTTGAAGAACGAAAGTTCCATTCACTTACATTTCCATCTATTTCAACATCATTACTATGCAGATAGATATTAGAAACAGTTATTAAACATCCATTGAACGTAACCGTTCCAGAAGTGAAGTGATATACTTTCTCATAACGTCCGCCTATTTGCCACCAGTCACCAGGATCATTAATCTGCAACATACCTAATTGACATGTTGCCTGTTTATAAAGTCCGCTAACAACACAATCACCGGCATCTTGCCATGAGATAGAAGCATTGTCAGAAAGCTGAATATAGGTACCAAAAGAAAGATCTTGTGTCTTACTAACAGTAATTTCAGCCCACCCGACAGAGGCTTTAAAACACGTGATAAAAACAAGAAAACAGACACATCTTCTAAACATATTTTTCACACATAAAAAATGACCCTTTTTTATCAATATAAAAAGATTTCTCCCCAAAGCAATTAAGATTAATTTTTTATTAACAAGAATAATTACTTATTCTAATTGACTTAAAATCACTTTCTAAACTGTTTCAACGAAACCCTGCTGATAAGAAAGGGTCATTTTTTTGCAACAACCTAATAATAAACTAAACCAAAATTAGTAGCTAACTGTAACCTCGTACGTACCGGTATAGTCACCCTCAGCTTGTCCTTGACCGACAGTCAAATCTGCACCAACTTTAATTTGTCCGCTTGTGCCTGTAAGAGTAAGTGTGCTGGCAGGTTCTGTAACGAAATTATTAACGGTCATCGGATCACCAGCACCTGTCAAAGTTGTAGAATCTGTAACAGAAATAGTCATAGATTGACGATCAGCACCTGTCACATTAAACAAACCGGCCTGCCCACCGTTTCCAACTAAAATAGAAGAGTCACCACTTCTTGTACCATTAGTAGCAATAGTTACTTTTTTTGATGTATCTGTTGGTGCAATCATTGTACCAAAATCAAGAGAATCTTGTTCGGAAATACTAACCGGAGCAACAATTTTTGCCTTAATGTTTCCCGTAGCCGATTCTTCAGCGGCCTGAGCAACAGAGCTACCTAAAGCCAAAACAGCCACAGCCACTGTTAAAAGTAAATTCTTTTTCATCATTTTTCCCCTAAAAAGCAATGAATAATTTCACCTGTAACTATAAAGAAAAAATGTTAAAAATAAGTTTAAAAAACAAAAGAAAAGGAAATATTTTACCTAATAAGAAGTCTGTACGCGATAAACGCCCATACGCGCCCCGCCTTGAGTATCTGTATCAGAAATATTAAGCGAAGCACCCACATCAATATCGGCTTTGCCGTTTTGTGCATCTAGAGTAATCAACTTACTGTTATCTTGATTGGTTGTAAAAGAATGCACGTTAACAGTGTTATCGGCATTATCATAAATATGCGCTTCAGGAATATCTACAGAAACAGCTTGAGCTCTCGGTCCTCTTAGGCGTATTGAGCCAGCTGAATAACCGCTTGTTGCTAATCCGGGACCCGTTGTGGTACGATTTCCTTCTTCATCAACGGTAACATCCCCGGCATTATTTTTTACAATCATACCAAAGCGTAAATCGTTTGAAGTTGTAGCTGAAACCGGAGCTACAATTGTAGCACGCACTCTGCCTATTGTTGAAAGTTCATGACCATAGTTTTGCTGGGTTTTGACATTATCTTCAGCCAGAACGGAAAAATTGGTAAAAGTAAGGAGTGAAACAATAACGATAGTATTTAAATAAACTTTTGACATAATACCTCCTTATTGTTTCACCAAGAAAAAATTATTCTGCGCTAACCATCTCGCATTGTTCTTTGACAGTAGTCTTAACTCGGGTAATACGCATATTATCCACTTCAAGCACTTCATAGATACAATAATCGTCTTCAGTCTGGTCACCAACCACGGGTTCGCGACCTAGTAAGTTGAAGACATATCCACCCATTGTGCTCTCTTCGTGTTCGCAATAAGGAAGTCCTAAGCAATCATAAGCATCTTCAACAAGATATAATCCGTCAAATTCGCATACTCTTTCATTAATTTTCTTAACAGGCGTATCAGTAATTTCGTCATGTTCGTCCTGAATATCACCAACTAATTCTTCCAAAATATCTTCCATGGAAAGAAGACCTGCCGTTCCGCCGTATTCATCAACAACCACGGCCAGATGAATGCGCTTCTTCATCATTTCATGTAAAATTTCTGAAATGGATTTATTTTCCGGTACAAACAAAATATTACGAACAATTTTGCTCAAAATATCTTTGTGTGGAGAATTTTTGCATTCCAACAAATCACGAATATGTATCATACCGATAATTTGATCTTTATCGCCGTTGCAAAGCGGAAAACGAGTGTGTTTATGTTGTTTAACAAATTCCATAATTTCGTTATAGCTACTGTTTTGATAAATACACTTCATTTCCTGACGAGGGATCATAATTTCGTGAGCAGAGATTTCAGAGAAGCAAATAGCATTTTGAATGATTTCACTTTCGGTATCATCAATAACGCCACCTTTTTGAGAAGCATCAATAATTAATTTGATTTCTTCTTCAGAGTGAGCATCTTCATTTTCGTCAGTTTGCTTAACCCCCATCATTTTCAAAATCCACATTGTAACGTGGTCAAATACCCAAATGAAAGGTGCAAAAATTTTGTTAAAGGTATAAAGAGGTCTGGCAATAAGCATAGCATAGCGTTCTGTATCTTGAATAGCCATAGACTTTGGAACCAACTCACCAAAAACAACGTGCAACAATGTGATGAATGTAAAAGCAATACCAAAGCTTAAAGAGTGCAATAAAATTTTATTATCAGCAAAGAAACCGGAGAATAAATCTTCCAGCAAGCGAGAAACAGCCGGTTCACCTAACCAACCTAATCCCAAAGAAGCAAGAGTAATACCAAGCTGAATTGCGCTTAGATAAGTGTTCATATGTTCGTTAATTTTCAGCGCGATTTTAGCAGATTTATTTCCTCCGTGCGCCAACTCTTCAAGCTTAGTGCGGCGGATTTTTACAATCGCAAATTCAGAAACAACGAAAAAAGCATTACAAAAAACTAAAAATAAAACTAAAAATAAATTAAAGATATATCCATAAACGGGACTCATATGATTATTTTTGAACTACCTCAAATACATTAAACACGCTTTACAGCATATAATAAGGTTTTACAGATGTCAATAATTCTTTTAAGCAAAATAAAAGATTTATGTCGTTTAATCAAAGGCATCAGCCGAAGTTTCAAGAAAACGACTATTTTTAGGTATAATCAAAGATTGTGTGGAAATATTTTCTAATTCCAATAGTTTAGATTTAAACTTTAAACCACCGCCAAACCCTACAAGACTATTATTTTTACCAATAACTCTATGGCATGGAATAATAATCGCAATCGGATTAGCGCCAACCGCCCCACCGACAGCTTGTGCAGACATAGATTTTAAATGGCGTATTTGCGCAATTTTCTTTGCAATTTCACCATAAGTTGTCAGAGTTCCGTAAGGAATATCAAGCAACAATCGCCAAACTTGTTTTTGAAAATCTGAACCCAAAAGAGATAATGGAGGAGTAAAATCAGGTTTTTGTCCTGAAAAATAAATATCTAACCAATTTTTAGCTTGTTGCATACATGTAAGTGTTGAACCATCAGGAAAAGATGGATGAAAAGTTTTAGAATGTTGTCTCCAATAATTATTTCTCAACCCGATTATATGAGTTTCGTCACTTTCTAAAAAGAGTGTTCCTAAAGGTGAAATGTATGTTGTTGAATAGAGCATATGAAAACATCCTATAATTTGTAAAACAGCATAACATAGAAAAAGAAAGAAGCAAGCAAAGAAATTATAAGAAAATACTTGACTTAGAGCAAACTCTAAGAGTTACACTAAAATCAGAATCGATAACAAGGGAGAGAAAATAATGGAAAAACAAATATTTTACTATAAATTTAATAAGGTAAATGCGTGGCTGATTTTAAATTTGGCTTTGACCATAACCTTAAGCTACTGGAGCATTAAGTGTGTATGCCTGCTATATTGGATACAAACACAAATTTTGATAGGTTTATGTGTGTTTTCTTGGCTGGGGTGGATTTGGAAATACGTCCTCAAACATCAAGCTATTATGGTGGATGAAGAGGGGATAAAATTAGATTTAAGTGATAAGTTGAAGTGGTCTGATATAAAGAGCATTGAAGAAAAAGAGGTTTGTTGTTGCTTAAAAAAATACAAAGTTCTGATTTTACATCCTAAAGAGAATATAGATTATCACTACAATTTTTTACAAAAACACAATGGCGAATTTACTCCGTTTGCTGTTCCGTTGTATGGGATTTTATCAGAAGATGATGAAAAAACAGTCGTAGAGATAATAAAGCAAAAGGTAGGAATAGAACATGCGTAAACATAGGGTATTATACGGTGTCGCCTTAGGTATAATGATGTTTGCATCATTTTCAACACAAGCGGCAAATCAAACATTGGGAGAAAATAATATGAATAGAACCGAGATATGTAAAAGAAATTTTCGTACCTTATTTAACGGAGAAGCCTTAACCAATACGGGAACAGATCCGGAAATGATGCAAATTTTGCAAAAATATATATTCGGAGAAGTTTTCACCATTGGTGAATTGGATATGAAAACCAGAGAGATGTTGACGGTTATATCTTTAAGCACGCAACAAACATTACCGCAGTTAAAAGCGCATGCTCAAGCTGCGTTAAATGTCGGGGTGACACCATTGGAGTTAAGAGAGGCCGTATATCAGTGTGCTCCATTTATAGGGTTTCCGAAAACATTAAACGCACTCAATACGATAAATGAGGTGTTTACCGAAAATGGAATTAAATTACCATTAGAAAATCAAAACCAAGTAACTGAAGAAAATCGCCACGAAAAAGGCCTGGCTTTGCAACAACCGTTGTATGGCACTGAGATAAAGGACATGTTAGAAGGACTACCTAAAAATATGGGCGATGAAGCAGCTCGCTTATTGACAGAAGTATATTTCGGAGATTTTTGCACTCGAGGCGTGCTAGATATGAAAACCAGAGAATTACTGACTATCGGAATATTGGTAACCTCAGGCAACTGGGATACTTTATCAAGCCATATAAAAGGAAGTCTAAAAGCAGGAAATAAGCCGGAAGAAGTAGCCGCAGCGATTATACAATGTATGCCATACATAGGATTTCCGAATGGATTAAAAGCATTGAAAATTCTAAAAAGCGAACTGGAATAAAACCAAGCACCTCCAATGAAAGGAGGTGCTTTTTTGAAATAAGAAACCCTAAAGCGGTAAAGCGTCCGCCATTTGCTTACGTTTGAAAGCTGAACGTTGTACAAGTTGCTGAACGCGTTGCACGGTTGCAGGTTCAAAGCCAAGAGAACAAAGTTCCTCAACAGATTTTTGCTCATCAACCATAAGTTTCAAAATGCGGTCTAAAACAGCATAAGGCGGAAGAGTGTTTTCATCTTTCTGACCTTCGGCAAGTTCGGCGGAAGGGGCTCGTGTAATAACCTCATCAGGAAGAACCATATTTAAGCTGTTACGCCACTTAGCCAATTCAAAAATAGTAGTTTTGTAGAGATTTCCGATAGGCATCAAACCGCCACATGTATCGCCGTACAGAGTACAGTAACCGGTTAAAGCCTCAGATTTATTACCACAAGCTAAAACCAACCCATCAATCTGATTAGAAAAAGCCATAAGAATTTGCCCCCGAATTCTTGCTTGTAGATTTTCTAAAGTTAGCCCTTTAACATCATCATCAAAGGCTTGCTCTAGAAAAGAGGTTTCTGTTTGAATGAGTGGTTCAATGTCAAGTTCTTGAAAATCAAGATGATTGAGTTCTGCAATTTTTCGTGCAATTTTAAGGCTTAAATCAGAAGTATAGCGTGTTTTCATCATGACCGCCTTAACGTTTTTTCCGCCCAGCGTATCAGCTGCCAATACGGCGGTAATAGCGGAATCAAGTCCACCGGAAAGTCCTAAAATAACTTGATGAAACCCATTTTTCTGACAATAATCACTCAAACCAAGCTTAAGTTTGTTCCAAATATTTTCCATAGTATAATCTCCTAAAATATTACATCGTACGATGCGCCTGAATTAAATTTTGTTGCAAAGCAAATAAACCGGCTTCCAAACCAACGCCGTAAACATGGGGATTAACAAGTCTTTTATAAGCCTCGTCAAATTTTGCCAGATTAGTGTGTCCTCGCTGTTGCAGAAGGCGTAAATCCAATTCAGGCTCGACAATAATTTTTCCCTCGCGAACCACCGGAGATAAGAGTAAATGAGCTTTTTCTCCTTTAGCAAATGTAATACGAGATTGATTAGTGCTACCTAACGTATACGAAGTTAGATTACGAGAAATTTCTCCGTCTTTAATAATTTCGTCATCAGCCTTGCAAATGATGTCACCGTTAAATTGTCCGTTTTTCTCAATACGGATAACGTTTGTAGCACCAGGAATAGTAGTTTTTCCTTCTGCGACTTTAATTTTAGGCTTACCTAAATAAGATTTTGTTTTGAAAACACCACCAAGGGCAGGGGTGTCATATGCTGTAACCAGTTTGGTACCGGCGCCATAATATCGTAAGGAGCTTTCTGAACCAACAATAGATTTTCAATTAAATGCTCGTCCAAATCATTGGAAGCCACCAGTTTTGTTTTGTTAAAACCGGCATCATCCAGCATTCGCCGCGCCTCTTTTCCCCAATAAGCCAAATCGCCGGAATCAATACGAATACCCATAAGCGGAATTTTTGTATCAAGAGAGGCTTGAATAGCATTTTGAATACCTTGCCTTGTATCATACGTATCAACCAGCAAAGTGGTATTAGATGGATTGTGCCGTATATACGCCTTAAACGCATCAAGTTCTTTTTCGTAACTCATAATAAAAGAGTGAGCCATAGTGCCTGCTGCCGGAATATTATAGTGTCTGGCGGCTTTGGTATTAGAAGTAGCGGTGGCACCACCAATAAAAGCGGCGCGTGTTTCTGTAAAACCACCTAATTCGTGATCACGACGCAAACCAAATTCCAATAATGGACGCTTAATATTATCAGCAGAAGCTGCTAAAGCCATACGAGATGCTTTTGTGGCAATAAGACTTTGCGGATTAAAGATATTTAATAAAGCCGCTTCAACAATTTCAACTTGCCAATTAGGACCGGAAATAGAATAAACCGGCTCGTTCGGAAAAACAATTTCTCCTTCTTTCAGTGCGTTAATATTAACTTTTAAAGTTTTTCCTTTAACAAAGTCAATAAATTCATCACAAAAAACAGGAGTTCCGTCAGCATTTGTATAGGTTCGCAAATCCGCTATATCCTCATCAGAAAAATACCAATTATCAATCCATTGTAAAAATTCACCTAAGCCAGCCGCCATTAAGTAGCTGCCACCAAAAGGACATTTACGGAAAAAAGCTTCAGAAACTTTATGTTCTTCGGCTTTTCCGTCTAAAAACCACGTTTGTGCCATCGTTAAATGATAAAAATCACAAAAGAGCGGAGAACCTGTTTCTAAAAGGTTAGGTCTGGTTCTGAAAGTTTGTGTATTCATGGCTATTCTCCTCTGGCTTTATTAACAAGATTATGCTGGATTTTCTTTTCTAAAAGGGATGAACGAAAAAATTGCGCGGTGGTAATTGTTTTCAATTTCCCTTGCTCAATAAACGGACGATAAACATCATCTTGAAGAATATCTGTAATCTGTCTGTCTTTACCTAAACATAAATCTTCAATAACAATAACGTTAGCACCTTTTTTAAGCAAACCGTTCATGGCTTGTTGCACGCAAATATCACTTAAAACGCCGCAAAGATAAACATTTTTGCCGTTCCAATCTTGCGCCAAATCTTGGTAAGAGCGTACCTCATTCCAGATATTAGTTGTGGACTTAAACATTTTAACCACATTAAGTTCATTCTTAAACGGAGCGGCCTGCTGCCATCCCCACGAACCAAAAATACAATGCGGAGGAAAGCTTTGCGCTTCTATGGTTTGCGGATAAGTTTCGTTAAAATGCGTATCGTATGTATCAATAATTTTATCAAAACTGCTGGGAAAGAGGTTGTCGGCAAATTTTTGATGTTTATCAATCAATTCCGGCGCATTAACGGTCAGAGCGCCATGAGAATGAACAAAATCATTTTGAAAATCAATTCGCATTAAAATACGATTATTAGTCATGAGATAAATCCCTTCAGGCTTATTGGGGTTAAGAAACATCTGTCTTCTATAAGCCCTTCAGAAGACGCAGATGTATGGATAAAAAATTAAATAATACCTTTTTTCTTATTAAAGTATTCTTCTATGATATGATGATTTTCCGGAGCGATAAAGTTTTTCCATCTTGCATCGCCGAATTTAATCATATCACGCACCATCGTTCCGGTAACAAACGGAAAGTTCGGATCGGTACGGTCAACCAGTTCAATATTATTGAAACATTCTCTAAACCAATGCGCATCATAAGCCGAACCGGCATAATAAACATCGGGTTTGGGTAAATCTGGAAAGCTTTCTTTGATAAAATCAAGAACATACTCTCCCCATTCCGCCGGATTATTAATGTCAAAAATACCGACAATTTTAAGTCTTTCATATTCCGGCTTAGAACGATAGATATTTTGGATCATTTTCTTGCGGGTGGTGTAGTTTAGAGGATTTCTGGAAGTTCCCTGTTCTTGAATGGACCCCAGAACAATCGTTACGCGTTCGCATTCGTTGAGCATCTTATCAATCAGTTTTTGATGACCGATATGAAAGGGTTGCGCTCTCATAATGCTTAAACCGTGTTTGTATTTATATTCAGACATAAAAAAAACTCCTTATAAGGAGCCGCCAATGAAACTCTAAAAGAGTACTCAAAATAAAATCTCATCAAACCGGCTCAGTTTTATCAAAGTTCCGTGCTTATAAGCCCTGCAAGCACCAAGAACAATTATAAAATAACGCAGCATGAACAAAAGTCAAGAAAAAAATAAAAACAGATTGCAAAAATAGAATGTATCTTCTAAGATAAAGCATCACAAAAAGAGAGGACTAATGAAAAGATTACTATTACCGTTAGGGCTGATAACGGCAACAGAGAATGTAGCGCATGCGCAAGATTGGGAATTAGCGCAATCAGGAGTGGCCGGAATATATTATGGCATTATGGAAACCAAAGAAGATAATAATCTTGATAATATGCCCAACCGATTAGTTTTCCGTGCAGATGGTAAAATATCGGGAGATTATAATATTTCCGCTAAAGAAAAAGTAGGAATTCATGCCGATTATACGGTAGTAATGCGCCAACATGATAATGATTATGAACGAGGAGACTGGCGTTTTTATCCATACTTGAAGTGGCAAGATGAAGAAAAGGGAAAAGTAACCATCGGGTATACATATAATGCGGCGCGTATCATGCACATGGGGGCTCAAGATATCACCTGGGTAGGGATACAAGATAGCAATGTTTCATATTTCTTGAGCAGTGCCAACTGGTCTAACGGACAGAAAAAAACGAAATTTGCCACACCGAAATCTACAACTATATTAGATGACGGTCGTGCATTTAAGTTAAGTTATTTTACGCCGGAAATAGGGAATACCACCTTTGGTTTCAGCTATGCGCCGGATAATGCTTCAAGACGAGGTATGACGAGCCGTTATACAGAATATGAAAAACAACAAGACGGCTATACCGCATCAATGCAAAACCGTTGGAAATTACCATACGGACAGTTATATACATCAATGGGATACGGAATTTTTAACCGTACGGATAATGTCTGGTCCGGAGGTGTGCGCTGGGTATATGACGGCTTAAAAATATCAAGTTCGTATAAAAAATCATGGATTGACGGCGATAAAAATCCAATATCAACCACAGCGCAAAATGAGCATCTTCCGGCATATTTTGATAATTATCGAGAAGGTAGTGCTTGGGATTTCAGTATTGGTTATGATTTTGGCAAGTTTGAGAGTAATTTGGCGTATTTACATACGGAAGCCGAAAATACCAGACATCAAGATGATATATGGCTACAGTCCAATAAATATGAACTTAATAAATACGTTGAATTGTATTGGATAAACGCTTACCGCAATTCTAAAGGTTATGCCCGCAATAGCGACAATAACAACAAAGGCTATGCCGTTATCACGGGAATTTCCATAAAATATTAGAATAAGCTTTAGGCTTTGATGGTAACCTTAAATCCTTCCGAAGAATTTTCAAAATAAAGCTGACAATGATAGAGTTCGGCAATTCTCTTTGTAATAGCCAAACCTAAGCCGCTACCGGTTTCCTTTTGTCCGGCCGGACGGAAGAAGCGTTCGGTCAGACGTTGTAACATAGCTTCATCAACCACAGTGTCCGAATTGATAACCGTAAATTCTCCGTCAGAGATTTTAAGAGTGATATGCGCATTATTCGGACTATATTTGACGGCATTATCCAAGAGATTGCGAATAAGCAACGCTGTTAAAATATGGTTTCCGGTAGTAAATGGAGGTTGTGCACCATCTTCGGCTATCAAAGAAATTGTTTTATTATCCACCATTAAACGATATTCATCAATAAGGTGTGTGCAAATTTCAGCCCAATTCAATATTTCAACATTGTCATAGTGTCCGTTATCGGCTTCCAAACGAGAAAGTGCTAAAAGTTGCTCAACCAAACGTTCAGCGCGTTCAATCCCTTTTTGTAATTTCAATAAAGCCTGTTGACGCATTTGAGCATCATCATCAGCCATTTGCACGATTTCAAGCTGAATTTTAAGTGCGGTTAAAGGGGTGCGTAGTTCGTGCGCAGAGTCAGAGATAAAACTACGTTCCCGTTGTAGAAGTGTTGCGATTTTCTGAAACATATGGTTCATCGCATCAATAAGCGGTCTGACTTCAATCGGTGATTTCTGAACATCAATAGGGGATAAGTCATCAGCCGAACGGTTATTAATAGAAGTAGCCAATCTCTTCAGTGGTTTAAATTCAAAATAAGTCAATCCGGCAATAGCAAAGAGTAAGAAAAAGAAACCAATAAGCCATGGTGCCAAAAATTCTTCAACAATATCCATCGCTAAATCTTCACGATACTCGAGTTCTTGTCCCACGGTAATAATATATTTACCGTCTGCGGAAGAAAGGCGAAGTAGACGCCATTTATCGCCTTTATGATCAAGGCGTTCATTAACAAAAGTCCCGAAAGCGGTATTGTTGAGCGGAAAATATTTTCCATTTTCATCATCGTGAAAAATCATTTTTCCATCTTGTGTAAAGATAGCAAAACCGATAGCGTCATCATCGTCATCGGCATTTTCAATATTTTTAATTAATTTATCAGTAGCGTGCTGAGTACGCAAAGAAACAGCGCTCCAGTCCGCCGCGGCCAATTGACGGCTGAGAGCCATTTGATAAGTATCAAAAAATTCATCAATACTCTCACGCGTTTCTTTATAAGAGATATATCCGGCAATTCCCCAAACAATAGAAGATACAAGCGCAAAAAAGAACATAAGCCGAAAACATAGGCTAAACTTCAATGTTTTGGCATTAATTCTGTTAAGCACAGCAGATAAACGGGGAATGACCTTAAATTTATGCATTAATCCTCCAATGTATAGCCGATTTTATTAATGGTTTTAACAATATCTTTGCCCAGCTTTTTCCGCAAATGATGCACATGCACTTCAACAGCGTTGCTGGCCACATCGTCATCCCAAGAATATAGTTTATTTTCAATCGTTTCTTTGGATAAAACTTTGTTTTTATTAAGTAGTAGCAACTCAAGCAGAGCCACTTCACGTGGGGCCAGTGTCACTTTTTCTCCATCAAGTGTAACTGTTTTGGTATCTGGGGCAAAAGTGATATTTTTGAAATGGATAAGCGGTTTTGTAATACCGTTTCGCCGACGAATAAGCGCATTGAGACGTGCTTGAACTTCTTTAAGAGCAAAAGGCTTTCCGAGATAATCATCGGCACCGGAATTTAAGCCTTTAATGCGTTCGTCCACATCACCTCTGGCCGTTAAGATAAGAACCGGTGTATCAAGCCCAGCATTACGCCATGCTTTTAAAATATCCAGCCCTTCAATAGTCGGCAAACCAAGATCTAAGATAACAGCATCATAAGGTGTCAGCAAAAGGGCTTCTTTCCCATCAGCACCATCATCAAACCAATCGACGGTAAAGCCGAGCTTAGAAAGCCCGACTTTAATTCCGTCTCCGATAAGACTGTCATCTTCAATTAGAAGCACTCTCATCTTAAGTTCTTTCAAGAGGATTATTTTAAGATAATGGAGTCAACGTCAACTTCAGGTGTGCCGAGCAATTCTTTATCAATTTCACCTCTGATTTCAACGGTGTTTTCCGGTTTAACAACTTGACCTCTCCAGTCTTCATCGTCAATTTCAACCACGATAGTGCCTGTTTTGTCAGCGAATTGATATTTTTCATTACCTAAATTTTTCTGAATGTTTCCAACCAAAACAACCGGAGTATCATCATTCATTTTAAGAGCATCGGCAACAGTTGTAGATGCGATTGTAGGTCCCTGAAAACCGCCGCCTAAATTTTGAGCTTGAGCATTAGCATTAGAAGCAACAGCAAAAGTTAATACAAGAGCAGAAACAGCAAAGAACTTATTCATAATTTTTCTCCTAAATAAAAAGTTGTAAATAAAGTTTGTTTATCAGAACACCTTTTATTCTGCATTGTAAACTTAAGAAACGCTTAAGGCAAAATAATTTTTTTAAAATTTTATGAGAAATTTTAAATTTTGCATATAAAACAAACAGTTACCTAGCGATTTTTTTTATTCACAAGATAAAAAAACTGAGAAAGTAAAGCAGAAAATGTATAAAATATTAAATTTTGGAGCTATAGTTAATAATTTTTTTTGCAAATCAGAAGAATAAAATACGTAAGCTTTAGTGGGGTGGAAATGAATAAAAATTTTTTGAGCAAATTTCTTACAATATTTATGGCGATTCGTTTAGAAAAATACACGTTTCTTAAAGGATTCTGATAAATTTTTAATGTGACATAAGTATTGCTCACGAAGAGTTTGACAGATAAAGTGTTTTTTAATTTTTCTTCAAATGGAAACGTATATTTTAAGTGGAAATAAGAAGATAATCGCAAAAGAATGAAGTTGCCAAGATGAAAATTTGCACATAGTCAAAAAATATTTTTGTTATTTTGAATAATCCACCATATAGTCACAACCAAATATGAAATAATAAGTGGAAGGGAAAAAGATTAGTAAAGAAATGATATATGAAGAAATAATAGCTAAATATATGAAAGCTCTGGCTGAATATGATTTAGAAGGACTTTGCAATTTATTTACACCTGAGGCAAAGGTTTATTCACCATTATTAGGCTGGCTGGAACCCCGTGTCTTTTTTGAAAAGATGTGCACATTATCAGATGTTGAAAAATCATGGCAAAAATTACACAACACACTTATTAGTACAGAAGGTAAACCTGTAATGATTAAACATTTTACCTATCATTGGGCTGTTAAAGATGGGCGCGAAACAACATTTGAAGTATGCGATGTGTTTGAGTTTGATGAAAATAACAAGATATGCAAAGAAACCATCATTTATGATACCCATCAACTCAGAATAGATATGGGAGGAAATCCACTAGATTTCTAGGAAAAGGAAATAAAAGCTTGAAAATCATTATATTAGGTTCAGGTTCGGCATATGGTTGCCCCATGGTGTTTAACCAATGGGATAAATTGCAAGTCGATAATCCGAAAAATATTCGTAATCGTGCTTCTCTATATATGGAAATAGAAGGGAAGAAGTTTGTGATAGATGCCGGACCGGAGTTCCGTTTGGAATTAAATCAAAACAATATAACCGATGTTGATTCTGTGTTTATCACACACGGTCACTATGATCATATAGCCGGCGTTCCGGAATTATCCAGAGCAAGCTCCAGTAAAGCACATGCGATAGAGGTATGGGCCAGTGAAGAAACCAAAAAAGAACTAAGACAATCTTTTGGTTTTATGTTCAATGGTGCGGAAAAAGAAAGTACAGGAATTCATTGGCGTCGATTGCCAAATATAGGGACATTTACCAGTCAGGGAATTGAATTTCAAACTTTTCAAGTACCTCATCATCAGTTTCACTGTTCGTCATTTCGTTATCAAGATTGTGCGTATGTAACAGATTGGGAGGAAATGCCGCCAATTGGATTAGATATGCTGCAAGGTATAAAGCTGTTGATTATTGAATGTAACAATGGCTTGTATTCGGAAAAGAATGGACATAGCGATTTAGAAAATGTAAAAAGAGTAATTAATGCAATCCAGCCGGAACGTGTAATTTTAACACATCTGTCTTGTCGTGTAGATTATAATGATATTCAAGCATCTCTACCTAAAAATGTAGAATTAGCATACGATGGCATGACCATAGAAATTTAGAAAACCAATAAAAGAAAAGCTCCGAGTTAAAAACAAGGAGCTTTTTTTTGAAAGTTAAAATCAGAACTTAAAAGCCTTCTTCGCGATAAGGTCTGGACATAAGTTCTGCCATAGCATCTTTGAGAGCCATATCGTTAAAGAGAACTCTACAAACCATTTCACAAATAGGCATTTCAATATTAAGTTCACGCGCTCTTTTCATCACGGCTTTAGCAGTATAGATTCCCTCAACCGTGCGAGTATTTTCTTCAATTAATTTTCTAGCGTGTCCTTGAACACCAATTTCATAACCAAAACTAAAATTACGAGATTGAGAACAGCTTGCCGTCAATACTAAATCCCCCAAACCGCTCATTCCCATCATAGTTGTAAGTGAACCGCCAAGAGCGTCCGCAAATTTAGCCATTTCATGAAAACCGCGAGTAATTAAAGCAGCTCTTGCACCATCGCCTAAAGACGCACCTTCAACCACACCGGAAGCAATAGCAATAACGTTTTTAACACTTCCGCCAACTTGAGGAGAAATCATATCTGTTGTGGTATAAGGGCGAAAATAGGGGGTTCCGAGCATATTAGCCAACTGAGTGGCAATACCGTCTTTTGCGCATGCAATGGTAACAGAAGCTAACTTGCGTTGCGCCACATCAATAGCAAATCCCGGACCGGAAAGAATAGCAATGGTTGCGCCTGGGATTTCTTCATCTACAATTTCAGAAAGCATTTTACCGGTATCAACTTCAATACCCTTCGCACACAAAACAATAATAGTGCTTTCTTTAACAAAAGGTTTCATCAACTTAAGTGTAGCACGTGTCCACTGAGCGGAGGCGGTAAGCAAAACAACATCAGCAAACTCAAAGACATCGGCCATATTATTTGTAGCACGAATTGCATCCGGAAGAGGAATATCCGGCAAAAACAGCTTATTAACATGTTTTTGATTAATGGCATCAACCACTTCTTGTTCTCTGGCCCAGCAAAGAACCTGATTACCGGCTCTGGCAGCAGTCAAAGCCAAAGCAGTTCCCCAAATACCGGTACCGACGACAGCTATTTTTTTCATAAAAACCTCTCTTAGTACAACATAATGAAATCCATATGTCCAAGATAATATACATGCCAATACGAAATACAAGCAAAATTAAGAGTTAACCAGAAAAATAATTATATTGAAATATTGACAAGGAAGAAACTAGTTGATAAGACAAAATAAATTTCTAATTATTAAAACTAAGCATTATGGAAAAAAGATTATTTAGTTTAAGAAACATAATAATGTTTCTATTTTTACCGTTCAGAAAAAGTCCGTATTTTATGTTATTTGTTGTCTTTCTCTATGAGATATTTCTGATTGCATACAGCGTATACGTTGGAATATATCCGGAATTCTTAGGATTAAATCAAGACGTTGAAACAACTAAGACCTTCTGGGAATTAATAACTTTTCGGGGGGAATTGGCAACAAGTCATGCGCATATTTTGTTGGTAATGCAAATATTTTGGGTAGTACCGTTTTTAACCAGAACATCAAATTATTTGGTAGATTATCACAGTGGTTGGAATTTGTTTTTATATGTGGTGCTAGCTTTTTTTACAATATTTGTTATTCTAGGAGTACCAAATTGGCAGATGATTACAGAATATGTTTATCTCCAAATGTTTTGGCTGATAATAACAATCTTTGTGCAATTCAAGTATAGTCCGCTAAAGACTGAAGAATATGACACATATGGAGATACGGCCTTTGATCCTTTTGATATTTAATGTAAAATGAATTATGAAAAAGAGCTTCTGTTTATGCAGGAGCTCTTTTTTGTTACAAGACAAAATATTATTTTTCGCGCTCGGAAAGCAATGCAGCTAACCCCGCTAACCCACCTTTAATGGTTGTAGTTTGTTTCGTCTTTTGCCCTTTGGCGGACATATCTTTTTTAGCAGCTGCCTTAGCAGATTTAAGCATTTGTTTGCGAGCTTCTTTTTCTTCTGGTGTCAATTCAATCGGATTATCTTCAAGCTCTTGCTCCTCAGTGTAACTTGAATAAGTGTCAGGATTGACAATGTAATCATTAACATCAATCACCGGACGATTTTCTTCAACATCTCGTACTTTATTGGTCAGATTTATAAATTCCTCGTAATCTGGGTGAGTATAGTGAGAGACATCATCATAAGAGCCATGTAATAATTTCAAACGTTTTCCGGTAGCATAAGCAATACTTCTATAGCCTTCTGTACGTCGACTTCTACCGACAGAAGAGAAGTAATTCACCCCATGCACACCGGTATTTCGCGGATTATTGAGAAATTTATCAAATTCCTCGTTAACGACTCTATCAAAGTTTTTAGCTGCTTCTTCGCGGATAAGTCTTTCTTCTGCGCGCAGTTGAACTTCTTTTTGTCCGGCTTCAAGTGCGGATTGAATATAAGCGCTGTCGGCAAAAGTTTCTTTAATATATTTATCGACATCTGGAGCCTCAACAATTTTTCCATCCCGTTCAGCAGCATCCATAAACTGGCGCACAGAATCAGCCATATTTTGAATTTCCTCTTGTTTTTGGAATTCTCGCATTTGTATTTTATTATCACGGGAAGTGCGCAGTTGTTCATCAATCTGATTAAGCTCTTCCACTGTAGGCATAAAAGTAAGAGTTTCTTTATTTTGCTGTAAATAATCTGTAACGCCTTTTTTAATTTGTTCATCATCAGCATCAATAAGTTTTTCACCAAAACTGTCATAAAGTCTTTCTTTCAACGAAAAAAGTTGATTTTCCCGACGCAGAGCTTCTTGTTTTTGGAGAAATTCCTCATGGGATTTAACTTTTTCGGAAGCATTTTTTATAATACTTTCGCGTTCCTGAGGAGAAAGCCAAGATGATGAACCCACCAAGTTATTGATTTGTTCCATCGTATCTTTAATTTCATCAGAATAGATGATGTGACTAATTTTATTATCTAATTCATTAAGTTGGTCGCGTTTCTTTTCAGTCGGCGATTGTTCAATTTTAAAGAATTTATTATATTTTTTACCAAGTTCTTTAATTTTACTGCCGCCTTTACCGATAACAAGTCCAATCATATCTTTAGGAACGTATAAAGTCAGTTGTCGCCTTTTATCCTTCATCATTGTTTCATCGTGAATAAACAAGACAGCATAAGTATGCGTATGTCCCTGACGATGATCCTGCGTACAAGCGGTTCGGACATCGGCAATTTGCGAATATCCGTCAGGAATACGCAGATTATCTTCAGTTCCTCCAATAGAAACAACGGCATAAGTTTTGTTCGGGTCAGGAGAGTTCTCTGCAAATTGACGTATAAAGTTGTTTTCTTTCTGTTTCTCTTTTTCAGCTTTAAGTTCATTGATTGCTTGATTAATAACAGCTAAGGAATCATCATCTAAAATTCCTTCTTTTGTTTTAATCACGAAGGAATTACGATTAGCAAAACCACTTCGGCCGATTTTTTCAACATAAAATCCTCGTTGCTGTAGTTTATCGGCCATATCCACTTCTCTACCATTAATAGATGGCCAAGACAAGCTACATAAATGTTTTAACTTAGCTAATTCATCAGGATTATCTATGTCAATATCTGTTTTGGGAGCATTTTTATTGTAATAACCATCTATGATATAGTAAGTATCCGGAGCCACCGATGAGATTTTCAAGTCAATATGATAGCGAAATGAGCATAACTCTAAATTATATATTGTTTCAGAAAAATAAAACCCTTTATCTTCAACCGTAGAAAGGATATTTTCACCTAAATTTATGGTTTGATGAGAGGAAGAAAATTGTTCAAGTCGGTTTTTATCCGCATAAAAATACAAATCTTTTTGCCTATCACGAGTAATTAATCTGTATTGTTCAGCATCAAGAGAATGCGGAACAATAGCAAAAATTTTATTTTTATCAACGGTGTAATCATCAAAATCAGAAATTTCCGGTTGATTAGTATCATTTTCCATAATATATCTCCTCCAAAGCTACATTAATGCTAATATACCATAAATTAAGGTAGCTGTAAATAGAGAAAATTAGAAGTTATATTGATAGCCGACACTAAAGGCCCAAGGAACATCTACTTTGTCACCAAACTGAGATGTAAACTCCATATATGCAGAACTATGAGAATTCCAAGTAGCATTAAGTCCCAAACTAAATTCGTAATGAAGGGAAGCTAAATCATCTTCAGCGAAATAATCGGCAATAGCAACAGAACTTTTGGCATCCCAATCATAAATCATATTTACTTGAGAATAAGCATCAAGAACAACACCACTATCAAGGTAAAAAGATTTTCCGCCGGTAAATCCAAGAGAGTTACTTAAATAATCAGCGCTATCAGCTTGAATAAGCGTGTTAAAGTTTGTTTGGTAATCAACACCTTGAACATACATATAATTCATACCAAGAAACGGCGATAAGAACCAATCATTATCAAAATCAAAACGTTTACCCGCAGTTAAAGCTGTTTGCCATCCATCTGTATTAAATTTGGCAATAACGCTTTCACCGGCAGGGGTGTAGCTTCTGTTTTTTTGATGATGTCTGAAATATGTTCCCATCACATCTAAGAAATACTTATTATCAGTCAGTAATGTTGAATATAAACCAAAGCTATACGTTTGCCCATCACCTTGACCATCAACATCAAATTTTTGTTGCGAAGATGTAAAGCCTGAATAAAGACCGGCTGTTATATGAATACCGTCAGAAGAGAAAACTTGATGATCAAATCCAAGGCTTTCACCATAAATATCTGTACGGCTGGAGGTTCCGTCTTTATAATTTTGATTAACGCGCCTGCCAATGCCTTTAATCCACAATCCGTTATTATGATCAAAGTTTTGATGTTGGAAGTGTAAGCGATTATATACAGGAGTTAAATGTGAGAAGAAGAGGGATGAAATAGCAGAAAAAGTATTTCTGGCAACATAAGTAGCGTCAGAAAGTTGCTCAGTATGTTCCAAAAACCAATCATTATTTTCTTGTACCAAATCGTAGCGATAAGCTCCCACATCAACAGCTCCGCCAACAAGATAAAAACTATCATGAGCGGCAGTGCTTTCGTTAATAATCTTAAACTTATCGGGAGCCGTTCCCTGACTATAATCATTAATAATCAAACCAAAATTTCCATCACCATCTTGAACATTGATGTAGTCAGAAATACCCGCAGCCAAATTACTACTCATAGAGAAAACGCCGGTTCCGTTAAGTTGATTGATATAAAGAGTAGTAAATGACGGATTATAGCCGATTTTTATAAGAGAATTATCGCTTTGTAAATCAGGAATGGAATTATTGCCGGAAATATAAAGAATACTATTACGAGCAGATGTAGAACCAATAAGGTCACCTCCGCTAAATAAACGCAAAGTTCCGTTTGAAAGCTGCGTGTTTTCTGCAGTAGCACCTTCTAAGAGAGTTAATATTCCACCATAATTAATTTGTGAAGAAATAACTTTTCCACCGTTTTTGACTTCTTGCAAGCCGCTATTAACAACTGTATCGGAAGCTGTTCCGTAAACGATTTGCGTTCCGCCATAAAGAGTTGAGGATTTAGCTTCTCCCCCAGCATAAACATTTTGTTTTCCAGTTAATAAAATTTGTGTATCCGAAACCTCAGCACCTTGAAAGACATTTTGAGTACCCAAGGCATTGACAATAGTATGAGAAGCTTCCCCTCCGGCTAATACATTTTGTGTACCGGAAGCGTTAACCTTTGTATTGTAAGCCACGCCCCCCTTTTGTACGGTTTGTGACCCCAAATAATTAACAGATGCGTTATTACTGATACCTGCTACATATTCAAAACCAGAATTAATTATCGTATTTTCGGCAATAGCTCCAGCTAATATATTGACACGCCCACCTTTAATAAGTGTATTGGTTGCTGTACTTCCACTTTGAAATTCAGCTGTTCCTCCAACATTAACAGTCGTATCTTGCGCTAAGCCTCCCAAAGCAACGTCAAAGAAGCCATTAGCGTTAACTTTTGTTGAAAGAGCAGAGCCAGCAACGGTAATTTTCCCGCCGTCAGAAACAGAAGAACCTTGCGCTTTACCTCCACTAAGAATATTTTGCACGCCTTGGGCAGAAATTTGAGAATTTTCAGTAACACCGCCACTTTGCACTGTTTGTAAACCGCTAGTGACAGTAGCATTCTGCACCGTGCCGCCGTTTTGAACAATTTGCTCACCGCCAGAAATATTAGTATTTTGCGCCACTCCACCGGCAAGAATAGTTTGTGTACCTCCGGTAAGCGTTGCTTTTATATCCGTACCGGCAACAGTCATAGAGCCAGAGGAAAGAGTTGTATTTTGCGAAGTTCCGCCAGCTGCAACCGCCATACTTCCTCCGGCAACAGTCGTATCTTGCGCTAAGCCTCCCGAAGCAACTTCTAAAGAGCCATTAGCGTTAACTTTTGTTGCAAGAGCAGAGCCAGCAACGGTAATTTTCCCGCCGTCAAAAACAGAAGAACATTGCGCTTTACCTCCATTAAAAATATTTTGTACGCCTTGAGCAGAAATTTGAGAATTTTCAGTAACACCGCCACTTTGTACAGTTTGTAAACCGTTAGTTATAGTAGCATTCTGCGCCATGCCGCCGTTTTGAACAATTTGCTCACCGCCAGAAATATTAGTATTTTGCGCCACACCACCGGCAAGAATAGTTTGTGTACCTCCGGTAAGCGTTGTTTGGGTA
Organism: uncultured Alphaproteobacteria bacterium; assembly: GCA_944390455.1. Lineage (GTDB taxonomy): Bacteria > Pseudomonadota > Alphaproteobacteria > RF32 > CAG-239 > CAG-267. Next base: position 13,430 of record CALXPU010000004.1, on the reverse strand, counting down.
TCCGTACCGGCAACAGTCATACTTCCTCCAGAAACAGTCGTATCTTGCGCTAAGCCTCCCGAAGCAACTTCTAAAGAGCCTCCATTTTTAATATTGGCTTCATATACTTCGCCATTAGCAATAACTTTTCCACCGTCAGAAATTTGAGAGCGATATGAATATCCTCCTTCTTCAACTTCTTGAATGCCTGAGTTAGAAATAATATTATTGAAAGCATAACTATCTTTGCCAATTTGCTGTAATCCTCCTTGGATGAGGGTATCTTCAGCAACGCCGCCGTCAAGTACAATTTGTGTACCTCCGGTAAGCGTTGCTTTTATATCCGTACCGGCAACAGTCATAGAGCCAGAGGAAAGAGTTGTATTTTGCGAAGTTCCGCCAGCTGCAACAGCCATACTTCCTCCGGCAATAGTCGTATCTTGCGCTAAGCCTCCCGAAGCAACTTCTAAAGAGCCATTAGCGTTAACTGTTGTTGCAAGAGCAGAGCCAGCAACGGTAATTTTCCCGCCGTCAGAAACAGAAGAACCTTGCGCTTTACCTCCATTAAAAATATTTTGCACGCCTTGAGCAGAAATTTGAGAATTTTCGGTAACAACGCCACTTTGTACAGTTTGTAAACCGTTAGTTATAGTAGCATTCTGCGCCATGCCGCCGTTTTGAACAATTTGCTCACCGCCAGAAATATTAGTATTTTGCGCCACACCACCGGCAAGAATAGTTTGGGTACCTCCGGTAAGCGTTGTTTGGGTATCCGTACCGGCAACAGTCATAGAGCCAGAGGAAAGAGTTGTATTTTGCGAAGTTCCGCCAGCTGCAACAGCCATACTTCCTCCGGCAACAGTCGTATCTTGCACTAAGCCTCCCGAAGCAACTTCTAAAGAGCCTCCATTTTTAATATTGGCCTCATATACTTCGCCATTAGCAATAACTTTTCCACCGTCAGAAATTTGAGAGCGATATGAATATCCTCCTTCTTCAACTTCTTGAATGCCTGAGTTAGAAATAATATTATTGAAAGCATAACTATCTTTGCCAATTTGCTGTAATCCTCCTTGGATGATGGTATCTTCAGCCACTCCACCGTCAAGTACAATTTGTATACCTCCTGTAATTGTACCACTAATATCCTGACCATAAACGGTTTGTGTTCCTTGCTTCAAAATAGTCTGCATGGAAAAAGCACCAGAGTTCACATTCATATTTCCACCGGAAATAACTGTATTTTCAGCATATCCGGTACTATAAACATTCATGGTTCCGTCGGAATTAATGACAGAAGAAATTGCATCACCGTAAACATTTTGAATTCCGGAATTTATAACTGTATTTTCTGCGGTTCCTCGGACATCAATTTGTTGTGTGCCGCCATTTATTTGAGCATTAAGTGCTTTGCCATAGCGTTTAATTTGTTGCGTCCCATCTTTAATGTTTGCATTTGTATCAGTCCCAGAAACAGATTCAGTACCGGAATTGACAATGGTATCATAAGCATTCCCCCCTTGAAGAACGGAGAAGCTGCCTCCGGATACATTAGTATTATAGGCATTTCCACCATTATTCACATTAATAGAACCATTAGATTCCACCGTAGAAGAGTAAGAGTTTCCACGAACAACTTGCAGTCCCGCAAGAAGAACTTGGGTATTGTAAGACGTGCCACCTACTTCAACATCTTGTTGTCCATAAGGGTAAATAATACTATTATGTGTAACCCCGCCACTCATTACTTGTTGATCGCCGGATACGGTAAAATTATCAGCTGTACCATAGACTTTCTGAGTAACAACCGTATTAACATCACCACCATCTTGCGTTGTACCAGCAGGAACAACCACAGTAACAGCCTGAGTAGTTAAAGGATATAGCAAAAAGGATAAAAGATAGGGACGAATATTTTTCATATGAGAAACTCCCAACCAAAACACAACAAAGTATAATGTAATACATCTGATTAAAAATTAAAGTGAAATATTAAAAAAAATACCAATAATTTAAGAATAATACGGTATACAACTATTAGTCATAAATTCTATTGTTTCATAACCAATTTTGTTTTAGACGTAATAGGTAGTTGATATAGTCCTAATTCTATACATTTTTCTTTAACAAAATTATTAGGATTTCCCTGTATATTCTCAATTCTTTTGGCTCTAATGCATTCCCATTGATCAACAGGATACATCGTATTCCAAGCTAACATCATTTTACGCATGGATGAACTCATTTTATATTGAGGGTATTCTTGATCAAAATAGAGATAAGTACGAGCAATAGCTCCTTTGGTATAAGAAGGTGGCTCAATTTTTTTATTATCAATTTTAACGGAACATGAACCAAAGATATTTGGAAGATTATCCGATAGTTCAGCATAATTATAATTAGAGCGTAAAGCATTAACTGCGCCAATAGATGGATAAAGATTATATAAATCAGCCTGCATAAAACGAAAAGATTGATTTACTTTTTCAGCGCATTTTCGTCCCTTAAAAGCCTTACCTTTACGGTCAATACATTTTTCATGTCCTTCGCGCCATTCAGAAAAGGCTCTGCCAAAATTTTCCGCAGGTACAACATGCTCCCATTCTAATTTGTACGCTCTTTTCTTATGTTTTTGAGTGTGAAATCCCTGAGGTAAAGTAATGCCGTTATTTTCATCAAAATGAGCTTTGCAATAAAAACTTTCTTTATTATCAAAATAGACCTGTTCTTTTAAGATTTTCTTCGCTTTACTAAAAGAAGAGATAGTTGTATTTTGAGCATAAAGAGGAACAGAATACAAGAAAAAAACAAGGAAAAGTAATTTCCAATATCTCATATAATAAAATCTCCCACCACATCAATAAATATAACAGATTTCATCTCTGAATATAAAATAGGGCAAAAGAAACTAAAAATGAGTTAATTAATAGAGGAATACTGTTTTCCACAAAAGTTACTAAACAATCTATATGAATACAAAAATATCCCTAAATGCGTATAAAATTAAACATATAAATTATACACACAATTAAGCGTATAATGTTAAACAATAATATTTATATTAAGTTGATTTATTAACTGATTACAAAACAATAAAAAATAAGGAAAATATTAGATTGTAAATAAAAAATATTTATCTTGAAAATATAAAAATTATTGATAATATACCACTGCTAAATGTTAAAATAAATAATACGTTTAGAATAACGGTATCAAAATAAAAGAGATTTACCCACCTTCACAGTCCTAAAGTCATCAAGGCTGAATAGTTCGTTATTTTAAGGGTAAACAGAATTTTGTTTTGTTGACTTTGTTAAGAGAAACGGACTTGAAAACAAGGAGAGTTGTATTGCCTGAAGTCAGTGTTATAATGCCGATATATAATACAAAGGACGAGTATTTAAGGCAAGCAATCAAGAGTATATTAGAGCAAAGTTATAAGGATTATGAGTTTATCATCTTAAATGATAGTCCTGAGAATGAGCATTTAAAAGAGATTATATCCTCATATCAAGATTCCCGAATTAAATATTTTGAAAATGAACAAACTTTAGGTGTAGCCAAGAGTTACAATCGCTTATTGGATTTAGCCAAAGGTGAATTTATTGCTGTAATGAACCATGATGATATCTCTCAACCACAACGTATAGAGAAACAAGTAGCGTATCTAGAAAATCATCCAGAGGTTGGGTTAGTTGGTACTGCATATAAAAAATTTGGTGAAATCAATCGTTTTAAGACCATAGAGAACCCAAAAGATGATGCAGAAATTAGAGCTTTATTGTTATTTAAGTCAAGCATTCATCATCCAACCACCATGTACTGCCGTCAATTAGTAGAGGAACACCATATTCGTTACAAAGAAGAGTATGTGAGCTTGAATGATCGTAAGTTTTATTACGATATCGGACAATATGCGAAGTTGGCTAATATGTCGGAGGTATTGTATCGCTACCGTTTCCATAAAGATATGGTGTCTAAACAGAAGAAACCGGAGATATTTGCAGAGCAATGCGACTTTCATGCGCATTGGTTTGAACATGCCGGAATTGAATTGACAGCAGAAGAAAAAGAAATTTTTGATAAATACGTTACCAAAGGTAAGTGCCACATAAATAATATTGAAACATTAGAAAAGATAGAGCAAGTTTTAAGTAAAATCAACGAGGCAAATCAACAACACCCATTAGTTCCAGTAAAAGAATTTAGCGAAGTATGTGGCAGATACTTAGTAAAAAGATGCTTAAACGCGATTGTGTTCGGAGGAGTTAATTCATCAAAATTACTGAAAAAGACAGAACTACCGGTAGAAAACAATCTGCTGCTAAAAACCTGCAATTTAGCATTACATTGGCGAGGGTAGGTGATGATGAAAACGTTGATAACCAAAATAGAAACATATGAAAATAATAACAAAATAAAGAGTTATTACTTTTTAGGCAAAATACCTTATTTAAAAAAAATAAAAGGACTATCAGGAAGAAAAACATTTCTGTTTAATATATGCATATCAAGTCATCCAGAAACAAATGCTAACGTTAATAGCTTAAGCTACCAAGAAATTTTGGGTGTAAAAAATTATACGGCACCTCATATTTCGGTAGAAGATGAAATAGATATAATCATTCCAATATATAATGGATATGAGTATTTAGAAGATTTATTTGAAAGTATTCGCAAAAATACGGATGTTTCATACCGATTAATAGTAGTAAATGACTGTTCAACAGATGTACGGGTTGCAAATTTTTTAGAGAAACAGAAAAAGTTTTTTCAAAATACAATTCAGATAATAAATAATGAAAAAAATTTAGGATTTGTGAAATCTGTTAATAGAGCCTTAGCAGAAGCTAAAAATGATGTTGTAATTGTAAATACCGATGTAATAGTACCTCAAAATTGGGCATCACGGTTAATGTTTCCTATTAAACAAAGTGATAAAGTTGCGAGTGTAACACCATTTTCTAATGCGGCTACAATATTTTCATTGCCAATTATAGGGCATGATAATATTTTTGAGGGAAATTTAGAAAAAGTAAATATTGCTTTACAAAATATACATTTATCAAATAAAGAAATGAAATTTGCCACAGGTGTTGGTTTCTGTATGGCAATGAAAAAGGAAGTAATTGATAAAATAGGCTTTTTTGATGAGATATTTGAAAAAGGCTATGGTGAAGAAAATGATTGGTGTCAAAGAGCAGAAAAAGTTGGATATATAAATACAATATCAAGTAATTTATTTGTATGGCACAAACACGGAGGCTCTTTTGACACAAAAGAAAAGCAAGAATTAATCAAAAAACATATAAAGATTATTAATAATAGATATCCAAACTATAATAAGCAGATAAGCAAAATATTCAAAGATGCAGATTATCTTTCTTTGCATTTTCTTGCTGAAATACTCTATTTTTCCGCTATATCAGATGGTACAGAAGTATGGTGGAATCATACATGGGGAGGAGGGGCAGAAACCTACGCCCAAAGAAAAATCGATGAATTAAAGCAACAAAGCTTGATTATTGTTTTGCAAGAGTATGGCGATTTTATGTTGAAATGTACATACCACTATAAAGATTATAGTAGTCATATGTTTGTAACCTACGAAGATATACAAGCCTTAGCAGAAAAAATAAAGATATCTAAGATAGTTGTAAACAATTTGGCTGGATACAAAGATATATCCCAAACACTTGAATTTATAAAGAAAATGAAGCGAATTGTTGATACCAAAGTATCATTTAGAGTGCATGATTTTCAATGTATATGCCCAAATATCACTATGGTAAATGATGAAATAAAGTATTGTAATTGCACAGATTTAAAAAAATGTATTCAGTGTGTGAACAAGTCCAGCAAAACCCAGATAAATGTCAAAAATATAGTAGCATATCAGCAATCCTGGTTAGATTTTCTGCAAAATATAGCTGATGAAATTATAGTATTTTCACAATCTACATATAGCATATTAACCAGGATATATAGAGATATAGAGAAAAAAATTAAAATTGTTCCGCACCAAATTCCTTCAATGAAAAAAGTAGAATATCATGCTCACAAAGGTATCAATATATGCATAATAGGAAATATCTCCAAAGCTAAAGGGGCTTCTATATTAAAAGAAATAGATAAATTATTTCCTAAATATAAAGATGTGCGCGTATTTATAGCAGGAAAGAGCGAATTAAGGTTATCTCATACACAAAAACTGGGACAATACGATGTAAAAGATTTACCATCCATAATGCAAAAAAATTTAATAGATATTGTCTTGATTCCTTCAATTTGGCCAGAGACTTTTTCATATACAACTGAAGAAGCCATGAGCATGGATATCCCAGTTGCGTGCTATAACATAGGGGCTCCTGCAGAGCGAGTGAAGAATTACAAGAATGGTTTGATTATATCCCAAATAGATGCTCAGACTACATTGAATGAAATTATTAATTTCGTGAATAATCTCAGAAAATCAAATTACTAATTTGTGCTAAGTAAAGAAAGGAAAAGCAATGAATTTAAAATTATTGAAAGTCATCAGATTTTTTCATTTAATCAATAAGAAGAACTACAATGAAAAACGACAAATAGAGATAGTGAAGAACTCTCCCTTATTTGATGCGAAATGGTATTTAGCGCAAAATCCGGATGTAAAGGCCAAAAAAATCGGCGCCGCCAAACACTATGTAAAATATGGTTGGAAAGAAGGCCGCAACCCCAGTCCAGATTTTGACACAGAAGAATATCTCGCAGAATATCCCGAATTAAGAGTAAAAAATTGGTGTCCGCTTTTCCACTACATGTTAGAGCATAAAGAGTTGATGCCTAAAATAGATTATAAAGAGCAAATTTTCAATTTATTGGATAAGTATACCAATAAATATAAAGGAAAATCCGCCGATTATAAGCTGATTGCAAAATCAAAATATTTTAACAAACGTTGGTATTTGAAAACATATCCAGATGTTAAGCGTGCTAAAATGGATCCGATTCAGCACTATATGAAGTATGGTTGGAAAGAAGGTAGAAATCCAGGTCCTAAGTTTAACACAAGAGAGTATATAAATTTATATAGCGATATTAGAGAAGCTCACATTAATCCTCTACTTCATTATTTAAAATATGGTAAAAAAGAACATCGAAGTGATAATATTAAACATAGTGCTAATTATATAATACTAAAAAATTCTAATTTATTTGACGAGAAATGGTATTTAAAGCAGAATATGGATGTTGCAAAAGCAGGAGTTGATCCAATTGTTCATTATTTAAAAAATGGCTGGAGAGAAGGAAGAAATCCTAGCATGTTTTTTGATAATGATATTTATTTGTATCTGAACCCAGATGTCAAAAAAGCTAAAATTAACCCATTGTTGCATTATTTAAAATACGGAATAATACAAAATAGAAATTTTAGATTTTCTGATATTAAAGATAGTGTATTTCCACATAATACAACAACAAATCAATGTAAATTTGACTTAAGCCCTATTAAAAAAAGAAGGTTAGCCATATATGCTTCATTTAGTTATGATGGAACAATTAGAGAGAGCGAATTGTATTATTTGCGAGGTCTAAAAGAAGTTGTTGATAATATAATTTATATTGCAGATAGCCCAATTATAAAAAAAGAAGTATCAAAATTAAAAGGACTAGTTTGCTTTGCAGAGTTTAACCACCATGGAGAATATGATTTTGGCTCATATAAAAGAGGTTACATATATGCTCTACATAACAATTTATTGAAAGATGTTGATGAACTTGTAGTCTGCAACTCCTCATGCTTAGGACCAATATATCCTTTTTCAGAAATGTTTAAAGCAATGGAACAAAGAATATGTGATTTTTGGGGATTTTCTGGATGTAATTTTTTTGGCACGGAACATATTCAATCATTTTTTTATGTATTTAAAAAACAAGTGTTTTTAAGTAAATATTTTCATGATTTTTTTATATCTGTAAAGAAATTATTATGCAGAGAATATGTTGTAGAACAATATGAATTAAGGCTAACAGAATACTTAAATGAGAATGGATTCAAACATTCTCAATATATATATAAAAATCAGATTCCTGTAAAATTTCCATACGAAATTATAAAAAATAATAGAGCACCTCTAGTAAAGATAAAAGCCGTGTTAGGAGATCACCAAGAGAAAAATAATGATTTTATGAAATTAATATCTCAAATAAATCCTCAATTATACGAAATTATTATTAAAGAGTTCTCGTCGCAAATACAAAAGAAACAACTTTCTATAAAAAGAAAAAAGGAATATTTACAAAAATTAAATAAATCTGATTATGTACAATCGATTCAGAATGCTTATAGAGAGCATATTCAAAAATTAAAGAAAAAATACGCAAGAAAGAAAAAAATAAATATCTTTTTCTTTGTGTATAATACATCAATGTTTGCTGCACAAAGTCTATTTGAAGAGACGCTAAAAGATAAAAATTTTATCTCAAGGATAGTTATTGTTCCAGATAGAAGATTTGATGATAATTTAGTATCACGACAAAATGCAAAATATGAAGAACTAATAAAACAATATGATTCCAAATATATCATTAAAGCATTTAATGAAGAAACAATGGAGTTTGTAGATATAAGTACATATGCAGATTTAGTCGTATTTTCAACGCCTTATAATTTATCATATTTCCTTTATAATCAAAACTATATGGCGCAAAAGGCAATTCCGTCCATCATGGTAAATTATGGTTTCTATCGTTCCATATATGATAGATCTGTTCTGGCATTGGATGCTTATATTTTAAGTTGGAAAATTTCTGTAGAAACAAAATATAATCTAAAAGAATTGCAAAACTATTCTTCATTTAAAGGACAAAATGCTATTTTATCTGGATATACAAAGATGGATAGTTTGATGAAATACCATAAACGAGATAAGAATAAAAAAACAATAATGTTGGCTGTTCACCATTCAATAGAGGGCGGATTTAATAATATTCTAACTTTATCCAACTTTCTACGCTATGCAGATTTATTTATAGAGTTATTTGTAAAATATAAAGATGTTAATTTCATTTTTAGACCACATCCAGCATTATTCTCCGCTTTAATAAGAAAAAAAATATGGAGTGAGCAAGATGTTAATGCTTACATACAAAAAATTCAATCATTAGAAAATGTAACATATTCTCATTTAGGTAATTATTTTCAGGATTTTGCAGAAAGTGATGCCATAATTAATGATTGTGGTTCTTATTTAGTAGAGTATTTTTATACCTTAAAACCTCAATGCTATATGCTAAAAGATAAGAAAGATAAAAAACAAAAGTTTACAAAATTAGGGCAACGTTGTCTAGATAATTGTTATTTAGCCTATACAGCAGAAGAGATCAAAAACTTTATAGATAGAGTTGTGCTACAAAATGATGATTTTATGCAAAATGAGCGAAGAAAGTTTGCTCAAAAAGACATCATGCTAAATTATCCAAATGCATCAAAAATATTAATTCAGAATATAAAAAAGGAGTTACAAAAATGAAACGAGTAATTACATATGGTACTTTTGACGTCTTACATTACGGACATGTAAATCTATTAAAAAGAGCAAGAGCTCTAGGGGATTATTTAATTGTTGTTTTATCTAGTGATGAATTTAATAAGATAAAAAATAAAGTGTCTTATTATACATATGAGCAAAGAAAAATAATACTAGAAGCTTGCAGATATGTAGATCTGGTTGTTCCTGAATATACATGGGAACAAAAAAGGAATGATATTCAAAAATATCAAGCAGATATTTTTGTTATGGGAGATGATTGGAAAGGAAAATTTGATTTTTTATCAGATTTATGTGAAGTAGTATACTTACCAAGAACACCTGATGTTTGTTCAACAAAAGTAAAAAAATTTTTGCAAGAGCACGATGCTAATAAATAGAAAATTATAAAATTTATAATTCTGTTTATGGAGTGAAACATGAAAATAGATTTAGCAGTAGTAACTATTATGAAGAATGAAGCACCCTATGTGAAAGAGTGGATACCGTTAGTGTTATGCAACAGGGAAAAATAATCTCTAACTAATATAAAGCCCTTGAATAACATGGGCTTTATATTTTTTCAAAAATCGCTTTCATGCAACTTTTTATTTTTTGAGCTTATACTTGATGCACTTTTTCGGACAAACACCGACACATGTTAAGCAGTTTATGCAATTAGGATGTCTGATAAACGTTTCTTTTCAATTTTTATATTCATTGGGTAATTTTTATCCCATAAAGGCAAAAGAAAAAGGCTCCTGATTTTTCAAGAGCCTTTTGTTTGTAATGCAGTATATTTTTCTCTTCTATAATCACAATGCTCATTATGGCACATTCGTTTTAGCGAAATTGTAATTTTCACATTTGTTGAGTGATGATTATTCAATAGATTAATATTGGGAATTTTTTTATATAAAATATTAGCCCATTTAGGGATAATATTTCTCTCGGCGGAATTTCTCAAAATTCCACAATTAATCATCAACAAGAACAGCAATATTTCTAGCCAAATCTTACTCGAAAAATGCCTCTTTGACTCATTTATTTTGTTTTTCTCTGACTTCCTTGTAGGTTTTCAAAATAACAGTTCTAGCGTGAAGAGCCTCTTCTTTAGTCAAAGGAGGAACATTTTCCAAAGGATAGGGGATTCCCAAATTGCGATACTTCGGTATCGCCATATCATGATAAGGCAATACATCTAATGCTACGACGTTGTGCAGAGTTGCTAAAAACTGCCCTAAACGTGCTAAATATTCATCATTAAAAGTAATACCAGGGACAACAACATGTCTGACCCACATCGGCTTTTTTATCTCAGATAAATATTGGGCAAATTCCAAAATATTTTTATTGGTATGTTTAGTTAATTTTTTATGTTCTTCATCATCTATATGTTTAATGTCTAACAAAACTAGACTAGTATATTTTAGTAGCTCATCTACTTTAGAAGTGTCATTTTTATTAAATAATACCCCAGATGTATCTAAAGCAGTATGAATACCTTGAGCTTGTGCTTTTTTAAATAGCTCTGTTACAAAAGGCATTTGCAACATCGGTTCGCCACCTGTAACAGTTATACCGCCATGACAAAACTCTTTTACGCCATCATATTGGGCTAAGATTTTATCAACGCTCATTTTTTGATTTTCTTTAAGTTCCCAAGTATCTGGATTATGACAATATTGACATCTCATTGGGCAGCCTTGGGTGAATACTACAAATCTGATTCCCGGCCCATCAACTGTTCCGCAACTTTCTATTGAATGTATATTTCCTAAAATTTCTGACATATTTTACTCCTTGATGTATCAATATCTCATAATAAAAAAAAAGCAAGATTTAAAATCTTGCTTTTTCTCGAAATTCAACCTGCTAACTAGCCGTTAAGAGCAGAGTGGAATGTTCTGGAAATAACATCATCTTGTTGCTCTTTTGTCAACTTAATGAAGTTTACGGCATAACCGGAAACTCTAACCGTCAATTGCGGATATTTTTCCGGATGAGCCTGAGCATCAAGTAAAGTTTCTCTGTTGAATACGTTTACGTTCAAATGGTGACCACCTTTTTCAACATAACCGTCCAACAAATTGATCAAGTTTTCTTCTTGTTGAGTAGCCATTTTTTTACCTTTCTTAAAAACAAATTTCATTAACGTAACCGTGATTTGTAAATAGTGTTACCTAAAGATTATACACTATTTTCGCCTCATTGTCACTAATTTTATTTACAGGTACCTTCGCAGCATCCGCAATCAAGTTGAATATCCAAATCACCCATAAATACTTCATCTTTACCCAAAGCGTTCGGGATGATGGAGAATGTGTTTGAAATACCATCTTGAGCATCGTTGAACGGAAGTTTGGCAACTGAAGCCAAAGAAGCTACCGCACCGTGGGTATCTCTACCATGCATTGGGTTAGCACCCGGAGCAAGAGGAATACCAGCTTTTCTACCATCAGGAGTATTACCTGTTTTCTTACCGTATACAACGTTTGATGTAATGGTCAAAATAGACATGGTCGGAATAGAATTTCTGTATGTAAAGTGTTTTCTAATCATGCCCATGAACTTCTTAACCAAGTTAACGGCAATTTGGTCAACGCGGTCATCATTGTTACCATATTTCGGGAAATCACCTTCAACTTCGTAATCAATAACAACGCCGTTCTCATCTCTGATGGTTTTAACTTTTGCATATTTGATTGCAGACAAAGAGTCAGCAACAACGGACAAACCAGCAATACCAGTTGCGAAATATCTCTTAACGTCTCTGTCGTGCAAAGCCATTTGAGATCTTTCATAGCAATATTTGTCATGCATATAGTGAATAACGTTCAATGTATTGACATACAAACCTGCCAACCATTCCATCATATCTTCATAACGAGACATAACTTCGTCATAGTCTAAGTATTCTGAAGTAATCGGTCTGTATTTCGGTCCGATTTGTTCTTTAGATTTTTCATCAATACCGCCGTTGATAGCATAGAGCATACATTTAGCCAAGTTTGCGCGAGCACCGAAGAATTGCATTTCTTTACCAACAACCATTGAAGATACGCAGCAAGCGATAGCATAGTCATCACCATGAGTTACGCGCATCAAATCATCGTTTTCATATTGAATAGAAGATGTTTTGATAGAAATGTGAGCGCAGTATTCTTTGAATGCGTGCGGCAATCTCTTAGACCACAAAACGGTCAAGTTTGGTTCAGGAGCAGTACCTAAGTTTTCCAAAGTTCTCAAATATCTGAAAGAGTTTTTGGTAACCAAAGGACGTCCGTCGATACCAACACCACCGATGGATTCGGTTACCCAAGTCGGGTCGCCGGAGAATAATTCGTTATATTCAGGAGTACGAGCAAATTTAACCAATCTCAATTTCATGATGAAGTGGTCAATCATTTCTTGAGCTTGCTCTTCAGTAATAAGACCTTTCTTCAAATCTCTTTCAATGTAAATATCCAAGAAAGTAGAAGTTCTACCCAAGCTCATTGCTGCGCCGTTTTGCTCTTTAACAGCAGACAAGTAACCAAAGTATAACCATTGGATAGCTTCTTTTGCTGTTTTAGCTGGTTTAGAAATGTCAAATCCGTAAATGTTACCCAATTCAATCATTTCTTTCAAAGCTCTGATTTGTTCAGCAATTTCTTCTCTCAACTGAATGCGCTCTGGTGTCATTTCACCTTCAAGAGATTTGAACTGTTCTTGTTTATCTTGGATTAAACGATCAATACCATACAAAGCAACACGACGATAGTCACCGATAATACGACCACGACCATAAGCATCCGGAAGACCGGTAATAATACCAGAGTGACGAGCTGCTTTCATTTCTGGGGTATAAACATCAAACACACCTTGGTTGTGAGTTTTTCTGTATTTTGTGAAGATTTCAGAAATTTCAGGATCTACTTCATAGCCATAAGATTTGCA